>NZ_MUND01000170.1 GCF_002154375.1 Streptomyces glaucescens | reverse complement strand
TCCCGGTCGACCGGGAGCACATCATCGGCCATGTGGAGGTGCCGGGGACGGACCACACGGATCCGGGGCCGCACTGGGACTGGGAGCGGTATCTGAAGCTGGTGCGGCAGGCGCGTACGGCGTCGGAGGCCTGAGGGCCTGGAAATCCGGAAGAAATTCCGATTTGCCGGTTGCATTCCCCTTTGCCCGTCTTATCCTGTTGGTAGGCCTACGGGATGAGTGAGGGAGTTCGACCGGAGTTGCCGACTGTGGCGAGACGCTCAGGCATCCGCCATTGCCGACGTCGACGGTCGGGCTGAGAGGCCGGAAGGTCGGGAAGACCGGACGGCGACCCCCAGCCACCTGATCCGGGCAATACCGGCGAAGGGAACCCGTCTCGTAGGTCCCTTTTCGTTGCCCGGCTTTCGTTGCCCGGCCCTGCGGGAATCTAGGTGAGTCCCGCCGCCCGGGCCCGCTCCACCGCCGGCCCTATGGCCTTGGCGACCGCCTCCACATCGGCGGCCGTGGACGTGTGGCCGAGGGAGAAGCGCAGGGTGCCGCGTGCCAGGTCCGGATCGGTGCCGGTGGCGAGCAGCACGTGGCTGGGCTGGGCGACACCCGCGGTGCAGGCGGAGCCGGTCGAGCACTCGATGCCCTGGGCGTCCAGGAGGAGCAGCAGGGAGTCGCCCTCACAGCCGGGGAAGGTGAAGTGGGCGTTGGCGGGGAGCCGGTCGACCGGGTCGCCGCCGAGGATCGCGTCGGGGACGGCCGCACGGACCGCCGCGACCAGGTCGTCGCGCAGGGCACCGATCTCCCGGGCGAAGCGCTCGCGGTGCTCGGCGGCGTGCCGTCCGGCGACCGCGAAGGAGGCGACCGCGGGGACGTCGAGGGTGCCGGAGCGCACGTGCCGCTCCTGGCCACCGCCGTGCAGCACGGGGACGGGGGCGTACTCCCGGCCGAGCAGCAGGGCGCCGATGCCGTAGGGGCCGCCGATCTTGTGGCCGGAGACGGTCATCGCGGCGAGGCGGGAGGCGCCGAAGTCGACCGGCAGCTGGCCGACCGCCTGGACCGCGTCGGCATGCAGCGGGACATCGAACTCGGCGGCCGTGTCGGCGAGTTCGCGCACCGGCATGACGGTGCCGATCTCGTTGTTCGCCCACATGACGGTGGCGAGGGCGACGGAGCCGGGGTCGCGGGCGATGGCCTCGCGCAGCGCGTCCGGGTGGACCCGGCCGTGGGCGTCGACCGGGAGGTACTCGACGGTGGCGCCCTCGTGCTCACCGAGCCAGTGGACCGCGTCGAGCACCGCGTGGTGCTCTACGGGGCTGGCGAGGACCCGGGTACGGGCGGGGTCGGCGTCGCGCCGGGCCCAGTACAGGCCCTTGACGGCGAGGTTGTCGGCCTCGGTGCCGCCGGAGGTGAAGACCACCTCGCTGGGGCGGGCGCCCAGGGCCTCGGCGAGGGTCTCCCGGGCTTCCTCGACGGTGCGGCGGGCCCGCCGGCCGGACGCGTGCAGGGAGGAGGCGTTGCCCGTGACGCCCAGGTGGGCGGTCAGTGCCTCTGCCGCCTCCGGGAGCATGGGGGTGGTCGCGGCGTGGTCGAGGTATGCCATGGTGACGCCGATTCTACGGCGCGCCGCACCCCGGGCCTCGGCGCCCGGTCGGCGAGACACCCCCTGGAAGCTCCAGGAGACGGTGTCGTCGGCCCGCCTAGAAGCTCCAGGAGACGGTGTCGTCGGCCTGCACGAACGCGAGCAGCACCACCAGGTCGGCGACGCCCAGGCCCAGGCCCAGGAGGGCGCGGCCGCGGCGGTGCGTGCCCCGCCACAGGGCGATGCTCGCCAGG
This sequence comes from Streptomyces glaucescens, assembly GCF_002154375.1. Taxonomy (GTDB): domain Bacteria; phylum Actinomycetota; class Actinomycetes; order Streptomycetales; family Streptomycetaceae; genus Streptomyces; species Streptomyces glaucescens. Next base: position 29,926 of record NZ_MUND01000170.1, on the reverse strand, counting down.
GTGATGGCGACGGGCCCCAGGAAGACGTTGAAGACGAGCAGTCCGATCAGCCCGAGGACGAAGGACGCGACGGCCATGCCGTCGGTGTCGCGGATGCCGGTGCGGCGGGTGGCCGGTGCGGTGAGATGCATGTCGGTCAGCTCCCGGTCATGCGTGGGTGTCGTCAGTGGGACGGTGTGTGACGGCGGCGGGCGTGCCGCTCGCGGGCGGCGAAGACGGCGAGCCAGACGGCGATGACCACGCCGGCCGCGACGGAGAAGGTGAGCGGCGCGTGGGCGACGGTGCCCAGGACCACGCCCAGCAGCAGCAGAGCGGCGACGAGGAAGAGCATGGAGGGTTCCCCCCTCTCTCGGTGAACGATTGTGGTTACAGTTGTTCACTGACTACCCAGTCTAGCGCGTCTGACGACTTCCCCCTTACGGAGAACAGTTGTTAACTGCATGGCATGAGTCACACCCTCGGTATCCGGCAGGCCCAGAAACAGAAGACCCGCCAGGCGCTCCTCGACGCCGCGTTGCGGCTGCTGGAGGAGCAGAGCCTGAGCAGCCTCGGCCTGCGTGAGGTCACCCGCGCCGTCGGTGTCGCCCCGACCGCCTTCTACCGGCACTTCCGCTCCACGGCGGATCTCGGTGTGGCCCTGGTCGAGGAGGCGCTGGGCAGCCTGCACCCGATGATCCGGACGACGGTGTCCGCGGTGGACGACCACGACGAACGCATCAAGCGCGCCGTCGAACTGATCGCCCGTCATGTGGACGCGTACCCCGCACACGTCCGGTTCATCGCGCGGGAACGACATGGCGGAGTCCAGCCGGTGCGCGAGGCCATCCGGGAGCAACTGGCCCGGTTCACCGAGGAGGTGCGGACCGAGCTGGCCAAGGACCCTGAGTCCGCGGGCTGGAGCGACGACGACCTGCTGATGCTCGCCGGTCTCTACGTCGACCAGATGCTGAGCACCGCCTCCCTCTTCCTGGAGACCCTGGAGGCCCCCGAGGAGGAGCGCCGACGCGTCGAGCGGCTCGCCACCCGCCAGCTCCGGCTGATCGGCATCGGCCGCAGCCACTGGCGGGACGGGACCACCTGACGGTCATCCCTCCCCCGCGTACAGCCGGGTGACGGACGCGGCCGCCCTCGCCAGCTCGGCGCGGACCTCCGGCGGGGAGACGACCTCCACCTGGTCGCCGAACTGCAGCAGCCCGCGGGCTTCGCCCAGGACGCCGTACGACAGCCGCACGGTGACCCACTCCCCGTCGCCGGAGTCGTCGGGGCGCTCGGTCAGCCAGGGCGCGGTGATGCGCACGAAGAGGCCGAGGCGGTCCCGCCGGACCCGGGCGGTGACGTCGAGCCCGCCGGGGCGCTCCTCCACCCGGCGGCGCAGTTCCGCCCACACGTCGGCGAGTTCCACGCCGGGGCGGCGCCGCACGGGGGCGTCGAGGAGTCGCGCGGACCGCACCCGGTCGGCGCGGAACAGCCGCGGCTTCGCCCGCCGGTCGGCGACCAGGTACCAGACGCCCGCCTTGGCCACCAGGCCGTACGGGTCGACGGTGTAGGTGCGCGCCTCGCCGGTGCCGCCGTGCCGGTAGCGCAGCAGCAGCCGGCGGTCGGCGAAGACCGCGTCCCGCAGCGCGTCCAGGTCGGCGTCCGGCTGCGGGCCGCCCAGCCAGCGGGTGGCGTCGACGAGGATGCGCCGGGAGGTGACGTCGGCGGCCGGGCGGTGCGGGGCGGGGAGCGCCGCCATGACCTTGCGCAGGGCGGAGGCGAGCGCGGCGTCCAGCCCGAGGGCCGCGTGGGCGCCCTGCGCGGCCAGGACGAACAGCGCCCGGGACTCGTCGGAGGTCAGTCCGGTGACGTCGGTGCGGAAGCCCGCGAGGAGTTCGATGCCGCCGTGCCGGCCGCGTTCGGCGTAGACCGGGACGCCGGCGGCGGACAGTGCCTCGATGTCGCGGTAGATCGTGCGGACGGAGACTTCCAGCCGCTCGGCGAGTTCGCCCGCCGTCACGCGGCCGCGGGTCTGCAGGAGCAGCAGGATCGACAGGAGGCGGTCGGACTTCACGGCGTCAGGCTATGCGGGTGGGTCCGGTGCACCTGCCGGGGTGCCGTGTTCGGCCGTCGGCGGGCGCGGGTCGCGCGTGGCCGGTCGCGCGGCTCCCCGCGCCGCTGAGAACCCCTCAGGTGCCCTTCGGGGCCCCGGAGCTCTGGAGCCGGGCCCTCGCCAGCTGGCGGGACTGGGCGACCAGGCGGTCGTCGCTGTCCCAGACCTCCGCGTCCTCCTCCAGGAAGCCGCCCGCGAGGTTGCGGGTGGTGATGGCGACGCGCAGCGGGCCGGGAGCCGGGCGGCAGCGGACGTGGACGGTGAGTTCGACCGTGGGCACCCAGCCGGACAGGCCGAGTTCGAAGGCGGTGGGCGGCAGCGCGTCCACCGCGAGCAGCAGCGAGAAGGGGTCGGCGTCACGGCCGTCCTTGAGGCCGAACCAGGCCCGCATCTCGCCCTTTCCGGAGGGTGCGCCGAGCGCCCAGCCGAGGGTGGCGGGGTCCAGCTTGAGCATCAGCCGGTCGGCGATGGCGGAGCTGCCGGGCACCGGGGCCGGGGCGTCGTCGGGGCCGAAGCACTGATCGATCGACGGGATCGCGGGCGGCTCCGCCGTCGTGCGGACGTCGTCGGGGAGGGTGTCCAGGTCGCCGTAGGAGGCGAGGACACGGATCCGCTCGACCTCGTTGCCCCGCTCGTCGTGCTGGAAGAGGGAGGCCTGGCCGGTGGAGAGGGTGCGGCCGGTGCGGACCGTCTGTGTGCGCACGACCGCGGGGCCCGGCTGGGAGGCGGTCAGGTAGTGCGCGGAGACGGTGAAGGGGTCGGGGTGCGGCAGGTGGTCGGCCAGGGCGCGGCCGAGGACGGCGAGGAGATAGCCGCCGTTGACGGCGTTGATGATGGTCCAGCCGGCGGAGAGGTCGATGTCGTACACGCCGTCCGCGCGGCGCGTGACGGCCGTGTCGCGGTCGAACTCGCTGTCGCCGATCGTCGCCTGGGATGCCTGAGCCATGGCGGTACGGTACAACAGAAAATTACTAAGCGGTAGCTTTTGCTGGCTCCTCTTCCCGGACCGTCGACCGCCGGTTCCAGGCCCGCGGCGCCCGCCAGTGGAAGCGCATCGCCAGCAGCCGCAGCACGAACGCAGTGACCACGGCGATCCCCGAGGTGACCGTGGTCAGCGCGTCGAACCGGATGCACAGCACCACCATCGTGGCACCCACCATCGCGGGCACCGCGTACAGGTCGCGGTCCCAGCGCAGCAGCGAGGGCACCTCGTTGGCGAGGACGTCGCGCAGCACACCGCCGCCGACCGCGGTGGCCAGGCCGAGGGCCGCCGAGGCGGTCAGACCCAGGCCGTACTCGTACGCCTTCGTCGTCCCGGAGACGCAGAACAGACCGAGCCCGGCGGCGTCGAAGACGTTCACCCCGGTCTGGATGCGCTCCACGTGCGGATGGAGGAAGAACACGAGCAGCGCGGCGAGCAGCGGGGTCAGGAAGTACCCCAGGTCCGTGAAGGCGGCCGGCGGTACGGCGCCGATGATCAGGTCACGGAAGAGCCCGCCGCCCAGCGCGGTGACCTCGGCGAGCACGGCGATGCCGAAGACGTCGAAGTTCTTGCGGACGGCCAGCAGCGCACCGGAGATCGCGAAGACGAAGATGCCGATCAGGTCCAGGGTGTGCTGGACGGACGGGGTGAACAGTTGCTGGAGCACCCTGCCATTCTCACCTGACGACGGACCCCCGCCTTCCGAATGAAGGCGGGGGTCCGTCGGTGGTGCGGTGTTACTTGTCCTTGGTCACCGACTTCGGTGAGGTGGCCTCGGTGTCCGACGGTCGCGGCGCGGGTGCGGCGGCCTCGGTGGCGCCGCTCTCCGCGGCCTCGGTCTCCGTCACACCGGCCGTCGCCTCGTCGGCCCCGGCCTTGGGCTCCGCCGCGGCCCCCGACTCCGCCTCGGCGGGGCGCTCGGCGTCGCCCGACAGCTCGGCGGCCACCGCCGCCGACGTCTCCGCCGACTCGGCGAGCACCTTGTCGGAGACCAGCTCGGCCGCCTCCTTCGCGGCGGTCAGCAGCACGGTGTCCTGCGGCTGCTGGTCCTCGAAGTTCTCCGGGTGGTGGCAGGCGACCCGCTGACCGGGGCGCAGCTCCACCAGCGGCGGCTCGGTCTTCTTGCAGATCTCCGTCGCCTTCCAGCACCGGGTGTGGAACCGGCAGCCGGACGGCGGGGAGATCGGCGAGGGCACGTCGCCCTTGAGCAGGATCCGCTCGCTCTTGGCGGACTTGCGGGCGGGGTCCGGGATCGGCACCGCCGACATCAGCGCCTTGGTGTACGGGTGCATCGGCGTCTTGTAGAGCAGGTCGCGGTCGGCCAGCTCCACGATCTTGCCGAGGTACATCACCGCGATGCGGTCCGAGACGTGCCGGACCACCGACAGGTCGTGCGCGATGATCACGTACGTCAGGCCCAGCTCCTGCTGGAGGTCGTCCAGCAGGTTCACCACCTGCGCCTGGATCGACACGTCCAGCGCGGACACCGGCTCGTCGGCCACGACCAGCTTCGGGTTCAGCGCGAGCGCGCGGGCGATGCCGATGCGCTGGCGCTGACCGCCGGAGAACTCGTGCGGGTAGCGGTTGTAGTGCTCGGGGTTGAGCCCGACCACCGACAGCAGCCGCTGCACTTCCTTCTTGACGCCGCCCTCGGGCTCGACGCCCTGGAGCTTGAAGGGGGCGCCGATGATGGTGCCGATGGTGTGGCGCGGGTTCAGCGACGAGTACGGGTCCTGGAAGATCATCTGCACATCGCGGCGCAGCGGACGCATGCCCGCCACCCCGAGGTGCGTGATGTCCTTGCCCTCGAACTCGACCGTGCCGCCGGTCGGCTCGAGCAGCCGGGTGATCAGCCGGCCCATCGTCGACTTGCCGCAGCCGGACTCGCCGACCACGCCCAGCGTCTCGCCGGCCCGGACCTCGAAGTCGATGCCGTCGACCGCGTGGACCGCGCCGACCTGCCGCTTGAGCAGCCCCTTCTTGATCGGGAAGTGCTTCTGCAGGCCGGTGACCTTCAGCAGCACCTCACGCTCGGCACGGGTGCCCTCGCTCTGCGCGGGAATCGTCACCGCTTTCTCGTCACTCACAGCTTCGGCGCAATCTCTTCGGTCCAGATACGCTCCCGCTGCTCCTGCGACATGTGGCAGGCGGCCCAGTGCCGGCTGCCGACCTCGGTCAGCTCCGGGCGGACCGTGCGGGTGACGTTGTCCTTCGGCAGGTCCGCGTACGGGCAGCGCGGGTTGAAGGCGCAGCCCGACGGGACGTTGATCAGCGAGGGCGGGGAGCCCTTGACCGGGATCAGCCGCTCCTGCTGGTCGCGGTCGAGACGCGGCATCGAGCCGAGCAGACCCCAGGTGTAGGGGTGACGGGGCTCGTAGAACACCTTCTCCGCGGGCCCGCGCTCGACGCACCGGCCGCCGTACATCACCAGGAGGTCGTCGGCCAGCTCGGCGACGACGCCCAGGTCGTGGGTGATGATGATGACGGCCGAGCCGAACTCCTTCTGCAGATCCCGGATCAGGTCCAGGATCTGCGCCTGGACGGTGACGTCCAGGGCGGTGGTCGGCTCGTCCGCGATGAGCAGCTCGGGGTTGTTGACCAGCGACATCGCGATCATCGCGCGCTGGCGCATACCGCCGGAGAACTCGTGCGGGTAGTTGTCGACGCGCTTGTCGGGCTGCGGGATGCCGACCCGGTCGAGCATCTCGACCGCACGGCGCTTGGCGGTCTTCTTGTCGACGTCGTGGTGGATCCGGTACGCCTCCACGATCTGCTGGCCGATCGTGTAGTACGGGTGCAGCGCGGACAGCGGGTCCTGGAAGATCATCGCCATCTCGCGGCCGCGCATGCGGCGCACCTGGTCCGGGTCGGCCGTCAGCAGCTCGGTGCCGTTCAGCCAGATCTCGCCGGAGATCTGCGGCTTGCGCTTGCCGTAGTTGCCGGCCGTGTGCAGGCCCATGATGCCGAGCGAGGTCACCGACTTGCCGGATCCGGACTCGCCCACGATGCCGAGGGTCTTGCCCTTCTCCAGCTGGAAGCTGAGCCCGTCGACGGACTTCACCAGACCGTCGTCGGTCGGGAAGTGCACCTTCAGGTCGCGCACTTCCAGGAAGGCGGTGGTCGCGGCGCCGGCGGCGGGGGCGGGCTCGCCCACGGCCGCGCCGGTCTTGCTGAGTTCGGTCATGAGAGCCTCACTCGGGGGTCGATCACGGCGTACAGGACGTCCACCACGAGGTTGGCGATGAGCACCGCGAGAGAAGTGATCAGGGTGACGCCCAGGATGATGGGCAGGTCCTGGTTCTTGATCGCGTTCAGCACGGCCTGGCCGAGGCCGGGCAGGGAGAACGTGGTCTCGGTCAGGATCGCCCCGCCGATGAGGGCACCGAGGTCCATGCCGAGCATGGTGAGGATGGGCGTCATCGTGGAGCGCATGGCGTGCTTGCGGATGACGACCGGCTCCCGCAGGCCCTTGGCGCGGGCGGTGCGGATGTAGTCCTCGCCGAGGATCTCCAGCATGGTCGCGCGGGTGATGCGGGCGTACATCGCCGCGTAGAGGAAGGCCAGGGTGATCCAGGGCAGGATCATGCCGTCCAGCCAGCCGCTGAGGCCGTCCTCCAGGGGCACGTACTCACCGTTGATCCAGCCGAGACCGTAGGAGAAGATCGCGAGGCTGAGCAGACCGGTGAAGTAGATGGGCAGGGAGACACCCGCCAGGGCCACGATCATCGCGCCGCGGTCCCAGAGGCTGCCCCGCTTGAGAGCGGAGAGCACACCCGCGGCGAGGCCGAAGAGCAGCCACAGCACGGCCGCGCCGAGCGCCAGCCCCAGGGTCACCGGGAAGCGGTCGGTCAGCACCGGCCAGATGGCCTGTTCGCTGCGGAAGGAGTAGCCGAAGCACGGCGCGGCGCACTCGGTGACGTCACCGCCGCCGGAGTAGGTCCGGCCGACGAAGATGCCCTTGAAGAACTCCCAGACCTGCGCGTAGATCGGCTCGCCGAGGCCCAGCTTCTGCCGCACGCCCTCTACGGCGGCGGGGTCGGCCTGCTTGCCCACGAAGCTCAGGGCGACGTCGACGCCCGCCCACTTGGGGATGAGGAAGAAGATGCTGAAGACCACCACGACGATGACCACGAGCATCACTACGGCGGCGAACAACCGCCTGATGAGGTAAGCGAGCACAGCTAACGGCCCGCCGCGGACCGCGGGCCGCCGGAGGTCTTCCGGGGCCCGCGGTCACGCCGCGCCGGCCTTCACCTGCCTTTCGTGCCGTACGGCGGGTGTGCCGGTTACTTCGTGTTCTTCAGGCCGAGGTTGACGAAGTCGTACATACCGCTGTACGCGTCAGTGGTGTAGACGTTCGCCAGCCGGTCCGAGCGCCAGTTGAGGAACCGCTCGAAGACGAAGGGCAGGTAGTACGCGCCCTCCATCACCTTGTGGTTGATCTCCGTGGCGATACGGGTCTTCTCGGCGTCGTCCAGCGTCTTCGTGTAGTCGGCGAAGAGGCCGTCGATCGTCTTGTCGTTGATGAGCGCGTAGTTGTTGTTGGCGCTCTCCAGGATGTACTTGCTGTGCCACAGCGGCAGGCCGTAGCCCTGGACGGACGGGAAGTCGGCACCCCAGCCCATGATGATGATGCCGTAGCCCTTCTTCTTCACGTTCGAGGGGCTGCCGACCACGCTGGAGTTCTGCGCACCGTCGTACTGGTCGATGTCGACGTCGATGCCGACCTTCTTCAGCGACGCCTGGAGCGACTCGGCGGTCGCGACCTCGGCGGGCTTGTTGTTGCGGACCGCGATCTTGGTCTTGAAGCCGTTCGGCTTGCCGCAGGCCTTCAGCTCTTCCTTGGCCTTGGCGACGTTGCCGCCCTTGTTCGCACCGGCCATGCCGTACGGGTCGTACTTCTGGCCCTCGCCGCCCGGGATGCCCGGGGGCAGCATGTTGGTGCCGATGTCACCGCCGGCCACGGGGCCGCCGCGCGCGGTCTGCAGCGAGACGTGGTCGGCGCCGTACAGCACCGCCTTGCGGCAGTGGATGTTGTCGAACGGCTTCACGTTCTGCGCGAGGGCCGCGTAACGGATGTAGCCGGAGACCGGGTTGTCCAGGTTGTCCTTGTGCTCCTTCAGGGCCGTGGAACGGCCCTGCGGGGAGAGGCTGGTCTGCGCCAGGTCCAGGTCGTAGTCACCGGCGATCAGACGGGCGTCCAGGTCGTTGGCGTTCGAGAAGAACTTGACCGTGATCTTGTCCGGGTACGCCTTGCGGATCGGGTCCGAGGACTGCTTCCAGGCGGTGTTGCGGACCAGCGTCAGGTCCTTGCCCGGGCTGTAGGACTCGAACTTGTACGGGCCGGAGGAGAACGGCTTCAGGCCGTACTTGGACTTGGTGTCCTTGTCCTGGCGGACCGGGGAGGCCGAGATGAGGGCCAGCATCTCCTCGAAGTCGGAGTTGGCCGCAGGCAGCTTGAAGACGATGGTCTTGTCGTTCGGCGTCTCGATGGCCTTCAGGCCGAGCTTGTCCGCGGACTTGTCCTTGTACGGGCCCTGGTACTCGCCCTTGGGGTCGAGCACCTCCTTCAGGTACGTCGGGCCGCCGGACAGCACGTCCTGCGCCCACACGCGCTCGATGCCGTACTTGATGTCCTTGGACGTGATCGGCTTGCCGTCCTCCCACGTGATGTCGTCACGCAGGGTGTACGTGTAGGTCTTGCCGTCGTCGCTGATCTTGGCGAGACCGGTGGCGAGGTCCGGGGTCAGCTCGGTGCCGGCCTTGCCGGGCTCCGTCTTGTTCGTGACGAGCTGGCGGCTGTAGTAGCGCGCGAAGTTCCACATGAAGCCGTAGTAGCCGCGGGTGGTGTCCCACGAGTCGGCGTCCTGCGGGGCGGCGAACTTCAGGGTGCCGCCCTTCTTCACGAGGTTGGCCTGCGCCACCTTGTTGTTGGCGGCGTCGAAGCCGGCCGCGCCGTTCTTCGAGCCGTTGTCGCTGTCCTTGCCACCGCCGCCGCACGCCGCCGTGGTCAGCAGCGCGGCGACCACCGCGGCAGCGGCCATGGCCTGCTTGCGCCGCCCTGAGGTGCGTTGGGTAGTCACGATCTCGGATCCTCCGGATTTGATGAGAGACCCCGTGTCTTGCGCCACGGGACGCTTGCGGTACGGCAGTTCAGCGGGAGCCCTTCGGGTCCAGCGCGTCGCGCACGCCGTCGCCGAAGAGGTTGAAGGCCAGCACGGTGATGAAGATCGCCACACCCGGGATCACCATGTACATGGGGTCCGAGTCGTAGTAGTCGATCGCGCTCGAGAGCATCTGCCCCCAGGAGGGCGTGGGCGGCTTGACGCCGACGCCCAGGAAGCTGAGTGCCGCCTCGGTGAGGATGTTGGTGGGGATCATCATCGTCGTGTACACGATGATGGGCGCGACCAGGTTGGGCAGCAGTTCCTTGAACAGGATGTAGAACCGCCCGGCGCCCAGCGAGCGGGCCGCCTCGACGTACTCGCGTTCGCGCAGCGAGAGCGTCTGGCCGCGCACCACGCGTCCGATGTAGGGCCAGCCGAAGAAGCCGATGACCAGGATCATCACGAACAGGCGCACGCCGGTGCCGGTCAGTCCCAGCATCTCGCTCGGCATGACGGAGACCAGGGCGATGATGAACAGCAGCTGGGGGAAGGCCAGCAGGCCGTCCATGACCCGGCTGATGACCGTGTCGACCCAGCCGCCGAAGAAGCCCGCGAGGACGCCGAGGACGGTGCCGAGGACGACGGCGACGATCGCCGACAGGAAGCCGACGAGCAGCGAGATCCGGGCGCCGTAGACGATCCGGGCGAAGATGTCGCGGCCGTTTACCGGCTCGACACCCAGCCAGTGCTCCCCGCTGATGCCGCCGAAGGAGCCCACCGGCGTGCCGAACAGCGGGTCGATGAGGTCCTCGTGGTGGGCCTCGGGGTCCTGTCCGACCAGGCTGGTGATCACCGGCGCGAGCACGGCGACCAGGATCAGGAACAGCACCACGATGCCGCCCGCGAGGGCCAGCTTGTCGCGCTTGAGTCGCTCCCAGGCGATCCGGCCCAGGGAGCGCCCCTGAACGGCCTTCGCGTCGCCGCCGACCAGCGCCGCTTCCTCGGCCGCACTCGGAGCCGCTTCCGCGGTCGGCTCGTGCAATGGTGCCGTCATCTGGCAGGGACCCCTCTCAACCGGCGGTAGCCGGCCCGCACTTGCCGCTGTAGCGGCGTGATCAGTCCGTCGTACACAGGGGCGAACACCCGGGCGAACACCCCTGGAGCGGGAGTCTTCAACGCTTTGGCGATCTGTTGCCAGACTTGACGGTGAATGGATGCGTAACCGTGATGCTGTCTGCCGGGTTCCGTTATCCGAACGCGACGTAACGCGGGCCGGACAGGGGCGAGTTGGGACAATCAGGGCAGGGCGGATCCTTCCGCCCCACGTCTACGCGCGCAGAGACCGCCGCACCGCGGATCTGACCGGGATACGGACGGACGGGAGCAGCGGCGGCCGGGATCAGTAGCGCCCGGTGGCCGGCGGGACCGGCGGGTAGCCGTAGCCGGCCGCGGGGGACTGCGCCGGGGCCGCGTGCGCCTCGCGGTCGTAGAACGGGCGGGCGTGGGCACGCAGCCACATCGCGACGGGGTCGTACTCGTCGGACATCGCGACCGTCGACACGGGCAGGCCGTCCGGTACGGCACTGATGGACTGCTGCATCATCGCGCGTACCGAGTCCACGGCCGCCGGGGAGGCCTCGTACACATCGAGTCCGATGGCGAGATACGGCGCCCCGAGGGCGGGCTGCACCCAGGCGCGGCGCAGCGAGCGGACGGCCGGGGTGCGGTGGGCGTTCTGGGTGAGCAGGGCGTAGAACGCGGGGATCTCGATGGTCGGTTCGGCCAGCCGCAGCGGACCGGCGGGCTGGCGGTCCAGCCCCGTGGCGATCCGGCGCAGGTCCAGCCACGGGATGCCGACGCCGCCGCCCGGGGCGTGCGGGTTCAGCCACAGGCCGTGGTGCTCGGGATAGAGGGTGCGGGCCACGTCGACGCCGTCGACCACCTCGTAGCTGCGGTTCCAGCCGCTCGCGGACAGCTCCTGGGCCGAGGTGACGCAGGGCGCGTAGCCGTGGCCGTCGACCTCCATGGCGCCGTACTGGGCGTCGGGGCTGCCGGCCTGGCCGTGCCACAGCAGCATCCAGACCTGACCGGAGGACGGGGTCGCGAGGGCACGCAGCAAGGCCTCGTAGGCGTCGTAGCGGCCGGGAGTGACCTGGCGCAGCATGTGCTCGACCTGGCCTGCCGCGGCGGTGCCGCTCGCGCTCACTGTTTACCGCCCCTTCGTAACGCCCTGATTCGAGCCGTGACCCTAGCTTAAGGCTGCCTGCCGACTCCGGGGTTGCGCCGTCCGGCGGGTGCGCCCGCGCCTGGGCGCGCGCACCCGCCGGAGCCGGTACCGGCCACAGCCCCGCGCCCGCAGGGGCGCTTCACCCGGCCCGCGTGTAGAAGGGCCGTATCCTCTCGCGCATCCAGTGGCCCACCGGGTCCTCCGCCACGTCCAGGAGGACGAGGTTGACGGGCCACTTGACCGGCGCCTTGCCGAGGGCGCGGCCCAGGGCGTCCAGGGGCGCGACGCGGGCGTCGCCCTCCCAGTGGGAGAGTTCGACGCCGACGAACATGACGGGGTCGGCGGTCTCGACGGCGGCCAGGCAGCGGCGGGCCGTCAGGACGACGCCGGTGCCGTCGAACTCGGCGGAGGCGGCGGAGAGGAAGTCGACGGGGTCGTCCTGCCAGTCCGGTTCGAAGAGGCGGACCCGGCCGCCGGTGCCCGGGCCGTCGAGGGGGGTGCGGCCGGTCCGGCAGAGTTCCGCGACGGCGGGCGGGGGCAGCGGGATACCGACGACGCCGCCCGGATTGAGGGCGATGCCCGCCTGCGGGGGCAGACCGCGGGCGAACTCGACGGCGGGCGCGATGGTGTACGGCATGTGGGCGCCGGCGGCCTGGCGGAGCTGTTCCTCGGAGCTGAACACCGGGACGTAGGCCTGGCCGTCGATCTCCATGCCGGGCAGGTCGAGGGAGCCGCTGTCCGGTCCGCCGCCGTTCGGCAGGGGCACCCAGACGAAGCTGCGGCCGAGCACCTCGAGGATGCGCCCCGCGGCCGAGGGGCCCGCGCCGAGGGACGCGGACAGCACCTCCTCCAGCTCGTTGCCGGGCCAGCCGCCGTGCGGCTGGGGGTGTGCGGAGAAGTCCCCCGGGAAGTCCATCTGCCTACCGCCTGCGTCGAACCACTGCGTGTGCCCGCTCAGGCTAGCGGGTGCCCGCGGCGCGCCGCCCGTGAGGCGGGCGAGCCCCCGGGCGCCGTGCCGCCGCCGTCCTCACCCGGTGAACCCGATCCGCCGCAGGGCGTCCGCCGCGTCACGGTCCAGCAGGATCGCCGAGCCGCAGCCGCGGGGCAGGTCGCCGCGCTCGGCGGCGCGCAGCAGGCGGGTGGCGGCGGCGCGGTGGCGCAGGAACGCGTAGCGCGAGACGCCGCGGCCGCGGGCGCGCTGGCCGGCCAGGGCCTGCTCGGGGGTGACGTCGAGGAGCAGCAGATGCAGGGTGCCGCCGCGGCGGCGGGCCTCGCGGGCGAGCCAGCGGCGCACCCAGGCCTGGGTGCCGCAGTCGTGGACGACGACGCCTCCGCCGGAGCGCAGGGTGCGGCGCAGCCCCGCGTAGTGCGCGAGGCGCACCAGGGGGCGGTAGACCGCGTACGGCAGGAAGCGGGGCATCCGGCGTTCCCAGCGGTCGCGGGTGTCCTGGGAGTCGACGCGCCGGGCGCCGCGCACCGCGCGGCGCATCAGGGTCGACTTGCCGCTGCCCGGCAGGCCCGTGACGACGGCGAGGTCCTCGGGGCCGAAGAGCAGGGCGTGCGGGCTGCGGCCGGCGCGCTCGCGGAGGTCACGGACGACGGGGGACGGCAACGGTGCGGACGCCTCCCCGGCCGGCAGGGCCGGCTGCCGGGGCGCCGCGATGCCGGTGGTGGTCGCGTACGCCGTGGTCCTGTTCACCGTGATCGTCCTCCCCTGGGGCGGTTCACGAGTTCCCATCCCCGTTGAGTGTAAAGAGAAGGTAATACGCGTTGCCTCGTGTTTTCGTTCTCGTAGCGCCACAGCCCGGTTACAGATCGCGGCCTGCCGCGATCCGGCGCGGCGTGCAATGATGTGCGCGCCAACTGCATACCGGCCGCTTGAATCCGCGCGGGAGAGTCCCCGGCCACCGTGTCGCCGGGGCGCCGAAGGAGCAAGTCCCTCCCTTGAATCTCTCAGGCCCCGTTACCGCGCGGGCGAGGCACATCTGAAAAGCGGGCCGCTCGCGCAGCGGCCCCACCCAAGGTGCAAGCCGTGACTACCCACCGCGGGGGTCATGGCGAACCTCTCAGGTTCCGATGACAGATGGGGAGGACCTTTCCTCGCCCGTTCTCGCGTTCATGCCCTGGGAGACGACCGACCGATGAGCAGTTCCGCACTCCGTCACACCGCGCTCGATGCCCTGCATCGGTCGCTCGGCGCGACGATGACCGACTTCGCCGGCTGGGACATGCCGCTGCGCTACGGCTCCGAGCGCGACGAGCACAACGCCGTGCGCACAGGCGCCGGCCTCTTCGACCTCTCGCACATGGGCGAGATCACGGTCACCGGCCCGGGCGCCGCCGAGCTGCTGAACCACGCGCTGGTCGGCAACATCGCCTCCGTCGGCGTGGGCCGCGCGCGCTACACCATGATCTGCCAGGAGGACGGCGGCATCCTCGACGACCTGATCGTCTACCGCCTGGCGGAGAGCGAGTACATGGTCGTCGCCAACGCCTCCAACGCCCAGGTGGTGCTGGACGCGCTGACCGCGCGGGCCGCCGGTTTCGACGCCGAGGTGCGCGACGACCGGGACGCGTACGCGCTGATCGCGGTGCAGGGGCCGCAGTCCCCGGGGATCCTCGCCTCGCTCACCGACGCCGATCTGGACGGCCTGAAGTACTACGCCGGGCTGCCCGGCACCGTCGCCGGCGTCCCCGCGCTGATCGCCCGCACCGGCTACACCGGCGAGGACGGCTTCGAGCTGTTCGTGAAGCCGGAGCACGCGGTCGAGCTGTGGCAGGCGCTGACCAAGGCGGGCGAGGGCGTGGGCCTGGTCCCGTGCGGGCTGTCCTGCCGCGACACGCTGCGCCTGGAGGCGGGCATGCCGCTGTACGGGCACGAGCTGTCCACCTCGCTGACCCCGTTCGACGCCGGGCTCGGCCGGGTGGTGAAGTTCGAGAAGGACGGCGACTTCGTGGGCCGGGCCGCGCTCGCCGAGGCCGCCGAGCGCGCCGCGCAGAACCCGCCGCGCGTCCTGGTCGGGCTGGTCGCCGAGGGCCGCCGCGTCCCGCGCGCCGGGTACCCGGTGGTCGCCGGCGGCGAGGTGATCGGCGAGGTCACCTCCGGGGCGCCGTCCCCGACCCTGGGCAAGCCGATCGCCATGGCCTACGTCGACGCCGCGCACGCGGCGCCCGGCACGCCCGGCGTCGGCGTGGACATCCGGGGCACCCACGAGCCGTACGAGGTCGTGGCGCTCCCCTTCTACAAGCGCCGGAAGTAGTCACCGCGCGGCCTCCGCGTGCGCCCGCCCTGCGCGACCGTCACGTGAGACCGCGCACATTTCCGCTGCTCACGCATGGTTGTGGCAGTCCCCCATTCATCATCACTCCCCCGCGTACAGGAGAATTCAGGCCATGAGCAACCCCCAGCAGCTGCGTTACAGCAAGGAGCACGAGTGGCTGTCGGCCGCCGAGGACGGCGTCGCGACGGTCGGCATCACCGAGTTCGCGGCCAACGCGCTCGGCGATGTCGTCTACGCCCAGCTCCCCGACGTGGGCTCCGAGGTGGCCGCGGGCGAGACCTGCGGCGAGCTGGAGTCCACCAAGTCCGTCAGCGACCTGTACTCCCCGGTCTCCGGTGAGGTCGTCGAGATCAACGAGGACGTCGTCAACGACCCGTCGCTGGTGAACTCCGCGCCCTTCGAGGGCGGCTGGCTGTTCAAGGTGCGGATCGCGGAGGAGCCGGCCGACCTGCTCTCCGCCGACGAGTACGCCGCCCACACCGCCGGCTAGGAGCCCGCACCGATGACTGTCCTGAACACGCCCCTGCACGAGCTGGACCCGGACGTCGCCGCCGCGGTCGACGCCGAGCTGCGCCGCCAGCAGTCCACGCTCGAGATGATCGCCTCCGAGAACTTCGCCCCGCTGGCGGTCATGGAGGCGCAGGGCTCGGTCCTGACCAACAAGTACGCCGAGGGCTACCCGGGCCGCCGCTACTACGGCGGCTGCGAGCACGTCGACGTCACCGAGCGGATCGCGATCGAGCGGGTCAAGGAGCTGTTCGGCGCCGAGTACGCCAACGTGCAGCCGCACTCGGGCGCCTCCGCCAACCAGGCCGCGCTGTTCGCCATGGCCCAGCCGGGCGACACCATCCTCGGCCTGGACCTGGCGCACGGCGGCCACCTCACCCACGGCATGCGGCTGAACTTCTCCGGCAAGCAGTTCAACGTGGTCGCCTACCACGTGGACGAGGCCGGCCTGGTCGACATGGCCGAGGTCGAGCGGCTCGCCAAGGAGCACCGCCCGAAGGTGATCATCGCCGGCTGGTCGGCCTACCCCCGGCAGCTGGACTTCGCCGAGTTCCGCCGGATCGCCGACGAGGTCGAGGCGTACCTGTGGGTCGACATGGCGCACTTCGCGGGCCTGGTCGCGGCCGGTCTCCACCCGAACCCGGTGGAGTACGCCGACGTGGTGACCTCCACCACCCACAAGACGCTGGGCGGCCCGCGCGGCGGGATCATCCTCGCCCGGCAGGACCTCGGCAAGAAGCTGAACTCGTCCGTCTTCCCGGGCTTCCAGGGCGGCCCCCTGGAGCACGTGATCGCGGCCAAGGCGGTCTCCTTCAAGATCGCCGCCTCGGAGGAGTTCAAGGAGCGCCAGCGCCGTACAGTGGAAGGCGCGCAGATCCTCGCCGAGCGGCTGACCGCGCCGGACGCCCGCGAGGCCGGGATCAACGTCCTCAGCGGCGGCACCGACGTCCACCTCGTCCTGGTCGACCTGCGCGACTCCGAGCTGGACGGCCAGCAGGCCGAGGACCGCCTCCACGAGGTGGGCATCACCGTCAACCGCAACGCGGTCCCCAACGACCCGCGGCCGCCGATGGTGACGTCCGGTCTGCGGATCGGCACGCCCGCCCTCGCCACCCGCGGCTTCACGGCCGAGGACTTCCGCGAGGTCGCGGACGTGATCGCGGAAGCGCTCAAGCCGTCCTGCGACGTCGAGGCGCTGAAGTCCAGGGTCACCGCCCTGGCGGACAAGCACCCGCTCTACCCGAGCGTCGGCAAGTAAGCACCACCCCGTGCGGGGCACCCCACCGGGTGCCCCGCCACCACCCGCATTTGAGGAGTCTGACGTGGCCATCTCGGTCTTCGACCTGTTCTCGATCGGCATCGGCCCGTCCAGTTCCCACACCGTGGGCCCGATGCGCGCGGCGCGCATGTTCGCCCGCCGGCTGCGCAACGAGGGCGTACTGGACTCGGTCGCCTCGGTGCGCACCGAGCTGTACGGCTCGCTGGGCGCCACCGGCCACGGCCACGGCACCCCGAAGGCCGTCCTGCTCGGCCTGGAGGGCGACTCGCCGCGCACCGTCGACGTGGAGAGTGCCGACGAGCGCGTGGAGCGCATCAAGGAGTCGGGCCGGATCCGGCTGCTCGGCGAGCGCGAGATCGCGTTCTCCTTCGACGACGACCTGGTCCTGCACCGCCGCAAGACCCTCCCCTACCACGCCAACGGCATGACGCTGTGGGCGTACGACGCCGACGGCACCGAGCTGCTGACCAAGACGTACTACTCGGTCGGCGGCGGCTTCGTCGTGGACGAGGACGCGGTCGGCGCGGACCGGATCAAGCTCGACGACACGGTCCTGAAGTACCCCTTCCGCACGGGCGACGAGCTGCTGCGCCTGACGAAGGAGACCGGCCTGTCGATCTCCGCGCTGATGCTGGAGAACGAGCGGGCCTGGCGCACCGAGGAGGAGATCCGCACGGGCCTGCTGGAGATCTGGCGGGTCATGCGGGAGTGCGTGGAGCGCGGCATGTCCCGCGAGGGCATCCTGCCGGGCGGGCTGCGCGTCAAGCGCCGCGCCGCGACCACCGCGCGCAAGCTGCGCTCCGAGGGCGACCCGCTGGCCCTGTCGATGGAGTGGATCACCCTCTACGCCATGGCCGTGAACGAGGAGAACGCGGCCGGCGGGCGCGTGGTGACCGCCCCGACCAACGGCGCCGCCGGGATCATCCCCGCGGTGCTGCACTACTACATCAACTTCGTGCCCGGCGCCGACGAGGACGGCGTGGTCCGCTTCCTGCTCGCCGCCGGCGCCATCGGCATGCTCTTCAAGGAGAACGCCTCCATCTCCGGCGCCGAGGTCGGCTGCCAGGGCGAGGTCGGCTCGGCCTGCTCCATGGCGGCCGGAGCCCTGGCCGAGGTGCTGGGCGGCTCGCCCGAGCAGGTGGAGAACGCCGCGGAGATCGGCATGGAGCACAACCTGGGTCTGACCTGCGACCCGGTCGGCGGCCTGGTGCAGATCCCGTGCATCGAGCGCAACGGCATGGCCGCCGTGAAGGCGGTCACGGCGGCGCGGATGGCGATGCGCGGCGACGGCTCGCACAAGGTGTCCCTGGACAAGGTCATCAAGACCATGAAGGACACCGGCGCGGACATGTCCGTGAAGTACAAGGAAACCGCCCGGGGCGGGCTGGCGGTCAACATCATCGAGTGCTGATCGCCGCGGGACGCGCCCCTCGGACGGCGGATACGCTCTCACCCATGGGTGGGATGATCGCTGCGGTCAGCAGCAACGAGACGTACTCCTTCTCCAAGCCGAACCGCGAGAGCATCACGCTCGTCGCCGGCCTCGGCGTCGAGGGTGACGTGCACGCCGGGAAGACCGTGAAGCACCGCAGCCGGATGGAGCGGGACCCGTCGCAGCCCAATCTGCGCCAGGTGCACCTGATCCACCAGGAGCTCTTCGACGAGGTCCGCGCGGCCGGGTTCGAGGTCGCCGCCGGGCAGCTCGGGGAGAACGTCACCACGCGCGGCATCGACCTGCTGGGCCTGCCTCGGGGCACCCTGCTGCACCTCGGCGACGAGGCCGTCGTCGAGGTGACCGGACTGCGCAACCCGTGCGCGCAGATCGACGGGCTCCAGGACGGGCTGATGAAGCAGCTCGTCGGCCGGGACGCCGACGGGGAGGTGTGGCGCCGGGCCGGGATCATGAGCGTCGTGCTGACCGGCGGCGTCGTGCGGCCCGGGGACCCGGTGCGGGTCGAGCTGCCGGACGGACCGCACACACCGCTGGACGTCGTCTGAGCCGACGGCGGCGGGAGCCTAGTAGTGCTTCGTCAGGTTCTGCCTTGTCTGCGGCGGCTTCGCGGGTTGGGCAGGGGGCGTCCGCAGGTGGTGCAGGTGCCGGTCCAGCACCTCAGCAGGTTCTGAAGGAGATCGAGGACCTGGTAGAGGGTCAGGCCGACGTCTGGGCTTTTGGGTCGAGCCGCCGGAGGGTGAGGAAGGCCTGGGCGGCGATGACGGTGGGGTCAGGTCCGGGCGGCGCGGAGGCTGCGCGCGGCGATCGTCTCCAGCTCGGCGGCGAAGGTGCCGGGCGGGTCGTCGATCGAGGGGGGTTGCGGGGGTCAGCAGCCGCAGGAGTTGACCCGCACGTTGTCGATGACCGGCCCGTACCGGGTGTGGGGAGTGGTGCTGGTGAAGCTGAGCATGGTGGTGGAGTTATTGGCCACGAACGAGACCCTCCACTCCTCGTAGCCCATGTTCCTCCGGGTCTTGCCACTGACGTCGAACCTGAAGTCCTGGATCACCTCTCCGTCGATGAGGACCCGGCCGGTCTTCACCGCAGGAGGACCGTCGGGGTTGCCCGCCAGGGATTAGGTGACCGTGTAGGGGTCCCCAGGGATGGTGGTGAAGGTCTGGGCCACCATGCCAGGGCCTGCGACATCAGGAGGGGGATTGAGGTCACCGCTCTGTTGCCCCTCGGCGGCCTGCCAGCACCCGTCGTCGACCACTTCGACGGCGCCGGACGTGACCTGCCACGGGCCGATGGAAGCGCCCGTGGCAATGCGCTTGAAGTAATCCGCCGGCACGATGGGCTCCTCGAACCCGCCATTGCCGAAGTCAGGGACCGGAGCGGCCGTCGCGCCGCCGGCCGAAGCGAACACGACGGCGGCCGTAGCAGCGGTGACGAAGGCACGTTTGCACATTTGGACGTCTCCTCATGAGTGACGCCCGGAGGCCGGGTGTCGGCGGCGCCGGCGAGTTCCCCGGACGCCTCGGCGACGGCGCGCAGCCAGCGCAGGTGATTCACACAGGAATGGCCAGCTGTCGCCGCACGATGTCCACACCCGGACTGCGGGGCGCGTCCATCGCGCGGCGCGTGTTCACAGCCAGAGGCTCACAGTCACAGCCAGAGGCTCACAGGAGGCGCCACTCCTGGTACGGCCGGTCGGCGGCGCATGTCTGCTGGACCACACCGGCTCCGTTGTAGATGTTCCCTCCCCTGACCTCCAGGCACTTGCCACTGTGCCGGGCGACCAGGGCGAAGTAGCTGTTGGGGCGCTGGACGAGCTTCCACTCCTGGTTGGGTGTGTTGTAACACTCCCACTGGTTGACGGTTCCCCCGTCAGCGATGCTCGCGTCCGCCACGTCCAGACACTTGTTGCTGTGCTGGGCGATCATTTTGTAGTAGCCGTTTCCCAGCGAGGTGAGGGTCCAGTTCTGGTTCGGCGTGTCGTAGCACTCCCACTGCTGGACGAATGCTCCATTGGCCGTGCTCGCGGCCGCAACATCCAGGCACTTGCCGCTGTGGTGAGTCTCCAGCTTGGTGCTGAGCGGGGCGGCGTTCGCAGGTGCGGCCGAGCCGACGACCAGCATCATCCCGCTGAGCGCGAGGGCGGACAAGCCAGCGGTGAATGCTCGCATGGATGCCTTCACGGTGATCTCCCTTGTCGAGTTGCGCTTTCGGGCGAACCGAGCTGTCACCGTTGTACAACAGAAGGGAAAAGGCATCCGGAGAGTAAGTATTGGCGATATAATCCCATTATATCTTTATTCGACAGTTGTGCGATCCGAATAAGCCATTATGGCACACCGAATTCACGTCGGCCGACAAAAGGATCGAACACTGGCCTGCTGCGCGCGATAAAAAAGAGGATGGCGGGTTCGGCTGAGCATAATGATACGCAACCCGCGTCTCCAGGCCTCAGTTTGCCGGCTACCCCGTTTCCCGGGTACGCAGAGTGAAGGAGGCCGTACGCGCTTCCAGCGGGTACACCGAAGAGTGATCGCATTCGATATCGATCGAACGCTTTGGGTCCACACTCGTTCGCGGTGTCCGGGCGCCCCGCACGGAACGGCCGGTACGGATCGGGTACGCCAGGACATCGACCGCCCGCCAGGAAGCTGGCGAGCCAGCTCGAAGCCCTGCGTCGGGCGGAGTGTCACAAGATCTTTACGACCCCAAGAAGGGCGGGACGTCACAGGCCGCGCGCGTCGGCCAGGGCGGCGGCCTCGCTGAGGATGCGGACGGCGGCCTTCCAGCCGGTCAGGTGGCGGTCGTTGGCCTCGGGGATCGTGTCCGCGCCGGGGAAGCGCCGGCGGATCGCGTCCAGGAGGACGTCCAGGGCGTCACCTTCGACGCGGGCGCTCGGAGCCGCGGCGTGCACCGCGCCGTACAGGCAGCGCGCCCCGTCCGCGTCCACGGTCGCGCCCCGGCACCAGCCGCCCGTACAGAGGCGGCGTGCCGCCCGCTGGAGCGTCGCGGCGGCCGAGGTGGCGTACGGGTCCTCCGCTGGCTCCGGGAGCACCACGGGGCGGGTGATGACGTCGGCTAGCCCCGGAACTCCGGCTTGCGGTCCGGGGAGGCCTCGGCCAGTGCCTTGGTGACGGCCTCCACTCCGGCGCGCAGTCCGTACACCGGGGTGCCGGGCTGCTGGCGCCAGGAGTCGTCGAGGCCGCCCGCGTCGACCGTGTCGAAGCCGAGTTCGTCGATCAGCGCCCGCACCTTCCGCTTGGCCTCCTCGTCGTCACCGGCGACCGGGACGGCGATCCGCTCGGGGTCGCCGGACGGGCGCGTGCGGTCGAGGAGGTCCTGGGCGTAGGTGCCGTTGAAGACCTTGATCACGGGGTGGCCGAGCCGGCGTTGCGTCCAGCGGCTCTCGGTGATGCCCTCGTCCTCGATCTCCGCGATCCGGCCGTCCCGCTCGCGCGGGTAGTAGTTGCCGGTGTCGATGACGGCGACCCCGTCTGCGGCCGCGTCGAGCAGGCCCGCCGGCAGGTCCGGCATCGCCTTGACCGGGATCGCGACGACGACGATCTCGGCGTCGCGCGCCGCCTCCGCCACCGGGACGGCCGTCGCCCCGGTCTCCTCCGCGAGCGCCGTGAGGGTGTGCGGTCCACGGGAGTTCGCCACGGAGACCTTGTGACCGAGGGCGGTGAGCCGCCGGGTGAGGTTGCCGCCGATGTTGCCCGCGCCGATGATGCCGATCTGCATGGCCGGCCCTTCCGAGTCGCTGTTGCTGAACCAGTGTTTCGCCGTGCGAGGAGCGACAACTGCGGGGAGGGACGGGCTATTCCGGCACGTGGGGCGAACGGGTGACGGTCGGGACACGGACCCGGTCAGACACGGACGACGATCTTCCCCGTGTGCCGGTTGGACTCCATCAGCCGATGGGCGTCCCCGATGCGGTCCAGGCCGTCGAAGACCTCGGCGACGACCGGCCGCAGGGTGCCGTCGGCGAGTCCGGTGCCCAGGTAGCGGGCGGTGCGGAGGCGGCCGTCGGCGGTGCCGCTCATGGTGAAGTTGTTGTAGCCGTGCACGGTCAGCGGCCAGGTCATCGGCAGTTCGGTCGGCAGCCCGCCCAGCCATCCGTAGCTGACCAGGGTGCCGCCCTCGACGGCCGCGTCGCCCAGTGTGCGGAACCCGGCGCCGCCGAGCCCGTCGAAGACGATCTCGGCGCCGCGTCCACCGGTGATCCGCCGGGTCTCCTCGACCACGTCCTCGCTGCCGCTGACGATCACCCGCTCCGCGCCCAGGTCGAGCAGTTGCCGCCGCTTGTCCTCGGTGCGGGTGGTGGCGATCGGCACGGCGCCCGCGCGGCGGGCGACCTGGATCGCGGCGGTGCCGGTGCCGCTGGACGCCCCGGTGATGAGCACGTGGTCGCCGGCGGTGAGACCGGCGGTGCGGACCAGGGCGCCGTACGCCGTGGAGTACGAGACCCACACGGCGGCGGCGGTGACCGCGTCGACACCGGCCGGGCGGGGCACGACGGAGTCCTCCGGCAGCAGGATCCGGTCGCCGTACACCCCGTGGGCGCTGAGTTCGAAGTTGGCGGCGGACATCACCGGGTCGCCGGGCGCGAAGGCGGTCACGCCCGGGCCGACCGCCGCGACGGTTCCGGCGGCCTCGTAGCCGTTGCGGGAGGCGGGCAGGGTGGGCTGGTAGAAGTAGCCGCCCGACCGGAAGAGCGCCTCGGCGCGGTTGAGGGCGAGCGCGGCGACGTCGACCAGCACCTCACCGGGGCCGGGGTCCGGCAGTTCCGTCTCCTCGACGCGCAGCACGTCCGGGCCGCCGAGTTCGTGAAAGAGCACTGTGCGTGCGGTGATTGACATGCCGTCGACGCTATGGCCGCATGGGTGAGACGATCCATGTCCTCCTGTCTCGATTTTCTGTCCGATCGTCTTTTGGTGTGGCGCGGCGGATACGGTACGGACATGGACGTACTCAGCGACGCCATCGCCGCGATGCGCACCGGGCACCCGCACTCCGCGCGCAACGACAAACACGCGCCCTGGGGCATGCGCTTCCAGGCGTCGGACGGGGCCGGGTTCCATGTGGTGCTGCGGGGTTCGGCGTTGCTGATCCCCGCGGCGGGCGAGCCGGTGGCCCTCGGCCCCGGCGATGTGGTGTTCCTGGCGCACGGGCGCGGGCACGCGCTGGCCAGCGCCCCGGACGTGCCCCTGGAGGAGGTACGGCTGGACGCGGACGGCCGCTGGCCGGACCCCGGACCGCCGTCCCGCGCGGGTGGGCCGGAGCCCGACGCGGTCATGCTGTGCGGGGCGTACACCCTGGACCGCTCCCGGGCGCACCCCCTGCTGACCGAGCTGCCGGAGGTGGTGCACCTGCCCGCCCGGGTCGGCGCGCACCGCTCGCTGCGGGCGGCGGTGGAACTGCTCGGCGAGGAACTCCAGGAGCCCCGGCCGGGCTCGGCGACGATCGTCAGCTCACTGCTGGACACCCTGCTGCTGTACATCCTGCGGGCCTGGTGGGAGGGCGAGTGCCGGGACGCGCGGGGCCATCCGACGGGCTGGGCCGCGGCGCTCGCCGACCCGGCGGTCGGGGCCGCGCTGCGCGCCGTGCACGGCGACCCGGCGCACCCGTGGACGGTGGAGGAGCTGGGCGCGCGGGGCGGTCTGTCCCGGGCGGCGTTCGCCCGGCGGTTCACCGCGCTGGTGGGCGAGCCGCCCCTCACGTATCTCACCTGGTGGCGGATGACCACGGCCGGCCGGCTGCTCCGCACGGACGACACCCCCCTCCGCCTGGTCGCCCAGCGCACCGGCTACACCTCGGAGTTCGCCTTCGCCAAGGCGTTCAAGCGGGAGTTCGGGGTGGCACCGGGGCAGTACCGGCGGCGGGCCTCTTAGGAGGGGGTGGGTCACCTCCCATGGCGGGATCCGCACCCACCGGACAAGGCCGCGGCCACTCGTTTCCCTTGCGCGAGAAGCGGCGGGGTGGTTGCCTGACCGGCATGACGCGGTGCGGTCTCCTTCTGCTCGGCTGCCGCGGCGGGGCCTGACGCGACCGGCGCCCCGACCGCGGGCCGCCGTGCCGCCGGTCACCGTCCGACCGAGTCGAAGGCCACCAGCAGACGATGACCACGACCACGCCCACCCATCAGTCACAAGTTCGGCGTCCCGGTCCGAGGGACGTGCTGCGCGCCGCGGATGTGCGCGTGGTGCGGGACGGGCGGCCGATCCTGCACGAGGTGTCCCTCACCGTCCGCGCGGGTGAGCACTGGGCGCTGCTCGGCGCGAACGGCGCCGGGAAGTCCACCCTGCTCGGGCTGCTCGGCGCCCGGATCCACCCCACCCGCGGCTCGGTGGAGGTGCTGGGCCGCCGGCTGGGCCGGGTCGACGTACGGGAACTGCGGACGTACGTCGGTCATGTCGACCCCCGGCATCCGCTGGCCGAGCCGCTGCGGGTGCGGGACGTCGTCCTGACCGGGGTGACCGGCTCGGTGGCGCCGGTGCCGCGGTGGCGTCCGACCGCGGAGCAGGAGGAGCGCGCCGACCGCCTCATCCGGACGCTCGGTCTGGAGGGCCACCGGGACGCCCGCTGGCCCACCCTCTCGCACGGGCAG
Source organism: Streptomyces glaucescens (assembly GCF_002154375.1). GTDB lineage: Bacteria > Actinomycetota > Actinomycetes > Streptomycetales > Streptomycetaceae > Streptomyces > Streptomyces glaucescens. Next base: position 5,400 of record NZ_MUND01000170.1, on the reverse strand, counting down.
CGCGGCCGGACCCTGATCGCCCGGGCGCTGATGCCCGAGCCCCGGCTGCTGCTTCTGGACGAGCCCGCCACGGGGCTCGACCTGCCGGGCCGGGAGCGGCTGATCGGCGCGCTGGACGAGCTGCGCCGGGACCGTCCCCTGCTGGCGACGGTCCTGGTCACCCATCATCTGGAGGAGCTGCCGCCGGGCACCACGCACGCGCTGCTGCTGCGGGAGGGGCGGGCGCTGGCCGCGGGGCCGGTGGCGGAGGTGCTCACCGGCGACAGGGTCGGCACCTGCTTCGACCTGCCGCTGGACCTGGAGCGGCGCGACGGCCGGTGGAGCGTGCGGATCAGGCGCCGCGCATGACACGGGGGCGCCCGCATCCCCGAGACGGGATGCGGGCGCCCCCGACGGCACGCGTCACTTGTTCACGTGGGCCCAGAACTCGTCGAACGACAGCAGCTTGTCGCCGTTGAGGTCACGGCTGGCGATGATCGCCTCGGCGACCGCCTCCGTCACGTTCCAGTCGCCGCCCTGCGCCAGGGCGGCCTTGAACTCGGCTGCGGTGATCTGGCCGTCCCCGTCCGTGTCGATCCGCTCGAACTGCTTGCGTGCTTCCTCGATGTCGGCCACCGATCCGCCCCTCTTCGTCATACCTTGCTGCATGGTGCTGTCGCACTGACGCAGGTCAGATTAGCTGCCCGCCCTCGCGCGCAATGCGGCGACCACCCAGGCGAAGTCCTCCGCGTGCGGCGGTGCGGGCTGCCGGTTGACGACGGCCAGCAGTTCCCGGTAGCGGGCGACGCGGTCGTCGAAGCCGGCCGTCATGCGTTCCAGGACGGCGCCGCGGCCGGCGTCGCCGAACAGCTCCCGCAGCACCTCCTCGGCCGCGGGCGCCCCGGGGGCGACACCGCGCTGCCGGGCCGGGCCCGCCAGCTCCACCAGGCGCCTGGCGAACCACAGGGACCGGCCGGGCGGCGCCTCCGGGTCCCGGTCGGCCGCGTTGAACTCCACGGCCCTCCGCATCTGGGCCCTGAAGGCCGGGTCCTGGAGCATCTCGGCCAGTTCCACCCAGGCGTCGACCTGCTCGGGCGTCGGGTCGTCGGCGAGGTCGACGGAGGTCTGCCGGATCCGCTCCCGGATGTCCGGGTCCACGTGGTCGAGCCCGTGCAGCGTCTCCGTCACGAACTCCTCCATGATCCGCTGCCGTTCCGCCGCCGACAGCCGTGCCAGCTTGTTCATCAGGGTCGTCTCCTCCGCTGTGGAACCACGTCGCGCCACGGTCGACAGCACCGCGCGGATCACCTTCAGCGACCTGATCCGCGCGTCCAGGGCCGCCACGTGCGCCGCCGCGACCTCCGCGACCGTCCGCTCCCCGGCCAGCACCCGGCGTACGTCGTCCAGGCCGAGGCCCAGTTCGCGCAGGGTGCGGATCAGTTCGAGGCGGGCGGCGGACCCGGCGTCGTAGAGCCGGTAGCCGCCCGCCGACCGGGTCACCGGGGTGAGGACGCCCTCGTCGGACCAGTAGCGGATGGTGCGCACGGTCAGTCCGGTGGCGCGGGCCAGCTCGCCGATGGTGAGGAGGCCGGTGCCGTGATCGCTCATGTCTGCGAGTGTGGGCCCTCCAGTGGGTGGAGACTCAAGGAGCGGTCGGTGGGACAGACCCTGCGGGACATTCTCGACGCGGCGGCGCGGGGCGGCTTCCCGCCGGCGGACGGCCGGACAACCGTGGTGCCGCAGCCCTGCGACCGGGACGCGGGAGTCCTGGCGTTCACCGGGCACTCGGTGGTGTTCACGGACGAGGACCCGCGGTGGGTGTACGACACGCTGGCCGCCCTGGACTGCGACGCCCTCGCCGCGACGATGAACCCCCTGTTCCTTGCGGCCTTCCTGGAGCGCACCGGGCGGACGGCCGAGACGATCGACGCGGTCCTGGTCGGCCCGCCCCTGCCGGGCGGGCCGCGCCTCGGCCTGCGGGAAGCCGACGTGGCCCATCCCCGCGTCGCCTACGCCCGCACGCGTCGCGACGAGGTGCGCGCCTGGGTGACGGAGGGCGCGGTGCTGGTGATGGGGCGCGGGGTGGCCGGACGGCTGGAGGTGTCCGTGGAGGTGGAGGAGGGCGTACGGCACCGGGGTCTGGGCCGGGCGCTGGCGGAGGCGGCCCGCCACCTCGCCGGTGAGCCGCTGTGGGCGCAGGTCGCGCCGGGGAACGCCCGCAGCGCACGGGCGTTCCAGGCGGCCGGCTACCGGCAGGTGGGCGCGGAGGTGCTGTTGCGCGCCCGGGGGTGACCGGGGTCAGCGGAAGATGCCGGTGTGGCCCAGTGAGTAGCGGCCCGGCTGGGGGTAGACGGCGAGGCCGTGCGGGCCGCTGCCGACGGGGATGCGGGCCAGCTGGGTGCCGGTGCGGGTGTCGATGGCGTACACCTCGGCGTCGTAGCGCCCGGACACAGCACCTTGCCGTCGGCGGAGACACCGCCCATGTCCGGGCTGCCGCCGTCGGGCAGGCGCCACTTCTTGGTGAGCTTGTTCTGGGTGAAGTCGAAGACGGAGACGGTGCCCTCGCCGCGGTTGGAGACGTACATCTCGCGGAGTCGCGGCCGACGTAGAGGCCGTGGCAGCCCTTGCCGGTGGGCAGCAGCTCGGGCTGCTCGAAGGTGTCGCCGTCGAGCACCCACATGCCGTGGGCCATCATGTCGGCGATGTAGAACCTCTTGCCGTCCGGGGAGATCTTCACGTCCTGCGGCATGGCGCCCTCGAAGGGCAGCTTCTGCTGTCCGACCACCTTCATCTTCTCGGTGTCGACCTTCAGCAGCTCGCCGCTGAACTCGCAGGAGACGATGAAGTAGCGGCCGTCCAGGGAGAAGTCGGCGTGGTTGACGCCGTAGCAGCTGACCGGCTCGGTCTTGATCCGCTTCATGGTGTGCGGGTCGCGGAAGACGAGTTCGCGGTCGAGGGAGGCCATCACCACGGCGTACTTGCCGTTGGGCGTGAAGTAGAGGTTGTAGGGGTCGTGGACGTCGACGGGCTTGCCCGCCTTGCCGGTCTTCGGGTCGATCGGGGTGAGGGTGTGGCCGCGGTTGTTGTTGACCCACAGGGTCTTCAGGTCCCAGGAGGGGACGACGTGCTGCGGCTGCCGCCCGACCCGGATGGTGTCGACGATCTCGTACGTCTTCGGGTCGATGACGGAGACCGTGTCCGACTCGGTGTTGGGGACGTAGACCCGGGAGGGGAAGTCCTTGACGACGGGCGAGAGCCGGTTCGGCCGGTCGGCGGCGTAGACGTCCTCCGGGTCGAGCACCGGGGGCATCCCCGGAAGCCCGTCGACCGGCGGCTGCTTCGGCGGGGCGGGCACGGCGGCCTGGGTGTCGGCGGTCCGTTCGGCGCCGCGTTCGGTCTCGGTGCCGCAGGCGGCGAGGGCGACGAGTGCGGCACCGGCGATCAGGGCGCGGGCGGGCAGGGTGCGTGGCATCAGCGGATCAGCTCCGTGGCGGTCACCGCGGTGAGGCCGCGGCGGTCGAGTTCATCCAGGACGGCGGGGAGGGCGGCGACCGTGTCGGCGTACCCGAAGTGCAGGCTCACGATGGATCCCGGCTGGATCCGGTCGAGGACGGTGCGGGCGGTGGCGGTGACGTCCGAGCCGATCAGGGCCACGTCCCCGTCGATGAGCCCGAGCACGTCGCCGGCCTGGCAGATGCCGGCCGTGGTCCAGGACTGCTCCGCGGCGACGGCGACCTCGGCGTAGCGGGTGGCGCCCGCCGCGGAGGTCATCGCGACGACGTCCTCGTCGAAACGGCGCTCCGGCTCGTGCACCGCGAGCGCCGCGATGCCCTGCACGGCGGACCGCGTGGGGATGAGAGCCACCCGGATGCCCTCCGCGCGGGCCTGCTCGGCCGCCGCCGCGGCGGTGTGCCGCAGCTCGGCGTCGTTGGGGAGCAGGACGACCTCGCGCGCGTGGGCCCGGCGTACCGCGTGCAGCAGTTCCCCGCTGGCGGGCGGCTCGCCGGGGCGCGCGAGCACGGTGGTCGCGCCTGCCTCGGCGTACAGCCCGGCCAGGCCCTCGCCGGGCACCACGGCCACCACCGCGCGCTGGACCCGCTCCGCGGGCGGGCGCTCCCCGCGCGCGGTGTGCACGTCGTCCGCGCCGAAGTGGGTGATCCGGATCCGGTACGGCCGGCCGGCCTCGACGCCCGCCTCGACGGCGGCACCGGCGTCGTCCACGTGCACGTGGACGTTCCACAGCCCGTCGCCGCCGACCACCACGAGGGAGTCCCCGAGCGCGTCCAGCCGCTGCCGCAGCCGCGCCACGGCGGTGTCGTCGGCCTCCAGCAGATAGATCACCTCGAAGGCGGGACCGCCGTCCTCGGGGACCGCCGCCCCTTCCGGGCAGGCCTGCCCGTCGTCCCCCGCGGGGTCCTCCACACGCGCGTGCCCCCCGGCCGGCGAGGCCGCCGCTGCGCGCGGTGCCTCCCCCGTGCAGGTCTCCACCAGTGCCCCGAGCACCGCCACGAGCCCGCGCCCCCCGGCGTCGACCACTCCGGCGCGCTCCAGCACGGCGAGCTGCCCGGGGGTGGCGGCGAGGGCGGCACGCGCCCCGTCGTAGGCGGCCCGCGCCACGGCACCGCAGCCGTCCGCGCCCGTCCCCGCCACCCCCACCGCTTCCGCGGCGTCCGCGGCGGCCGAGGCAACGGTGAGCACCGTCCCCTCCACAGGGTGGGCGACGGCCTGGCGGGCGGAGTCGGCGGCGCGGCGCAGGGCGAGCCGCAACCCGGGGCCGTCGGTGTGCGGGGCGGTGTCGTCGGCGGCGAGCACCTGGGCCATGCCACGCAGCAGCTGGGCGAGGATGGTCCCGGAGTTGCCGCGCGCCCCGATCAGCGCCCCGTGCGCCATCGCGCGCACGGCCTCCGCGAGCGACGGCCGCTCCGCCCCGCCCGCTCCGGCCTCACGCGTCCCCGCTCCGGCCTCACGCGGTGTGCCCGCTCCGGCCTCGTGGCCCGCGAACACCGCCTCCACGGCGGCGGCGGCCGACTCGACGGTCAGATACAGGTTCGTGCCGGTGTCGCCGTCCGCCACCGGGTACACGTTGATCGCGTCGATCTCCTCGCGCGCCCGCCCGAGGGCCGTGAGCGCGAGCCCGCACCAGGTGCGCACCGCGAGAGCATCGAAGAATGTCTGCGGCACCTGCGCCACCTGCGCCTCCTTGAGCTGCTGGACTGGTCGCAGCGTAGACCCAGGGCCCGGTGGCGGCCGGAAGAGGGCCGGGGCGGGCCCCGGATCAGCCATGGTAGTTTCGTTCTACGGGCGCAGCCGTTGTATGCTGCTCCGGTTGCCCGATCTGATCGGGCTTTTCCCCCCTGGCAGCGCCACTCAGATCTCAGACTGCTCTAGAGCTTGAGATCTCGATCCCGGCATGCCGGGATC
>NZ_MUND01000017.1 GCF_002154375.1 Streptomyces glaucescens | reverse complement strand
GCAAAGCGGGTTCCCGCCCGGCCCGTACCGGTGCGTCGGATGCTGACAGCCCTGGCACGGTCCTACGTAGGCGGGCGCGCACTCGGGGGCTGGCGGGGCAGGTCTCTCACTGCTGGTCGTGCTCACGTTCGACATCGTACGTCCGCGCGCGGGGAACCTCCGCGCCCGGCGCCGCGACACTGAAGCCACCGCCCCTTCCCACGACCGGAGGCCCTTCCCATGGCCGAGCCCGTCTTCCGCAGCGACGTCACCGTCGAGCTGGTCAAGCACACCGCGTCCGACGCCGACGTCCTCTTCGCCGCTCGCGTCTCCACCCTCGGTGAGCAGTCCCTCGACGAGATCAGCAAGGACCCGCAGCGCTCCAAAGGGCTGATCAACTACCTGATGAGGGAGCGTCACGGGTCCCCCTGGGAGCACACGTCGATGACCTTCCTGATCAGCGCCCCCATCTTCGTGTTCCGCGAATTCCACCGTCACAGGGCTGGCTGGTCATACAACGAGGCCAGCGCCAGGTACAGGGAGATGGAGCCGGTCTTCTACATCCCCGACACGGATCGGCGACTGGTCCAGGTCGGCAAGGCTGGCCACTACCGATTCGAGGAGGGGACCGCGGAGCAGCACAATCAGGTCCAGTCCGACATTCGGTACGCTTGCCGCGTGGCCTATCAGTCGTATCAGTCGATGCTCGCCGCTGGCGTGGCGCGGGAGGTCGCCCGGTCGGTGCTACCGGTGGGCCTGTACTCGTCGTGCTACGCCACCTGCAACGCCCGGTCGCTGATGCACTTCCTTGGCCTGCGCACCACCCACCCCGACGCCAAGGTGGCCAGCTGTCCCCAGCGGGAGATCGAGATGGTCGGCGAGAAGATGGAGGCGGAGTGGGCCAAGCTCATGCCGCTCACCTACGCCGCCTTCAATGCGAACGGGCGTGTGGCGCCGTAAGCCCGCCCGTCAGGTCCATGTGCCGGGTGTCCCGCCGGTCGTGCAGAGGTGCCATGCGCCCGCGGCGTCGAGGACGACGTCCCCGGTGGTCCACGTGCCGGTCGTGGGGGCGCCAGCGGTGTTCTTGAACCCGGCCAGGCGGATGTTCGTCAGCCCGTTCTTCGCGCCCACGGCGGCGACGCCGGTGGTGGAGTCGATGTCGTGGACCGTGTTGTAGGGGGTGGTGCCGAACTGGGCGCGGCCGATCAGGTGCGGGCCCGCCGCCTCCCACCGCATCACGTTCTTCTGGGCGCCGGTGAAGTCTGCGTTCGCCCAGTGGGACACGATGACGTCCAGGCCTGCGACCTCGAGGTCCAGGCCGCCGCCGGTGGTGCGGAACCGGTACGCGCCGAGCGAGCCCGGGGTGTTGCGGCTGACGGTCAGGTTGTTGCCGACCACGTTGACCGGTCCGGTGGAGTTCACGCCGGCCAGCGACGCGGTGCCCTGCTCGATCGCGGACACCCTGCCATTCATGGCGGTGACGGTAGTGGCGAGGGCGAACTTCGAGTCGGCCCAGGAGCGGTCGCCGTGCGGGTCGGCGGCACCGGCGTGCGTGGTGACCTTGGTGGTGGCGTCGGTAGCCGCCGCGCTGATCGCGGCGGTCTGGGCGGTGTTGGCCTTGGCCTGGGCGCCGGTTGTGGTTTCCAGCAGCGTGGTGTCCGCGATGCCGTGGACGTCGGTGGTGTCCGCGGCGTGGGCGGTGACGGCGGCCGCGGCCGTGCCGGCGGGTTCGGCGCCGATGGCGGCGGGGGTGATCGGGTCGCTGCCGTCGCTGGCGTGGGAGGCGGTGTGCGCGGTCGGGGTCCGTGCATTGGTCGTGGACGGGTCGGTGGAGCGCAGTGCGATGGTGGCGCTTTCGCCGGCGGCGCCGAGCGGGGGCTGCGGTCCGGTCTCGCCCTGGGGGCCTTGCGGGCCGGTGTCGCCTGGGGGCCCGGCAGGCCCTGCCGGTCCTTGGGGGCCGGGGAGGTAGACGACGGTGCCCTGCCCGGTCTGGGTGTCGGACAGGTCGGCGCGGATGCTGCCCACCCAGTGGGTGCCGGTGTCGGGGACGGCGATGTAGGTGCGGATGGGGGTGCCGTCCAGGGCGCGGCCCTCGGTGATGCACCACAGGGTGTCCCCCGCGTCGGAGGTGATTGCGCTGTTGGGGAGGAGGTCCACCGTCCAGGTGCCGTCCAGCGTGGGGGTGATGCGCTGGGGCTGCACCACCTCCCCGGGGACGGAGGCGACGTAGCCGACCGCGGGCTTGCCGGTGACGTCGACGAGGGTGGCGGTCATCTCCACCCGCCGTCCGTCGGCCGGGCCGAGCAGTTTGCCGGTCACCGTGGTCATGGGCTCGCTCCATTCAGGCAGAAGGTGGCGGACCCGGTTGGTCCATGCTGTGCAGGGCTCTCTGGTGCTGGGCGCGCAGCACCATGCGGGTGCGCTGGATCACCAGTGCGGCGATGACGATCAGGAGCACGGTGCGGGTGGCGCGGAGCACTGCGGCCGGTGTGCCGTCCGGCCACAGGGTGATCGCGACGGTGTACGCGCCCAGTGCGCCGATCGCGAGGGTGAAGGTCATCACGTGGCGGCCCACTGCGGTGGACTGCCACGGAGCGTGCAAGTGATACACGACGGCGAATACGGCAGAGGCAAGGGTGACCAGAGCCGATGCTGCGGAGTTGGCGAGCTGCGCCCAGTCCATCAGTTGCGGCCTCCCTCCAAGGCAGAGCGGAAGATCTCCGCGAAATGGTTTTGCTGGCGCTCGCGGGCGAGACGCGCAGCAACGTGGGACACGACCGATCGGTGGGCTTCGACCTCTCGGCGTGCTTCCCGGGCGCGGGACAGCGCCTTCTCCGCTTCCCGCTGCCCAGGTGTCTTGCTGGGATCCTCCGGGCGCGGGGTGGGCTCAGGACGGCGGCGCAGCAACCGAATCCATCGCATCCCCGGGCACCTCCCCTCGTATGGCGCGCAGCACGTGGTCGGCGATACGCGCTAGTTCCACCAGTTCGCCGACCTGGTTCTGCGCTTCGATTCGCGCAGCTTCGCTCTCTCGGTGCGCGTCTCGCCACATGTCCCGCTCTTTGGCCAGCTCGGCTATGCGGTCGTCGCGGTCCTTGCGGACGTCCTCAAGGACGGCCCGTGAGACGAGATGGCCTTTGAGTATGAGCAGCACGATGAGGGTGACGATGGCCCCGGCCCCGCCCGGCAAGAGGACGTTGATGGCCGACAGCTCATTCACCGGTGCCGCTCCTCGTGGTGGGGCACGCGTGCGTCGCTGCCAGTCGACGCGGTGCGTGCCGGGTGGTCATGGGTCAGACCGCGGTCGGGCCGCTGTGTCTGGTCAGCGGGCTGGACGTCTCGATCCGCAGGGCGGGGACGGGGGCGGTGACCTGCGGGCGCACGATGAACAGGGCGACAAGGCCCTCGATGGCGAACATCCACAGGGCCTGCTGTTCGGCGCTCATGTCGCGGCCGAATGCGAGGAACAGCGCGAGCGCAGCGTGGCCGAGGTTCACGAGCGCAGCGAAGGCGGCGCCGGTCCTCAGGATGAAGGCCTCCGCGACGGCGACGATGCAGGACAGGGCCACCATGATGGCGGCCTGTATCTCGTCTGAGACGTTGAGACCGTAGGCGGATCCGAGCTTGAGGGCGACGGCGATGAACGCAAGGATCGTCACCGGTTCGCGGCCGAGGATCTTCATTGCTTCTCTGCTTCCTGTTCGGCGCGGCTGGCTTTGGCCGCGGAGAGATGCCCGACGAAGTTGGCGTACAGGCTCATGAAGGCGACCCAGAGGACGCTGTTGGGCCACCAGATCAGCGTGGGGACGAGGAGGAGCGCCCAGAGGCCGGCCATGCCGTAGTGCACGGCTGCCGCGCGGCCCGGGCTCATGCCACGACCTTGAAGCCGTACTTGTCGCCGAGGCGTTCGAGGGAGGTGCGGCCGGGGATGCCGTCGGCGGCCTTGCCGGTGTAGCCGCAGCGCTTCTGCCAGGCGGCGTAGGCGGCGATGGTGGAGGTGCCGAAGTGGCCGTCGGAGTACTTCTTGGCGAGGAGTCCGGCGTCGACCAGGGCCGCTTCGACGGTGCGGACGCCGCTGTAGGTGACGGGGGTGCCCTTTGAGGCGGGGTTGGCTTTGGCGGCGGCCACGAGCCGGGACAGGTCGACGACCGGCTTGGTGGGCTTGGGCAGGGGCTTCGGTGCCGCGGGCTTGGGTGTGGTGGGCTTCGGGTCGGGCTTCTGCTCCGCGAGGCGGTCGGCGATGCGGGCCCGCATGCTGTCCATGGTGAAGCCACGCGGGTCGATCTTGCCGGGCTGCCATTCCAGGTGGCCGATGACGGACCGCTCGGACCAGCCGTGGTGGCGGCAGATCGCCGCGGCGACCTTCTCGATGGCCTCCAGCTGGGCTTCGGGCCAGGGGTCCTTGCCGTCGCCGAGGTTCTCGCACTCGAAGCCGTAGAAGTGCCGGTTGCCGTCCGTCGTGGCCTCGTTGTCGGCGGGCACCGCGCGTTCGGCAATGACCGCGGCGAGGACGTCGGGGTCGCCGAGGCCGGCGTGGTTGGCGCGGCCGTAGCCGACCAGGTGCACGCGGCCGTCCTTGGTGATGACGCCGTGGCACAGCGGGCCGGGCAGGCTGGAGTGGCCCTTGCGGCACAGCTCCACGGTGGTGGCGCTGCCCTTGGTGACGGTGTGGTGGATCATCACGCCGTTCACCGGGCCCCAGGGGCCCTTGCTGTTGCGGTTGTGGGTCTCCCAGTCGCCGACCTCGACGACGGTGACGCCTTCGGCGCGCAGCAGGCCGGCGAAGGCGGAGGCGGAGGGGGCGGTGGCCATCAGGACTCCTCACGCAGGGGCGTGACCCGCGGCACGCGCAGCCGGTCCCAGGCGGTCTCGTCGGGGATGCCGGACACGTCGCCGGCGCCCTTGGGGCGCAGGGTGTGCTGGTAGCGGGCGAACGCGTCGCGGTGGGCGTTGGTCCAGTCCGGGCCCATGGGTCGGCTGTCGCCGTGGCCTTCCTGCTCGAGGCGGCGGGCCATGGCGGTGATGATCGGCGAGTGGCGGCCGCCGTGGAAGAACTCGGCGCCCGGGTAGGGCTCGGTGGCGCCGGAGGCGGTGAGTTCGGGTTCGGTGGTGGGGACGGGCTCCGACGGCGGGGTGTCCTTGCTCTTGCGGGCAGCCGTCGTCTCGTCTGCTGGTGTGGTCGACTCGGGCATCGCCCGGACTCCTGGATCTCCCCGCGCCCAGGTTGATACGTGCTGGCGGGCCGCTGTGGTGCGGCCGTCCCTCGGAGGGGTGGATCTGGGGCGGAGGGTCGCCCTTGATCAGGGTACGGCCGGGCCGGGCCGGGGTTGCCCCCGTGCCCGGCCCGGTGCCCGCGCTAGTCCATGACGGGCTGCGGGTCGAGCTTTGTCGCGGCCAGGATGGTGCGGCCCTTGTTGCACATCCCGCAGACGATGATCGGCTTGCCTGCGTTGGAGTACACCATCGGATCGGTGGTGGTGACGTTCAGGTTGGGGCAGGGCTGGCCGTTGCCCTTGTCCTGGGTGAGGCACACGGTGTCGACGGAGTACCAGGTGGCGGGCTCGAAGGTGATCGTGCCGCTGGGGCTTTCCGGGGGCGGCGGGGTGGTCGTGTCCTCTTCCGGCTCCGGCTCGTCGACGGGGGGCTCGTCGACGGGCGGGTCGGTGGTGTCCTGCGGCTCGGTGACAGGCTCCTGCTCGGCCTGCACGGCTTCCGGGGTGGGTTGGGGCTCGGTGTTCATGTGGCGATCACGATCCAATTCACGCTGGTGGCGCTCGTGTTGACTCGGGTGACCCAGACGGTGAAGCCCGTCGAGGTTTCGTTGGTGACGCCGACCCCGGTGACGACGGTGCCGGGGCCGGAAGTGACGGCGGTGGCGACGACGCGGTAGCCGGTGCCCGGCAGGCTGAGGCCGGAGACGGTGCCGCTGGTGGGGGTGTTCGCGGCGGTCGGGGTGATGGTGATGCGTCCGGCGGCGATGTTCCCCGCGGTGAGCATGCCGTTGATCATGGTGTTGCCGGACTTGTCGACCGCGAACCGGCAGGTGCTGGTGTCCGGGTCCCAGACGCGGACCAGGTGGCCGGTGTGGCCGGGGGCGCACTGCACGAAGAGGACGCTGTCGGCGCTGGCTGCGGCGGGGACGACGCGGTGGCGGCCCTTGGTTTCCGCTACGCCGGGCTGGCAGAGGAGGTATCCGGCGTCGGCGGCGACGGCGGAGTTCATGTAGCCGAGCTCGGCGTAGTCGGCGCGCAGGTTGATGCGGCCGCCGCGGTGGGCGGTGGAGGATCCGCGGCGGATCCGTTCCGTGACGGCGAAGTCGTTGCCCATGTAGGAGCGCCAGGCGCGGTCGGTGAAGCCGTCGGCGGTGAACTGGCCGGTGACGGATTGAAGGTTGGCGTCGCCGGGGTTGACCTCGGCCATCTGCATATATGCGCTGTTGGTGCCGGTGGCGTTGTCGAAGCGCAGCTGGGGCAGCGCGGCGCTGGGGTCGAGCCACATGGCCGCGCCGGTGGTGCCCTTGAGGATCAGGCCCTGGGCGGACAGTTCCCCGATGGCCGTTCCGGAGGCGTTGTAGACGAGGATCTTGTTGGCGTCGTCCTCGTTGAGGGTGATCCGCTGCCCGCTCGCGGCGGTCTGGATCTCGGAGCCGGTGATGGTGCCGCCGGTGACGGTGCTTCCGGTGATGGCGCCGGTGAAGACCGCGCTGCCGTCGGCAGCGTTGAACTGGATCATCAGCACGCCGGAGCTGTTGTAGACGCGGAGGCCGTCCTCGTTCAGCTCGACGCGGGCGGCCGCCGGATCGCCCGCCACGAGACGGGTCACCAGCTGGAGGACGGCTTCGAGTTTCTCCGCGGTGACGGCGCCGGCCTGGATGGTGGCCGCGGTCACGGATCCGGCTTCGAGGTCCGGGCCGTCGACCTTGACCGGGGTCGCGGCGACCTCCGCGGAGGGGCTGCTGGCGTTGCCGGAGGTGTTCACGGCGGTGAGCTGGATGTAGTGCGTCTGGTACGGCAGGGGGATGAGGGGCAGCATGCCGCCGTCGCCTGCCCGGGTGATGGTGCCGGCGAAGGTGGCCTCGGACGGGGTGAACCCGCTGGTGGTGGCAGCGTGGACGGCGACGTGGTCGAAGTCGGCCGGGAGAGGGCTGCCGTCGGCGAGGGTGCCGTCCCAGGCGACGCGCAGCCCGCCGATGGTGGACGTGACGACCGGCGCGGACGGGGCGCCGGGGGCGGGCCCGTCCACGGCGATCAGGCCGATGGTGCCGTCGGCCTGCATGCCGATCCGGCCCCGCACGGTGCCGGTGCCGTCGGTGACGACGATGTTGGTGTTGTCCAGGGAGGCGTGCGAGAGCCGTGCGGAGGCCTCGACGCGGGCCAGGCGGGCCCTGAGGTTCTGGAGTTCGCGGCCGATGTCCAAGGTCAGAGGCCTCCGTAGATGAATTCGGCGGACGGGCGGAGTGAGATGACGGCCTGGGGGCCGCCGGGGGCGGTCGGGCGGATCGTCCAGCCGGTGACACGGCACCAGCCGGTGTAGGAGGTCCAGGCGTTGTGGATGCGGGTGTAGACGTCGTCGCCGACCTGCCAGGCCCCGAACGGCGCGGCTGGCGTGTTGCGGATGGTGACCTGCTCGACGGCGCCGAGGGTCTGCCGGCGGGCGCGTTCCCATTCGACGCGAGCCTTGAGGACGTCGTTGCCGTTGACCTCCGGGAATGCGGCCGCGGCCTCAAGACGCAGGCGGCCGTTGCGGACGGCGCTGATCTGGCGCAGCTTGGCGGAGCCGTCCCCGGCGCCGGTGCCGATGACGACCTGCGCGTACTCGTCGCCGGCCAGGACCTGCTCGGGTTCCTCGACGATGTTGACGCCGGAGGAGAACTCGATGTCGGTGCGGCGGGCACCCAGCCGGGGCCAGCCCAGCTTGATCCGCTTCACCACCGCCGTCTTGTCGGCGTTCCACGAGGTGACGCACGTGTACTCGGGGGTGGCCTGGTCGGAGACCAACTCGTCGACCTGGTCGCCGAGGGACTTCTGCTCGTACCAGTAGGAGTGGTGGACGTCGGCCGGGGTGCCGATCTTGCTGCTGCTGGTGGTGGAGTCGACGACGACGCCGAGGTCACCGTCCGGGATGCTCTGCGCGTACGCCCAGATGTTGCGGATGACCTGGCAGCGGTCGGCGAACACATAGGGGCCGCGGCCGCCGTGCTCGCCGTCCAGGTCGTAGCGGTGCATCAGGTACGACGACCAGGAGGCTGCCTCGATCGTGTAGTCGTTGCCGCGGGCGCGGACGTCCCAGATCAGGCCGCCCCACTGGATCTCGCCGGCGGATTCCACGTAGATGGCGGTTGTGCCAGGGTCGGCGAGGGTCGGGTGGGAGGCGACCAGCCGCGGGGACAGGGTGCCGCGCAGGGCGCCCGGCCCGGACAGCTCGGGCCCGTACTCCAGGTCCGTGACCGGCAGCGCGGTGTGCAGCCACGCCCCGGTCAGGGCGTGCTGGACCAGGACCCGGTCGGGGACGGGCACCGTCACCGCGGGGCCTCCTCGAACTGGACGTCAACGGCCAGGGTGGTGCCGGTGTCGATGTAGATGCGGCCGGTCTGGCCGGTGGCTGCGGCAGCGGCGCGAACCCGCAGCAGCTGGCTGGTGCCACGGTAGGAAGCGGGGATGGTCAGGGTGTCGGCGATGATTCCGGCAATGCGGCGCACGCCGCTCTGGTTGTCGTCGAGGGTGGTGGGCTGCACGGTCAGGCTGGACCCGAACGTGGCGGACAGGTATCCCCAGAACGGACCGGTGTCGTATCGGATCGGAGAGACATCGACCTTGACGATCGCCTTGGTGGCCCAGTCCGGGATGCTGACGCTCCATCCGGCGGCGGTCGAGAAGTAGGAATAGCTGGTGGAAGCGCCGATTGCGGTACTTAGGCTGGCCGGAGACTGGGTGGCCACGTAGCGGGATCGGCGCGGGTTCGCGACCTTCCGCAGGTCGGTGATCATCGCGTTGGTGATGGTGGACGTGGACGCCGGGATGTCGATCCGGGCCAGCGGGATCGCGGTGCGGCTGTCAGGGATCGTCGTCGCGGACGAGGACACGTTGGAGATGACCTGGAAGTACGCGACTTCGCCGGTGGCTGGGTTGATGCTGCCCTCGTACTCCGGGTCTTCGATCCGCAGGACGACCATGTCGGAGCGGCCGCCACCCGCACCGGTGGCGGCGATCGGCACGTCGACGGCGCCGATGTTGCACGCCGAGTAGCTGCCCTGGAAAACGTTCGCGCGGCCCCGGACGACGGCGGATCCGTCACCGACCAGCACGCCTCCGCCGGGGGTGGCCCGCTGGGTGACCTTGAGGTCATCGCCCTGGGTGACGCCCTCGGATCCGTTGGACAGGTCCCTCACGAGCATCCGGAACTGCTGCGCGCTGTGGGTGGCCCCGTTGGTGAGGATCGGCCGGGGAAACAGTGCCATGGTCGGTTCTCCTCAGAGGGCTATGTAGGCGTCGCGCCAGGTGATGGCGAGGCGGGCTGAGTTGGTGTTGTCGAAGGCGGTCCAGCGCATCTCGCTCGTGCCGGGCGGGATGGAGAACAGGTCGATCCGGGATGCCGGGGACAGGTAGGCGGAGGCGTTGCCGCCGTTGTCCCAGCGGACGGTGCGGTAGCCGGGCCGGGTGTCGATCTCGACCCACCGTCCGGCCGGGAGGTTGAGCGTGGGCAGGGCGAGGACGCGGCCGGACGCGACGTGGGTGATGGTGACGTTGGCGCACGGGCCGGTGATCCGGATGATGGGCCAGGCGTCGGCGTCCCCGCTGTTGGTGACCCATCCGGGCCGGTCGGCGGCGACGGTGCCGTCCTGCACGTAGATCGGCGCGACCACGGGTGCGGCGAACCCGCCGCCGGTCAGCCAGCCCAGCGGCAGCTCGGTGGTGGACTCCTCATCCGCGTACCAGGTGGGGTCGTGGGCGAGGAACTCCATGTCGAGGGGCACGTAGCCGTGGATGACCTGCCGGTATTCGGGGGCGAGGCGGCGGGCGCGGACGGTGAGCCGCTTCACCGGCCGGCCCGGGCGTTTCACCCGCATGGTCATGCCCTGCCCGCCGACCAGGCGGACGCTCGCGGGATCGGTGGCGGCCTGGAGCGCGGCCACCATGTCGTGGCAGGCTCCCGGGTCGCCGGGGATCTTGATGGCGGCGTCGATCTGGATCTGGCGGCCCGCCCAGTAGTCGGGCCCGGCGAACTGGCCGTCCATCGACGGCTGGTCCACGTCGGACTCCCTCACCGGGGGCCGGCCAAGGCCTGCGGTCTCGAGGACCTGCACGTTGGTGTCGGCTCCGATGAGGACACCGCCCAGGTCGTACTGCCAGTCGCTCAGTTCAAGCGGCACGGGATGCCACTCCTCCCCTCTTGGCTCGGCGGAACTGGTAGCCGACCTGGGCGCCGATGTCGGACGCGGTCGCGTGGCTGCCGGTGGTGGTCACGGGGACGGTGATGGTGTCGCCGTTCTGGACGATGACGACGGGGCGTCCGGCCTGGGCGTCGGTGAGGCCGACGCCGAAGCGGCGGGCGACGTCGGCGAGGACCGGCATCGCGGTGCGCCGCTTGGCGGGGCTGAGAGGCAGGTAGGCCTCCCCGCCGGTCTGGGGCTCGGCGAAGCGGATGATGCCGCCCTGGGTGGCGTAGATCCCGGCGCGGATGCCGCCGTCCGCGTACGCCTTGCCCGCGTTGGCCTTCCGTAGGTCCTCGAGGAAGCGGTCCGCCCGCGCACCGAGGGACGTCTTGATCTGACCGCGGGACTTGTTGGCGATGGCGATGATCTGGTCCTCGCCGATGCCGGTCTTCGCGGCGACGTCGTGGATGCCGGTCGTTTTGGTGGTGATCGCGGCGATGATCTGCACCAGGGACTGCACCTGATCGGCCGTGAGCGCGTTGTTCGCGGTCTTCGCCGCGGCGTCCGCCTTCTTGGCCTTGGACGGGTCTTTCACCGCGGCGGCGGCGAGCTGCTGCGCGGCTTCGTCGCCCTGCGCGGCCAGCTGCGCGGCGAGGTCGTCGTAGCCGAGCGCGGACAGCCGGGCGAGGTCGCTGGCGAACTTCTGGTTGACCTTGTTCGCAGAGGTGAGCTGGCGGGTGTAGTCGCCGAGGGTGGCCTTGGCCGTGGCCTGGAGCCCTCTCAGGGCGGCGGCCATCTCGTTGATGTACTTCGTGCTGCCGTTGGCCATCTTGTCGGCGAGCTTCATGCCCTCCACGCCCATGGAGGCGAGGGCTTCGGCGACATCACCGCCGACCCGCTCTGCGACCTTCTCCAGGTCCCGGTTCCACGACTGCGTCGCCTTCGACGCGCTCTTCAGCTTCTTCTCGACCGCTCCCAGGTCGAAGTAGCTGACGTCTTTGCCCTTGACCTTCTTCGTCTTCCGGCCGGCCTGCCCGGCATCCGACGGCGAGTAGAGGCTGCCGGTCTGCGGGTCGTAGCGCCAGTCCGTGACCGATCCTTCGGCGTTCCACTGGATTGTCGACGGGTCGCCGCCCAGGCGGCGGACGATCTCCTCCGTGATCGCGCGTGAGCGGACGCGGGCTGACCTGCGGAAAGGCACGTAGCCCTCGCCCTCGGTCTCCCGCTCTCCCCACACCCGGTAGGAGCCGGCCGGGGCGATCTGCGCGATGTGCTGGTTGGGCCGGTCTCCCGCCTCCATGCCGCCGTCGGCGTACGCGCGGATGCCGCCTTGGGCGTAGTAGTCGACGACACCGCCGCGGGCCTGCTTGAAGGCCGGCTGGAGGCTGGACTCGACCTTCCGGTATTGGACGTTGATGTAGGAGGTGCCGAGGACGCGGCCCGCCAGTCCGCGCACTCCGGCCCAGAAGGGGCTTGTCTCGGCGTCGACGGTGATTTCCTTGCCCTGGAGCCGGTCGCGTGCGGCCTGAACGGAGCCGATGCTGGCTTGGGCCTCGCCGGTCGCTGCGGTGACCTTGAAGCGGCCGTCGGGAAGTCGGGTGACCTTGAAGCCAAGCGCTTCCAGCTCCGCCACCGCCGACTCGGACAGGGCGTCCACGTAGACGCTCTTCTTGTTCGGGGTCTCCTTGATGGCGGCGATGACCGCTTCCAGACCTGCGATGGCGTCCGCGGTATCCATGTCCACCTTGGTGGACGCCT
Source organism: Streptomyces glaucescens (assembly GCF_002154375.1). Lineage (GTDB taxonomy): Bacteria > Actinomycetota > Actinomycetes > Streptomycetales > Streptomycetaceae > Streptomyces > Streptomyces glaucescens. The sequence goes on along the minus strand of NZ_MUND01000017.1, from coordinate 9,677 downwards.
TGTCGGGAATATCCAGGTACGCGGCGGCCAGCGCCTGCGCCTGGGTCTTCGTCAAGCCCATCTGGACGGCCGTGTCGACGAACGCCTTGCGGCCGCGTTCGTAGATGCCGTTGACGTGCTCCCACGATTTTCCCTGCTCGCGGGCCGCGGTGACCGCTTCGTCGGTGCTCGCCGCGAGTCCGCTCAGTGCGCTTTCAGCGTCCCTAGCCTTCTGAGAGTTCAGGTCCAGTTCGCCGTTGCTCATCGTGAGCGCGCCGGCGTTGTCCTGGGCGGCCTCGGAGGCGTCGTCGATCGCCTGTTCCATCGCGTTCATCGCGGTGCCGGCGGCCCGGTTGACTTCGTTCAACGCCATGATCGAGGCGCGCAGCCCGTCAGCGGACCTCTTCTGGCTGTCGAGCTTGGCCTGGGTGTCGATAGCCGCGTCACCGAACAGGCCCATGCTGCGGGCGGCGACGCCCTGCTCGGCGTCCAGTGCCTCTACGGCCGCGGTGTACTCGGGGAAGATTTCCTTGATCTCCCGCGTGGTCATGCCCTGGGAGCGCATCGCCTCCTCGAAGAGGGCGAAGTCTTGGGCCGCCATGTCCCCGTGGCCGCTGGTCGCGAGCGCAGCGAACGCCTGATCGAAGCTCTGGAAGTCTTCCTTCAGGGCTTCGACGCCGTCGCCCTGGTTCACCAGGGAGTCGATGCGGGGGACGATGGCGTCCAGCGCCGGCCCGGCGCCCATCATCCGGGGCAGTTCGAAAGCCTCGTCGAGGGCTTCCGTGTTCCGGTTGAGGTCGTTCAGCTTCTCGATGAAACCGTCGACGTCACCGAAGGTGTCGGCCAGTTCACCAGTGAACTCGCCGGTGGCGGCCAGCTCCTTCAGGCTGGTGGTCAGCTTGTCGACGTCCGGCGGGGCGCCGCGGGCTTCGTCGGCGAGGGCGTCGATCCCGATGGCGACCGCGCCGAGGACACCGAGCCCGCCCGCTGCCTTCTGGAGGCCGGTCATCTGCTGGGTGACGCCCGCGACGGCCTGGCCGACGCCGCCGAAGCGGGCGGAGCGGACGAAGGTGGCGAGGTTGGTGGCGGCGGCGGAGCCGGTGACGGCTGCCAGGCTGGCGGCGCCGAGGCTGGCCAGGCGCATCGCCGTGTAGAACTGGAGGAATACGCTGATCGCTTCGGGGGGTACGGCGCTGACGACCTTGGCGAGGGCGTTGGCAACGTTGAGGAGGATCTCCCCGGTCCCGGACGCCCCGGACAGGATGTGCAGGATCGCGGAGCCGACGTTCTGGAGGGTTTCCGCCGCGAGCGGGCCGTTCTCGCGGCAGAACTCCAGGAACGCCTGGACGTCCTCGCCGCCCGCGAACTCGTCGACCGACTCGGCGAAGCGGATGATGTCGGTGACCAGGTCGTTCAGGTTGTCGGTGGCCCCTTCGGAGAACGTCTCCATCAGGGTCTCGAACTGGCCGGTGTTCATGCGGCCGCCGGCGTAGGTGACGAGCCGCTCGAAGGCGTCGGCGCTGCCCTCCACGAACGGGGTGAGGTGCGGCAGGAGGGTGTCCAGGAGCTGGAGGCTCTTGGTGGCGACCGGCATGGTGCTGCCGGCGAGAGCGTCAGACCAGTCCTGGTAGTCCTCCGTAAGGTCCGCAAGAGCGGCTGCGGTCTCCCGGGTGGGTGCCGGGAGCTTGCTGAGGGCGACCTGGTACTCGTCGGAGGCCTTCGCGGCCTCTTCGGATGTCTCGCCGTGCTGGTCGACAGCGTCCTGGTACTTCTGCTCTGCTTCGACGGCCTCGCTCAGCTGCGTGATTTGGCCGGCGAGGGCGGCACCGAACACAGTGGCGGCGGCGCCGCTCGCGGCGAACTGCCCGGCCAGGGGGGCGATGTTCGCGCCGAGCCCGGCGGTGAGGGGGATGACCGCGGGCAGGATCAGCAGCAGCGCCTTGAGGGCGCTCTGGAGGGCGCCGGCTCCGCCTGCTCCCCCGCCGCCGGTGTTCAGGGTGCGGCCGAGGTTGCGCAGGGCGTCGGTGTCGGTGTCGACACGGACGCGGATCACCTGGTTGAGCTGGGCCTGCCGGACGGCTTCGTCGACGTCTCGGCGCAGCTGGTCCGGGCCGCGCAGGCCGATGGGGATGTCGATGCGCTGTCCCCACGCTGCCAGGCGCACCGCGGTCGCGACGTCGCGGCGCAGCTGGGTGCTGTTCCCCAGGCGCAGGCTGACGGTGAGTCCTTGGCCGCTGCCGGCGGCGGTGAGCGCCGTTTGGACGTCCCTGCGGAGGTGGCCGGTATCGACGCCGAGACGGACACGGATGCCCTGGCCGGCGCTGGCTGCGGTGAGCGCCCTCTGCACGTCGGTCCGCAGACGCCCGGTGTCGACGCCGAGGCGGACGCGGATGCCCTGGCCGTTGCCTGCGCTGTTCAGGGCGGCGCGGACGTCGCGGCGCAGGTTGGTGGTGTTGAGGCGGACCCCGACCCGGATGTCACGGCGGGCCGCATTGCGCAGGCGGGTGATGTCGCGGCGCAGGGCGTCGATGTCGCGGGAGGCTCGGCGGGCGTCACGGCTGGTGTCGCGCAGAGTGCGGGACAGGTTCTGGCCTTGGCCGGTGAGCCGTACGGACAGGTTCCACTGCGATGCCATCCGGTGCCTCCCTTCAGAGCTAGTGCTGGTGGCGGGCGAGTTCCATGGCGGCGTGGACGCTGGACGGGATCAGCAGCACCTTGACTCCGTGGCCTTCGTCGCCGTCCGGGACGGATTTCTGCCGGTCGGTGATGAGCTGGCAGCCGATGCACCGGTGGGTGATGGCCCGGTAGGCGTCCTCGTCTCCGCCCGCGTTCTCGTCCCACTCCTCGGGGCGGGTGCCGCAGGTGGGGCACACCGATTTGAGGTAGGCCTCGTAGGCGAGAGCTTTGCGGCGGTCGAGGTCGGTCCAGGTGCCGGTGCCGTGGCCGCGGAAGAGGCTGTGCGGGATGCGGTACTGGCGGCACAGCTCCATCTCGGCTCGGAACCGGTCATCGTCGATCAGCCTTTTCCCAGGTCGGTCCGCTGGGTGTGCTGCACGGACCAGGCCGCGTCGAAGAGGGCTTTGGCGTCGGCCGACGTCCACGTGTTGAGGAAGTGGGTGGCGTCCTCGACGGGCATCCCGTCCAGGGAGGCGGCTGAGATGAGCGCCGGCGCGAAGGAGTCCATGTCGAAGGCGAGGCCGTCGGCTTCGTCCTGCTCGCTGGCGGGGTGGGCGTTCTGGAGAGCCTCGAATTCCGAGCGTTCCAGGGCGGTGAACCGCAGGGTGATGGTCGCTTCCTTGTACGCCTTCTCGGCTGTCGCGAGTTCCGCTGCCGCGGCCGCGGCCCGCTGCTCGGCCAGAGCGCGGGCGTCGGCGGCCGCGGTGTCGGGGAGCGACTTGAGGTAGGCGGCGGTGCGATCCGCGGTCTTCCGCGCTGTCTGGTAACGGTCGCGGATGTCGGGGTCCTCGCACAGGTGGAATGCGGAGACGGGCTTCTTGACCTTGTCCAGGCGCTTCTTGAGGGCGTCCCAGTTGTTCGGCATGCGGTTCTCCGGTGGGGAAGGCCCGGCCGGGCGCGCGTGGCGCCCTTCCCGTGTACGTCACGGGCCCGGCCGGGGGCTGGTGGGGTGCTGCGGCGGCGGCCGGGATCAGGTCAGGGACGGCACGGTGCCGTTCTGGAGCGGGCGCGCGGTGACCGCGAACTGAACGGTGATCCGCGCGGCCTCGTTGTCCGTGGTGTAGGGCTTGCTGATGGAGGTGACGACGACGGGGAAGACGTCCATGCCCTTGGCGCCGGTCGTGAGGCCCTTGCTGAAGATGACGACGTAGCCGGTGGTGCCCTTGGCCAGGTCCGTCTCGATCGTGTCGAGCGTGCTGTCCTCGTAGAAGGTGAGGGAGGAGTCGGCTGCCGTGTCGTCGCCGCCGATCTTGCTGACGAAGGTGGACGCCATGTCGGGGGTGTCGATCGGGGTGTTCTCGATCGACCAGCCGTCGACGGCGTTGATGTCGCCGGTGTAGTCGGTGCCTGCGGTGATCTCCGCGCCGGTCGGGACCAGCGTGGTGGAGGCGATCGTCGGCAGGAAGTAGATCTTGGTGGTGCCCTTGCGGTTGAACCTCGCCATGGTGGTTGGCCCCTTGCGGTTAGGGGCCAAGCGTGGGGGCCCCTGCTACACGTGTCGGTGTGGCGGCCACCTGCCTGGTGGCGTCCGCGGAGGGCCCGCCGCGGTGCGGTTGTCGCCTGCCCCTGGGGGGGTCAGGCGGGGGTCAGGTCGAACCTGAACCGCTGTACGTAGGTCATGATTCCAGCTTCCTGCTCCGACGTTCCCCCTGGCTGTCCGCCCCACTCGACTTCCAGGCGGCGGGCCATGCACGAGACGCCGGGGATGAGGAGGGGGTGCAGCCACAGTCCGGTGGCCGGGTCACGGCCGAGGAACGTGGCCCGGGCCGTGTCCGCCATCCACTCCAGCTGGCTGAGCCACGCGGTCGACTCGGGGACGTCCGGGTCGGGTCCGGACACGGAGGTGATCTGGTAGACGAGGGAGGCGTCCTCGTTCAGGTCGGCCAGCGGGGCGCCGCCGACTGCGGTGTCCACGGAGTACAGCAGGTAGAACGGCGGGTCCGCGTCCCCGCGCGGTACGGAGCCGCGGCCCACAGCCATTTCCGATGCGGTTGCCAGGGTGCTGGCTACCCAGTCGGTGACCAGCCGCTTCTCGATCACGACAGCAGCTCCTCGACGACGGCTTCCATCTGCTCGTGCAGGGTGGCCTCGATGTAGCCGAGGGCGGGCTGCACGTGCGGGAATGGCGGCTGGAAGTAGTGGCGGCCGATGCTGTCGGTCATGTCGTAGAACCCGAACTCGAGGCGCCTGCCTTGGGGTTTGGTGGTGCCGATGGTGCATTCGGCGCCGTGCGGGATGCCGCGGGTCTCGGCCCGCCACGATGCCCGGTACTGGCCGGTGATGACGTTCGGGCCGGGCCGGCCTGACGCGTTCTGCCGGATCCGGGCGACGCCGAGCCGTCCGACGTGCCGCATCCGCTGCTCGGTCACCTCACCGAGCCGGTCGGCGGCCGTCTCGAGGCGGTCAGCCATCTCATCCAGGTTCACGGGGCGCCCGCCTCTCGTGGGGCCTGCTTCAGGTCCAGGGGGGTGGTGCGGACGACCTCGACAGTGGAGGCGCGGCCCGGGTCCTGCACGAACCAGACACGCCCGAGCAGCGCGGTGTTCGCCGGGTTGTGGACGGCGACGACCATGACCAGGTCGTCCCGGGCCGGGATCGGCGCGCTGAGGGGGGTAAGGAGGCGGGCCGGGGACGTGGTCTCCTCCGTCCACGGCAGCGTTGCCGACGGCAGGGCGTTGATGCCGCCCGGGGCGCCCGCGGACAGCACCGCCCCAGGACCTTCGTACACGATCTCCGGCTCGGGGTGGGTGAGCCGTCCCGTGGCCGGGTCCAGGACGGGCGCGCCGGTGGACGGCCGGGTCACGCGCACGGTGTCGATCATCAGGGTGTCGCGGATCCACTGGACGACTCCGGTCAGCGCTTCGTCGAGGCCGGCCATCAGACGTCTCCTCGTGCCCAGTCGGCGAGCTGCCGCAGCATCGCCCGCGTGAGGTCGTACTGGCTGGTGCCGAGGTCGTCCCGGTTGAGGGCGGCGTTCTCGAGGGCTGCGGGGTCGATGTCGGCGAGGAAGTCGGTGACGGTGGCGGTGTGGTCCTGCTGGGGGTCGGCGACGGCGACACGGGCCAGGCCCTCCCAGAGGGCGCCGGACGGCTGCCGGGTGTGCAGGACGAGAGTGGGCAGCGCGTTGTGGACGTCGTGGTGGAGGGTGTAGCCGGTGACCTGCCCGGGCGGGATCGGGGTTCCGTCGAGGCTGATGGTGGCGTGGCCGGGCTGGGCGTCGATACGGACCGCGTGGGCCTGCGGCTCGGCGGGGGTCCCGGTCATACGCTGCCCTCCGGTTCCAGCCCGGCGGACTGCCGCACGCACCGCTGCACCACGGTGGCGGCTTGCGTCTTGTAGTCGAATGTCCTGCTGCCGCTGGCGTCCTCGTAGTACTCAGCGAAGCAGATCAGGTGGCCCCATTCCTTCTGACCGTCAGTCTTGTACTCCACGGTGACGGGGTGTCCTGCGGCCACCCGTGACGGTTCGATCCCGTTGGCGTCCAGCCAGGAGGCCACGCGGTCTCTCTGCGAAGGTGAGAGGGCCTGGGCGGCATCGAAGATCAGACGGACGCATCGCACGTGCGGGTGCGGGACGGGGATGGCGCCGGGCGCGCTGTAGGGCAGCTGGATCGGCCGATGAATCTCGTGCCCGCCATCCTGGTGCTCGGCTGTTACGAGGCTGACCGTGGCCTGGACGACTTGATGTCCCTGCGGTAGGGCGTCGGCCAGGCCGAGGTTGTCCAGCTGCTGTCCGATGCTGGGCTCGGTGCGGTTGGTTTGGTGGATCACAGGGGCGCTCCCGTGCGGATGGTGGTGCGTCCGATCAGGTCGAGGCGGGGCAGCAGCTCGCGCTGGCAGTGGGGGTGTGCGGTGGGGTGGGCGAGGGCGTCCTGGACGGTGCGCAGAGTGCGGTTGGCGCGGTCGGGGTCGTCGTGGCTGGTCCAGCCGCAGTCGGCGCCGTCCCGGATCTCCACCCATTCGGTGCCGAGTTCGTCGAGGGCGGTGCGGGCGGCGGCGGTGTTGGCGGTGGTGACGGCCTGCCAGGTGATCGCGGCTCGCGCCCAGGCGTCGACGGGGTGCCGGGAGTTGTTGCCGTAGATCACAGTGCCCAGGGGGTGGTCGGCGCGCAGGACGGTGGCGTTGAACCGGTCTGCGGTGCCGCGGGCGGCGTCCTGGGCGGCGCGGAGGAAGGCGCGGCCGCGGCGCAGGGCCTGCTGGATGCGGCCGGTGAGGTCGGCGTAGTACTGGGCGGAGGCGGCGGTGACTGCGGCCCGGTGTCGGTCGGTCCACTGGAAGAGGCTGTTGCGGCGGCCGGCGTTGTCGAGCATCGTCCAGGCGCCCTCGCGGTAGATGAGGGGCAGGTCGGTGCTGGCCCATCGTTCGGCGAAGGCCATGGCGGCACGGTCGAACGCGGCCAGCGATCGGGTGAAGACGGTGATGGCGGCGCGCAGGGCGGTGCCGGTGCGGGCGGAGCGGCCGGGCCGGACAGCGGCGAGCGCGTTGAGGAGCCGGGTCTGAGCGGTGGTGAGGATGCGCCAGGCGGCGGTGAGCCGGCCGACCGCGTCGGTGATGTAACCGAGGAGGCGCTGGCGGAGGGTGCGGCCGCGGCGTCGGACGGGGGTGGTCATCGGCGGGGCCTCTCCCGCAGGCGGAGCACGCCCAGGGTGCCGGCGCTGCCGTCAGTGGGGTCGTCGGGCGCGGGCGGTTCGCCGTTCTCGAGGGCGGCGATCTGCCGCTCGTAGGCCTTGATGTTCTCTACGAAACCGACGGCGACGGCGCCGGACACGTTGATCGTGGAGGGCTGGGCGCGCAGCGCGGCGAGGCGTTCGCGGAGGACTTCGAGGGCGACGGCGCGGGCGGTGCCGAGGCGGGTGTAGCGGGTTTCGAGGTCGGTGAGGTCGGTGGTGGGGCCGAGTTCGCCCTTGAGCCATGCGGTGACGGCGACGTCCATGGCCATGGCGGGTGTCCTCTCGGGCTAGGGGTGGGAAGGGGTGTGCGGGTGCGGGCCCGCCTTGGTGGCGCCCCCACCACAGGGGCGGGCCCGCACGCCGCTTAGTCGCCGCTGGTGCCCTCGTCAGCGGCGCTCCGGCCCCGAGCCGGCTTCTTGGCCGCGGTCTTGCGTGCGGCCGGCTTCTCGCCGGTGCTGTCCTCGTCGTCGGTGGACGACGAGGAGGTGCTGTCGGCGGTCTTCTGGGCGGATGCCGGGAGCTTGCCGTCTTCCCAGGCGTCGGGGTTGGTGACCAGGGCGGCCAGCTCGGGCTCGGGTTCGGTGCCGGCGTCGAGCTGCACCATCTGGTGTGTGCGCGGGTCCCTCACGTGGACGGTGGCTGCGAGCATGGCCATGGTCAGTACACCTTCGCGGTGATGTGGATGTCCGGCACGTACATCACCGGCATGGCCACGGCGGAGCCCTTGGTCCATACCTGGACCGGGTCGTCCTGCCAGCCGTGGGTGACGATGATGCCGGGCGCCTCTTCCAGCTCGATGGCCGGGTTGTCGCCGGTGGTCAGGGCGATGGACTCGGCGGTGATGCCGTACTGGGTCTCGCCCCACTGCTGCCGGTTCGGCGGGACCATGATCCACCGGTCTTCGGGGATCGGGCGGGCCATGGTGCCGTCGTCCTTGGGGATCTGGACGTCGTAGACCTCGATGGGCGGCAGGTTGTAGCGGGCGCGGACGGCGTCGACCTCGTTCGGGGCGAGGACGCCGGTCGGGGTCTGCGCGGCGGGCTGGCCGTAGAACGCGCGCCGGTAGGCGTCGTTGGAGGCGAGCAGGGCGCGCGCCTTGTAGGAGGTGAGGACCCGCTCGGGCATGGGTGCGCCGGAGGCCCGGAGTACCTCGATCCAGGCCATCTCGTCGGCGAGGGCGTCCGCGGCCGGGTTGGTCCACGGGGTGGCGGCGGTCGGCATGTTCGCGGACGGCACGCCGGCGTCGTACTCGATGGTCAGGCCGTTCTCGCCGGCGAGGGTGAACTTGCCGTCGGTGAGGAGGTCGCCGACGGCGAGCTCCAGGCGGGAGCGGATCGACAGGGTGTGCGCGGCGGTGTCCTCGTAGAGGGACTGCACCAGTTCGGAGGCGTCCTGGCCGCGGCGGACGGCGAGGAGGATCGTCTCGAGTTCGCCGACGAGGTACTTCTGGCCGAGCGGGGGCAGCATGCCCTCGGTCTCGATCCGCTTGACCTCGCGGGACGCGACGGGGGTCTGCGCGTCGTAGGCGCGGTACTTCGCGGCGTTGACGCGGCGGCTGGTGCGGCGGGTGCGGTACTTCACGCCGTTGATCTGCCGCTCCGGCATGATCGACTGGGTGAGCGCGTAGTCCGCGGGGGTCTGCACGGCGCGGGCGAAGGCGATGATGTCGGTCGCCGTGATGTCCCTGAGCAGGGCCTCAAGCATCTGGATTCACGCCCTTTCTCAGGAGAGGTCGGAGAAGACGAGGTGGTCGGTGCGGTTGGCTGCGGCCGGTGGGGTGAAGGCGACGGGCAGCTTGGACACGTCGATGTCACCGACGATGCGCAGCGCCGCGGCGACCCGGGTGGTGCCGGTGTTGAACGCGGTCTCCGTCTCCAGCAGGCCGGCGAAGACCTGGGTGCCGTCGGAGGCCGCGGAGTCGTAGGGGCCGTAGAGGCCGGACGCGGTGACCTTGCCGAGCGGCGTGCCGGAGGGGATGAGGTTGGGGAGCCCGTTCGCGGCGGCCGTGTAGTTGGTGCCGGACGTGAACTGGGACAGATCGAGGGTGATCGTCTTGTTGGTTTCGGTGCCGTACGTCGACAGCAGCCAGCGGCGGTCTGCGGTGACGGTGGTCTCCGTGGTGGTCGGCTGGATGTCCACGCCGATACTCCTCACGTGCCAGAGGGGTGGTCGCTATGGGGCGGACACCGGGCGGGTGTCGTCCACGGGAGGAGAGGCGTGGTCCCTCGGTTGTCGGGCCGCGGTCAGGCGGCGTCGGGCTTGGCGTAGCCCATCTGCACGGCCAGGGCGCGGGCCTTGGCCTTGGTGCCGTCCTTGCTGGGGGTGGAGCGGGCTGGCCGTGCAGATGGGCTAC
>NZ_MUND01000169.1 GCF_002154375.1 Streptomyces glaucescens | reverse complement strand
GAGCGCGGCGGACGCGGACTGAGGGGACCAGGGGTGCCTGTCAGTGCGGACGGTTAACGTTCCCCGTATGGAGCGTGGGCCGCTGAACCGACGGGAGCAGGACATCCTCGCGCTGGAGCGCCGGGGCTTTCCCGGCCCCGGCGCGAAGGAACGCGCCATCCGTGAGGAACTGGGCCTCGCCCCGGTCCGCTACTACCAGCTCCTCAACGCCCTGCTCGACGACCCGCGGGCCCTGGCGCACGACCCGGTGACGGTGAACCGGCTCCGCCGGGTCCGGGAGGCGCGACGGGCCGAGCGATGAGGCCGGGTTCACGGTTCGGCACGGCCCCGTGCGGTTAGGTTCGCCCTATGGGCAGCCCTGACACACACACGACGGACCTTCCCGAACCGGTCACCCCGCAGGGGCGCGACGGCCTGCGCGCCCTGCTGGCCCGCCCCGGCGAGGCGGTGATCGCCCTGGACTTCGACGGCACCCTCGCGCCGATCGTCGCCGACCCCGAGCAGGCCCGCGCCCACCCGGACGCGGTGCCCGCGCTGACCGCACTCGCCCCGAAGGTGGCCGCCGTCGCGGTGATCACCGGCCGTCCGGCCGAGGTCGCCGTGCGGCACGGCGGCTTCGCGGACGCCCCCGGCCTGGAGCACCTGGTGGTCCTCGGCCACTACGGTGCCGAACGCTGGGACGCGGCCACCGGCGAGGTCACCACACCCGATCCGCACCCCGGCGTGGCCGCCGTGCGCGCCGCGCTGCCGGGCCTCCTCACCGGCATGGAGGGGGTCCGGACCGAGGACAAGGGACACGCGGTCGCCGTGCACACCCGCCGCGCCGCCGACCCCCAGGCCGCGTTCGAGGCGCTGCGCACCCCGCTCGGCGACCTCGCCCTCCGCCACGGCCTGATCGTCGAACCCGGCCGCATGGTCCTCGAACTGCGCCCGCCGGGCATGGACAAGGGCGTGGCCCTGGAGCGCCACGTCCGCGAGATCGGCGCCCGCGTGGTCCTCTACGCCGGCGACGACCTCGGCGACCTGCCCGCCTACACCGCCGTGGACAAGCTCCGCGCCGACGGCACCCCCGGCCTGCTCGTGTGCAGCGGCAGCGACGAGGTCACCGAGCTGCGTGAACGCGCGGACGTGGTGGCCGACGGCCCGGAAGGTGTCGTCGCCCTGCTGAGGACGCTGGCGGACCACCTGTCCTGACCCGGCCGGCCGCCCGACCGCGCCGACCGCCGACGGCTGCCGGGCGGCCGGCCGGAGTCCCGGCCGGCCCGGTCAGCTGCCGCTCTGTCCGGTCAGCGCCGTCAGCTGGTCCAGGAACCACTGGGCCGGGGGCAGGGCGGTGGCGGCGGCGGTGAGGCGCTTGGTGCGGTCCGCGCGTTCGGACAGGGGCATGGTGAGGGCCCGGTGCAGCGCGTCCGCCGTGCCCACGATGTCGTACGGGTTGACCGTGACCGCGTCCTCGCCCAGCTCCTCGTGGGCGCCGGCCTCCCGGGACAGCACCAGCGCGCAGCCCTGGTCGGAGACGACCGGCACCTCCTTGGCGACCAGGTTCATGCCGTCGCGGATGGGGTTGACCAGGGCCACGTCGGCCAGGCGGTAGGCGGCCAGGGAGCGGGCGAAGTCGTCCTTGACGTGGAGGACCACCGGGGTCCAGTCCGCGGTGCCGTACTCGTCGTTGATCTCCGCGGCCAGCCGCTGCACCTCCGCCGTGTAGTCGCGGTAGACGGCGAGGTCCTGACGGGAGGGGTAGGCGAAGGCGACGTGGGCGACGCGTTCGCGCCACTCGGGGTGGTCGGCGAGGAGCTGCCGGTAGGCGAGCAGGCCGCGGACGATGTTCTTGGACAGCTCGGTGCGGTCGACCCGGACGATCGCCTTGCGGCCCTCGCCGATCTCGGCGCGCAGCGCGGTCATCCGCTCCTCGACATCCGCCTCGTGCGCGCGCCGGCGCAGGAAGTCGGCGTCCGCGCCGAGGCCGTGGACTCCGATCCGGGTGTCGCCGACCCCGCCCGCGAACGCCTCGCAGCACGCGGTGAACGCGTCCGCCCAGCGCCGGGTGAGGAAGCCGAGCCGGTCCGCGCCGAGCATGCCGCGCAGCACGGCCCGCGCGATGTCGTCGGGGAGCATCCGGAAGTACTCCGGCGGCGCCCACGGGGTGTGCGAGAAGTGCCCGATCCTCAGGTCGGGGCGCAGCTCGCGGAGCATGCCGGGGACCAGCACCAGGTGGTAGTCCTGCACGATCACCGCGGCGCCCTCGGCCGCCTCGGCCGCCAGCGCCTCGGCGAAGGCCCGGTTGTACGTCTCGTAGGACGCCCACTGGCGCCGGAACTCCGCGTCGAACACCGGCTCCAGCGGCGTCTGGTACAGCATGTGGTGGACGAACCACAGCACCGAGTTCGCGATGCCGTTGTAGGCGTCGGCGTGGACCTCGGCCGGGATGTCGAGCATCCGCACGCCGTCCTCGCCGATCCCGCGCCGCACCGCCTCGCGGTCGCCGTCGCCGAGCGCGGAGCACACCCACAGCGCGCCCGCGTCCGGCCCGATCGCCGACAGTCCGGACACCAGTCCGCCGCCGCCCCGCTTGGCGTGCAGCGAACCGTCGTCGCGAACCTGGTAGGAGACGGGGCCACGGTTGGAGGCCACCAGTACCTGTGCAGCACCTGACGTCGAAGCCATGGTCCTCAACCTAGCCCGCCCCCCAACCGCTCAAACGTACGGTTCGGCCGTATACCGGAGGCTCCGGCGCGTTACGCGACCCGGCGGGCCGCGTACTCCGCGATCTCCGCCATCGGCGGCCGCTCCTCCGTGTCGACCGAGTAGGTCCGCGGCTCGAAGCCGTTCCCGACCCGCTCGAACTGGGTCAGCTGCGGCCGGACCAGATGGGAGCGGGCCAGCCGCAGCTGGGCCGTGCGGTATATGGCGGCGGACATCCGGCCGAGCGCCTGCCCGTCCTGGTGCCGGTGCCTGCGCACCCCGACGTCGACCTGGGCGAGCGCGTCCAGGCCCACCAGGTGCAGCGCGTCGACCAGCATGCCCAGCTCCACCCCGTAGCCGACGGGGAACGGCAGCCGCTCCAGCAGCGAGCGGCGCGCCGCGTACTCGCCGCCGAGCGGCTGGACGAACCCGGCCAGCTGCGGCCAGTGCATGTTCAGCAGCGGGCGGGCCATCAGCTCGGTGACCCGGCCGCCCTGCCCGGCCGCGGTGCCCAGCGGCCGGTCGTACATCGCCTTGACGAGGTGCACCTCCGGATCGGTCAGCAGCGGGCCGACGATCCCGGACACGAAGTCCGGGGAGAACTCCCGCAGATCCGCGTCGACGAAGCAGACGATGTCCCCGCTCGTGACGAGCAGGGACCGCCACAGCACCTCGCCCTTCCCGGGGGCGGCCGGAATGCGCGGGAGTATCTCGTCGCGGTGCACCACGCGGGCGCCCGCGGCGGCGGCCACCTCGGAGGTGCGGTCGGTGGAGCCCGAGTCGACGACGACGACCTCGTCGACCAGCGGGACCTGCCGCATGAGGCCGCGGCGGACGGCGGCGACGATGTCGCCCACCGTCTCCTGCTCGTTGAGCGCGGGCAGCACGACACTGACCGTCTGGCCCGTGGCGCGTTTGGCGGCCAGGATCTTGTGGAGGGGTCGATCGGTCACGGACCAGGAGCGGGTGCTCAGCCAGCGCTCGACTTCTTCCAGCACAGTGCGCGGCTCCTTAGCGTTCTCGGCGAGTGGCGATGATCGGTCTGTGTTGTGATCCATCTCGCGGTTCGGACGACTATCTCAACTGTCCTGGCCTTCGGTTACAGTCTTGGACAACGCTGATGACCATCGCATGTCGGGGGTCGCCCGCGTTCCACAACCGCATACAGCTCATCCAGAGGGGCAGAGGGACACGGCCCGATGAAGCCCCGGCAACCCTCCAGCCGGTCTCGTAGATCACCGCCGATCACGCCGATCGTATTGATCGCTTTCGCGAGGCTCCCGGCTAGGGAAGGTGCCAAATCCGTCTCACGGCGAAGTGCGTCGTGAGGAAGATGAGGAGAAAGGGCCTCGCCTCACATGGCTGTGCAGACTGTTGCAAGCACCACGAATTCCGCTGCGGCTTCGACTGCTTCCGACTCCGCTTCCCCTTCCACGGTAGACCTCGGCCCCGCCGCCGCGCTGTCCTGCCGCGAGTGCGGCCACCGCGTCCCGCTCGGCCCGGTCTTCGCCTGCGAGGAGTGTTTCGGCCCGCTGGAGATCGCCTACGACTTCTCCGCGTACGACGCCGAGGAGCTGCGCGGGCGCATCGAGGCGGGCCCCGCGAACATCTGGCGGTACGCGCCGCTGCTCCCCGTCCCGGCCGACGTGGCCGGCAAGCCGAACCTCAACCCCGGCTGGACGAAGCTCGTCCAGGCCGACAACCTGGCCCGCGAGCTGGGTGTCGAGGCCGGCAAGCTCTTCGTGAAGGACGACTCGGGCAACCCGACCCACTCCTTCAAGGACCGTGTGGTCGCGCAGGCCCTGGAGGCCGCCCGCGCGTTCGGCTTCACCACCCTCTCCTGCTCCTCCACCGGCAACCTGGCCGGTGCGGTGGGTGCCGCGGCGGCCCGCGCCGGCTTCCGCTCGTGCGTGTTCATCCCGCACGACCTGGAGCAGGGCAAGGTCGTCATGGCCGCGGTCTACGGCGGCGAGCTGGTCGGCATCGAGGGCAACTACGACGATGTGAACCGCTTCTGCTCCGAGCTGATCGGCGACCCGGCGGGCGAGGGCTGGGGCTTCGTCAACGTCAACCTGCGGCCGTACTACGCGGAGGGCTCCAAGACCCTCGCGTACGAGATCTGCGAGCAGCTCGGCTGGCGGCTGCCGGACCAGATCGTGGTCCCCATCGCCTCCGGCTCCCAGCTCACGAAGATCGACAAGGGCCTCCAGGAGCTGATCAAGCTCGGGCTCGTCGAGGACAGGCCGTACAAGATCTTCGGTGCCCAGGCCGAGGGGTGCTCGCCGGTGTCGGCCGCGTTCAAGGCGGGGCACGACGTGGTCCGCCCGCAGAAGCCGGACACCATCGCCAAGTCCCTGGCCATCGGCAACCCGGCGGACGGGCCGTACGTCCTCGACATCGCCCGGCGTACGGGCGGCGCGGTGGAGGACGTGAACGACGAGCAGGTGGTCGACGCGATCAAGCTGCTGGCGCGGACGGAGGGGATCTTCGCGGAGACGGCGGGCGGTGTGACCGTGGGGGTCACCCGCAAGCTGATCGAGAGCGGTGCCCTCGACCCGTCGCTCACGACGGTCGTCCTCAACACCGGGGACGGTCTGAAGACGCTCGACGCGGTCGCCGGCACGGGGCTCACCGCCACCATTCGTCCCAGCCTGGAGTCGTTCCGCGAGGCCGGGCTCGTCTAGACCGTCGTTCGCTGCGGGCCGGTGGGGGCCGGTCGCGCAGTTCCCCGTGCCCCTAGGTCTTTCCCCTGAACCGGAGGTTTCATCGTGAGCGTCACCGTCCGCATCCCCACCATCCTGCGTACCTACACCGGTGGCCAGGCCGAGGTCTCCGCCGAGGGCGCGACCCTCGCCGAGGTCATCGCCGACCTGGAGAAGAACCACACCGGGATCGCCGCCCGTGTGCTGGACGACCAGGGCAAGCTGCGCCGGTTCGTCAATGTGTACGTGAACGACGACGACGTCCGGTTCGAGCAGGGGCTGGAGACCGCCACGCCGGACGGCGCCGGTGTGTCGATCATTCCCGCGGTCGCCGGCGGCTGCTGACCGCTGTCACACGCTGTTCATCGAATTGCCCCCTCCGTGAGAGATGCGGAGGGGGCAATTCCATGTGGTTGAGCGCGGTAGAGTTGGGGAACCCGCCGTACTTTCCAGGATGTGGCTGCGTCGAGAAGCAGCCAAAATCGGCGGCCTTTTTGCGCCTTTCGCTCCTTATGCCGGGCCCGACTTGCCCCGAATCCGGATGAATTCTCCGTAAATAACCGATCACCGGTGCCCGGATTTCTCGTCCGATTGACCTGTTGCAGACGGCAGTTGGACAGATACATTCAGCCGCGGTCGACGCGTTCCGGCGCACGCCCCCAACGACTGGGGGGTGAGGTCTGACCCGGATCCGCGAAGTGTGGATCTGTGCAAGGGCCAGTAATAGGGGAGTTAGGCATGGCTCAGGGCACCGTCAAGTGGTTCAACGCGGAGAAGGGGTACGGCTTCATCGCGGTCGACGGTGGTGCGGACGTCTTCGTCCACTACAGCGCGATCCAGATGGACGGGTACCGCACCCTGGAAGAGGGCCAGCGGGTCGAGTTCGAGATCTCGCAGGGCCAGAAGGGCCCGCAGGCCGACATGGTTCGCGTCACCGCCTGAACGATCTACCCCGAAGGGCTCGCACCGTACGCCGGTGCGGGCCCTTCGGCGTGTGCGGGACCCGCCGGGCGGCTGTTCGCCGACCGCTGAGTCCCCGCCGGACCCTCGAAGGCGCTTGCACTCGATGGGGGCGAGTGCTAATCATTGCGTTAGCACTCTGAAGGTGAGAGTGACAACGAAGGACCGGGTCGGTGAGGCCGCAGGCCAAGTGGGGCAAGGAACCACGAGGCAGGCAGGCCGTCCGTCGCGGGCGCGGGCGCGGTCCGAAGGAATCACCCCCAGTCCTGGAGGGACCACTTCACATGGCCAAGATCATCGCGTTCGACGAGGAGGCGCGGCGCGGCCTCGAGCGCGGCATGAACCAGCTCGCGGACGCCGTGAAGGTGACGCTCGGCCCCAAGGGCCGCAACGTCGTCCTCGAGAAGAAGTGGGGCGCGCCCACGATCACCAACGACGGTGTCTCCATCGCCAAGGAGATCGAGCTCGAGGACCCGTACGAGAAGATCGGCGCCGAGCTGGTCAAGGAAGTCGCCAAGAAGACGGACGACGTCGCCGGTGACGGTACGACCACGGCCACCGTTCTCGCCCAGGCGCTGGTCCGCGAGGGCCTGCGCAACGTGGCCGCCGGTGCCAACCCGATGGCTCTGAAGCGCGGTATCGAGAAGGCCGTCGAGGCCGTCTCCGGTGCGCTGCTCGACCAGGCCAAGGAGGTCGAGACCAAGGAGCAGATCGCCTCCACGGCCTCCATCTCCGCCGCCGACACCCAGATCGGCGAGCTGATCGCCGAGGCCATGGACAAGGTCGGCAAGGAAGGCGTCATCACCGTCGAGGAGTCCCAGACCTTCGGTCTGGAGCTGGAGCTCACCGAGGGCATGCGCTTCGACAAGGGCTACATCTCGGCGTACTTCGCCACCGACATGGAGCGCATGGAGGCGGTGCTCGAGGACCCGTACATCCTCATCGCCAACTCCAAGATCTCCAACGTCAAGGACCTGCTCCCGCTCCTGGAGAAGGTCATGCAGTCGGGCAAGCCGCTGCTGATCATCGCCGAGGACGTCGAGGGCGAGGCCCTGTCGACCCTGGTCGTCAACAAGATCCGCGGCACCTTCAAGTCCGTCGCCGTCAAGGCCCCGGGCTTCGGTGACCGCCGCAAGGCCATGCTCGGCGACATCGCCATCCTCACGGGCGGCGAGGTCATCTCCGAGGAGGTCGGCCTCAAGCTGGAGAACGCGACCCTGGACCTCCTGGGCCGCGCCCGCAAGGTCGTCATCACCAAGGACGAGACCACCATCGTCGACGGCGCCGGCTCCGCCGACCAGGTCGCGGGCCGCGTGAACCAGATCCGCGCCGAGATCGAGAACAGCGACTCGGACTACGACCGCGAGAAGCTCCAGGAGCGTCTGGCGAAGCTGGCCGGCGGCGTGGCCGTCATCAAGGCCGGTGCCGCCACCGAGGTGGAGCTCAAGGAGCGCAAGCACCGCATCGAGGACGCCGTCCGCAACGCGAAGGCGGCCGTCGAGGAGGGCATCGTCGCCGGTGGTGGCGTGGCCCTGCTGCAGGCCTCCCAGGTCTTCGAGAAGCTGGAGCTCGAGGGTGACGAGGCGACCGGCGCCCAGGCCGTGAAGCTCGCGCTCGAGGCCCCGCTGAAGCAGATCGCCGTGAACGCCGGCCTCGAGGGCGGTGTCGTGGTGGAGAAGGTGCGCAACCTGACCCCGGGCCACGGCCTGAACGCCGCGACCGGCGAGTACGTCGACCTGGTCAAGGAAGGCATCATCGACCCGGCCAAGGTGACGCGCTCCGCGCTGCAGAACGCCGCGTCGATCGCCGCGCTGTTCCTCACCACCGAGGCCGTCATCGCCGACAAGCCGGAGAAGGCCGCCGCGCCGGCCGGCGGCGGCATGCCGGGCGGTGACATGGACTTCTGATCCCTTCCGGATCGGACTCGTCCCACGCCGAGGGCGGCACTCCCAGTTCGCTGGGGGTGCCGCCCTCGGGCGTGTCCGGGGTCACAGGAGCGGGGCGGAATCAGGGGGCCGGCTCCCCGGTTGGGGACCGATGCACACGCACATACCGCCTGGTACCTCAAGGAGCCTCCTGGTGACCCTCACCGCCGACACCCCGGCCGCCCGTGCCGCGCAGATCCTCGCCCGCCCCGTCTCGATCAACGGCCTGACCGTCCCGAACCGGATCGCGATGGCCCCGATGACCCGCCAGTTCTCCCCGGGCGGCGTCCCCGGCGCGGACGTGGCGTCGTACTACGCGCGCCGCGCCGCCGCCGGCGTCGGCCTGATCGTCACCGAGGGCACCTACGTCGGCCATGCCTCGGCCGGCGAGAGCGACCGGGTGCCGCGCTTCCACGGCGAGGAGCAGCTGGCCGGGTGGGCGAAGGTCGCCGAGGAGGTGCACGCGGCGGGCGGGAAGATCGTCCCGCAGCTGTGGCACATCGGCATGGTCCGCAGGGCCGGCCGGCGCCCGTTCCCCGAGGCGCCCGCCGTCGGCCCGTCCGGGCTGCGTGTCGACGGCACCGAGGGCACCGGCGAGGCGATGACCCAGCGGGACATCGACGACGTGATCGGCGCGTTCGCGGAGGCCGCCGCGGCGGCCGAGCGGATCGGCTTCGACGGCGTGGAGATCCACGGCGCCCACGGCTACCTCGTCGACCAGTTCCTGTGGGCGGGCACCAACCGCCGTACCGACGCCTACGGCGGCGACCCGGTGGCCCGCACCCGGTTCGCCGCCGAGATCGTCACCGCGGTCCGCGAGACGGTCTCCCCGGACTTCCCGGTCGTCTTCCGCTACTCGCAGTGGAAGCAGGAGGCGTACGACGCCCGGCTCGCCGAGACCCCGCAGGAGCTGGAGGCCATCCTCACGCCGCTCGCCGCGGCCGGTGTGGACGCCTTCCACGCCTCCACCCGCCGCTACTGGCTGCCGGAGTTCGAGGGCTCCGACCTCAACCTGGCCGGCTGGACCAAGAAGCTCACCGGCAAGCAGGCCATCACCGTCGGCTCGGTCGGCCTCGACGGCGACTTCATCCACGCCTTCACCGGCGCGGGCGCCCCGCTCGGCAGCCTCGACAACCTGCTGGACCGGCTGGAGCGCGACGAGTTCGACCTGGTCGCGGTGGGCCGGGCGCTGCTCCAGGACCCGCTGTGGGCCCAGAAGGTGCTGGCGGGCCGGTTCGACGAACTGGCGCCGTACGACGCGGCGGCGCTGCGGACGCTGAGCTGACGCGAGCGTCGATCGCGGCGACGGCCGGGGCCCCGGGCGGGCGTCCCGGCCGTTCGCTTGTCCGGGGGCGGGCCGGGTTGCCGGTCCGGACCGGGTTGCCGCGGCGGCGGGCGGCGGGGTCCCTGGAGGCTGCCGCGGCGGGCGAGCCGGAGATGACGGGGCCAAGGCCTGGCCGTGCCCTACAGATTGCCCATCGGCTCGATGTCGACCCGGACCGGGATGCCCCACACCCGCAGCACCTCGTAGTCCGTGAACTCGTGCACCAGCCGGTATGCCATGGCGGGCCGCGATCCGCGCCGCTGGGCGGCCAGGTACAGCTCGGCCTCCCGGCGGTCCCGGCGCGGGGTGCCGCACAGCTGCCACTCCTGCCCGTTCCACAGCTCCGGCAGCCACCGCTGCTGGGGCTGCGGCCGGTCACCCCGCGTCCCGTACCGGGAGGGCGCGGTCGGGGTGGGCTGCTGGGCCGGGCCGGGGCCGTTGAACTCGGCGCGGCGGGCGGCCCGCCGCCGGGTCTCGCACAGCAGGCACAGATCGGGCGCGGCCTCGTCGACCGGCCCGTTCGGATGCTCGGCGCACCGGGTGCTGGGCGCGGCCGTGGTGACGGACTCCTCCAGCAGGTCCAGCGCCCGCCGCAGGTCCGCCTTCACCTCGTGCAGCCTGGCGTCCGGAGTGTCGGCGGTCAGCGTCTCCCCGTGCTCGCCGAGCAGACGGAGGGCACGGCCGAGGGCGGTGAGCTGGGCGTGGTTCATGGTTATCAGTCTGCGGGGCCGGAGTGCGGAAGGTGAACCTCGGGCGCGGGCGGCTCACGCGGCCGTAGATCCATTATCCGGGTGACCGGGGCCCGCTGTCACCGTCCCGCGGAATGATCTTTCTGTGCTGTTTGCGGCTTTACGGTGTCCGTATGACTCGGGACATCAACGCACTCGCCGCCGAACTGGTCCGCATGGCCGGGGACGACCACGCGGCCACCGCCCACGCCGACGCCGAAGACCCCGCCGAGCGGTTGCGGTGGCGGCGGATCACCGCCCGGCACGGGGACCGGCTGGACGAGATCATGGACGAGGTGGGATGGCCCACGGCCGAGCTGGTCGGGGAGGAAGCGGCGCGGGCCGCCTGGCTGGTCGCCCAGCACGCCGACCGGCAGCTCGACGTGCAGCGGCGGGCGTTGCGGCTGCTGGAGGCGGCGGTGGCCGAAGGCCGGGCCGGGGCGCGCGAGCTGGCGTTCCTCAAGGACCGCACGCTCGTCAACGAGGGGCGGGAGCAGATCTACGGCACCCAGATCGCCGGTGTGCGGGAGGACGGCTCGCCCGTGCCGTGGCCCTGTGCCGAGCCCGAGCGGGTGGACGAGTTGCGCGCCGGGGTGGGCATCGAGCCGTTCGACGCGTACGTCGCCCGGTTCATGCCTTCCTGAGCCCGAACGCGTACGTCGCGGCGAACCCGGCCGCATAGCCGGTGAGCAGCCCGCCCGCGTAGACCGCCGCCGTCGCCGCGAGGCCCCGCTCACCGGCCAGCAGCGGGAACAGGGCCCAGCCGGACGGGCCGATCGCCGTCGCGCCGACCGGGTCGCCGAGCATCGCGAAGACACCGAGGAACGCACCGCCCGCCGCGCCGCCGACGCACGCGGTGAGGAAGGGCCGGCCGAGGGGGAGGGAGACGCCGTAGATCAGGGGTTCGCCGATGCCGAGGAGACCCGCGGGGAGCGCGGATCTGATCGTCGTCCGCAGCGAAGTGTCGTGGCGGAGGCGGACGTAGACCGCCAGCGCGGCGCCGACCTGGCCCGCGCCGGCCATCGCGAGGATGGGGAGGAGGACGGTGCTGCCCCGCTCGTCGATGAGGGTGGCGTGGATCGGGATCAGGGCCTGGTGCAGGCCCAGCATGACGAGCGGGAGGAAGAGACCGCCGAGGAGGAGTCCGGCGAGGGCGCCCGTGGTGGTGAGGAGCCAGTTCGCGGCGGTGCCGATCGCGGCGGAGACCGAGCCGGCCGCGTACATCAGGCCGTACAGCGTGGCCAGTCCCGCGACCAGCACGGTCACCGTGGGGGTGAGCAGGACGTCCAGCGTGGCCGGGATCCGGTCGCGGCAGCGCTTCTCGACCCAGGTGCCCAGCAGGGCCGCCGCCAGCGCGCCGAGGACGCCGCCCTGGCCGGGGGTCAGCGGCAGCCCGAACGCCGTCACCTTCGCCACGCCCGGGAACACCACGACCGCCGCGACCGCCCCGCCCAGTACCGGGGTGCCGCCGAACTCCTTCGCCGTGTTGTGGCCGACGAACACCGCGATCAGTGACATGAACGCCGAGCTGATCGCGGCGAGGGCCGCGGTGAGCCCGGGAAGCAGGCCCGCGTTGACCAGCAGGCCGTTGACGCCGGCCAGGACGCCGCAGCCGATCAGGGCGGGGATCAACGGGACGAAGACGTTCGCGATCCGGCGCAGGGCCAGTTTCACCGGGGTCGCGTTCCGCTCGCGCCGCTCCTGCCGCAGCCGCTCGCCGCGCGCCGCGAGCCCGCCGGCCGGGCCGGGGGCGAGCAGCGCCTCGAACTCCGGGGCCACTCGTGCCACCGTGCCGGGGCCCAGCACGATCTGGTACGTGTCGTCGTCCACCACGCCGAGCACGCCGGGCAGGGCGCGCAGGGCCTCCTCGTCGACCAGCCCGCGGTCGGCGAGGCCGAGCCGGAGACGGGTCATGCAGTGGGCGACGGACGTGACGTTGCCGGGGCCGCCGACGAGGGGGAGGA
>NZ_MUND01000168.1 GCF_002154375.1 Streptomyces glaucescens | reverse complement strand
CGCCGGACTCAGCAAGGCGGTGCTGGCCCTCGAACACCGGCAGATCCCGCCGAGCCTGCACTTCGACCGCCCCAACCCGCTCATCGACTTCGACGCGAGCCCCTTCCGCGTGCCCACCGCACTGGAGGACTGGCCCGCGGCCGACCACCCGCGCCGGGCCGCCGTCAGCGCCTTCGGCATCGGCGGCACCAACGCCCACGTCGTCCTGGAGGAGGCCACGCCCGCCGCCTGGTGCTGCCCCTGTCCGCGCGCACCGCCGGCGCCCTGCGCGGCCAGGCCGAGGCACTCGCCCGGCACCTCGAACGCCGCCCCGGCCTGCGCCTCGACGACGTCGCGCACTCCCTGCGCACCGACCGGCCCGCGCTGCGCCACCGCCTCACCGTCACGGCGGCCACCCGCGAGGAGGCCCTCGACGCGCTGCGCTCCGCCGCCCCCGTCACTCCGCCGCTCTCCGACGACCCGGCCCGCGTGGCGTTCCTGCTGCCGGGCGGCGGCACCCAGTACCCCGGCATGGGCGCCGAGCTGTACCGCGACCACACCGTCTACCGGGACACCGTCGACGAGTGCGCCCGCATCCTGCGCCCCGTCCTCGGCGCCGACCTGCGCACCGCCCTCTTCGAGGAGCGGCGGCCCGACGACACCGCCGCGTTCCTCGGGCTCGTGGTCACCGAGTACGCCCTGGCCCGCACGCTCATCGAGTCGGGCGTCCGCCCCGACGCGCTGATCGGCCACTCGCTCGGCGAGTACACGGCCGCCTGCCTGGCCGGTGTCATCGACCTGGCGGACATGCTGCCCCTGGTCACCGAACGCATCCGGCTCATCAGCTCCGCCGGCGGTGCCACCGTCGGCGTCGCCGCCCCGGCCGAGGAGATCCGCCCGCTGCTCGACGACGGCCTGTCCCTGGCCGCCGTCAACGGCCCCGGCGCGTGCACCGTGGCCGGACACCTCGACGCCGTCGCGCGCTTCGAGGCGGAACTGACCCGCCGGGGCGTCCCGTTCCGCCGCCTGCGCATCCCCGTCGCCGCCCACTCCCACGTCCTGGACCCGGTCCTGCCGGCCTACGAGACCCACCTGCGCCAGGTCACTCTGCGCCCGCCGCGCATCCCGTACGTCACCAACGTCACCGGCACCTGGGTCACCGACGCCCAGGCGACCTCCGTACGGCACTGGCTCGACCACACCCGCGACACCGTGCGGTTCGCCGACGGCATCGCCGCCCTGTGGGACCGCCTGCACCCCGTCCTCGTGGAGATCGGCCCGGGCGACACCCTGACCAAGCTCGCCACCGGCCGGCTCGCCGACGCGGCGCCGGTGACGGTGACCACCATGCGGCACGCCAAGGCCGGGGCGTCCGACGGGTTCGTCCTCGCCGAGGCCCTGGGACGGCTGTGGAGCGCGGGCGTGGACAGCGCCCTGCCGCCGGTGCCGGGCACGCCCCGGCGGGCCCCGCTGCCCCCCTACGCCTTCGAACGCCGGCGCCACTGGATCGACGCCCCCGGCACCCGCGCCACCCCCGACGACACGCCGGCCACGGCGGAGTCCGCTCCCGGGCTCGCCCCGCGGCCCCGGCTGACCACGGAGCACGTACCGCCGCGCACCGAGCGCGAACGGGAGGTCACCCGGCTCTGGGAGGACACCCTCGGCATCGGCGGCATCGGCCTGCACGACAACTTCTTCGACCTCGGCGGCGACTCGATGCGCGCCGTGCTGCTGGTGGGCAGGCTGCGCGAGGCCGGCGTCCTCGACGTCCCGGCGGCGACCCTGCTGGCCGCGCCCACCGTGGCCGGCGTCCTCGCCGCGGCCGGCGAGCGGGGCGGCCAGACGCCGGAGTCCGCCCCCACCGCTCTCGGGCCGCTGCTGCCGCTGCGCGCCGAGGGCACCGCCACGCCCCTGTTCTGCGTCCACCCCGGCGCCGGCGTCTCCTGGCGCTACACCGGCCTGCTGCCCCACCTCGGCGGCGACCAGCCCGTCTACGGCATCCAGGCGGCCGGCCTCGACGGCACCCGGCCGCCCGCGCCGGACGCCGCCGCCATGGTCGCCCACTACCTCGGCCTGGTGCGCGAGGTGCAGCCGCACGGCCCCTACCGGCTGCTCGGCTGGTCCTACGGCGGATTCGTCGCCCACGCGATGGCCTGCGCGCTCCAGCGGGACGGCGAGCGCGTCGAACTCCTCGCCATGCTCGACGCCCCCCAGCCGCACGGCACCGCCCACGACCCCGAAGCGGCCGAACGCCAGGTGGCGGCCCTGCTGTCGAGGGTGGCCGGCCTCCCCGTCGACACGGGGGCTCCCGTGGAGAGCGTCCTGGACCGGATCGACGCCCGTGTCACGGCCGACCCGGCGAGCGCCCCCGTCACCCGCGCCGAGGCCGCCGCCATCGCCGCCGTCATGCGCAACAACCTGCGCATCGCGCCCCAGTTCGCCCCCGGTGTCTACCACGGTGACGTGCTGTTCTTCAGCGCGGCCGAGGAGCAGCCCACCGACTTCCCGGCGGACCTGGCGGTGCTGCCCGGCAAGGCCGACAGCTGGCGGCCCCACGTCGACGGCACCCTCCACGACCACCACGTGCCGTGCGGCCACTACGAGATGACCGAACCCGAGCCGATCGCCCGCATCGGCGAGGCCGTCGCCAAGGTCCTGCGCGGCCTCGGCGACCGGGCCTCCACACCCCCTTCCCCGTGAACCGGCTTGAGGAGAACCAGCGTGAGAGCGACCCAGGACCTCTACGAGCTCGGCGACGCGCCCGAGATCGGCACCGTACCGAAGAAGATGTACGCCTCGCTCATCCGCCGTGAGCGCTACGGACTGCCCGTCGACGCCTTCCGGACCGAGGTGGTCGACGTCCCGCCCGTGGGCCGGGGCCAGGTCCTGGTGAAGGTGATGGCCGCCGGCATCAACTACAACAACGTCTGGGCGGCGCTGGGTTCGCCGCTCGACGTGATCGCCGCCCGCCAGAAGGCGGGCGCCACCGAGGACTTCCACATCGGCGGCTCCGACCTGTCCGGGATCGTCTGGGCGGTCGGCGAGGACGTCCGCGGGGTGCGGCTCGGCGACGAGGTCGTCGTGCTCGCCAACCGCTGGGACGAGAAGGCCGAGGACATCCGCCTCGGCGGCGACCCCACCTGGTCCACCAGCCAGCGGGTGTGGGGCTACGAGGAGAACTACGGCTCCTTCGCCCAGTTCGCCGTCGTCGACGACTACATGTGCCACCCCAAGCCCGCCCGGCTGTCCTGGGCGGAGTCCGCCTGCTACATGGCGACCGCCGCCACCGCCTACCGCCAGCTCTTCGGCTGGCCCCCGCACACGGTGCGCCCCGGCGACCCGGTGCTGATCTGGGGCGGCGCCGGCGGCCTCGGCTCCATCGCCATCCAGCTCGTCCGGCACGTCGGCGGCATCCCCGTCGCGGTCGTCTCCAGCGAGGAGCGCGGCGAGTTCTGCCTCAAACTGGGTGCCGAGGGCTGGATCGACAGGCGCCGGTTCGATCACTGGGGGCGGCTGCCGGACACCTACGACGACGAGGCGATGGGCCGCTGGCTGTCGGGGGCCCGGGCCTTCGGGCGGGCCTTCTGGGAGGTGCTCGGCGAGCGCCGCAGCCCGCGCATCGTGCTGGAGCACTCCGGCGCCGACACCATCCCCACGTCCCTGTACCTGTGCGACAACGGCGGCATGGTCGTCCTGTGCGGCGGCACCACGGGCTACAACGGCGACGTCGACCTGCGCTTCCTGTGGATGCGGCAGAAGCGCCTCCAGGGCTCGCACGTCGCCACCGCCCGTGAGGCACGGGAGGTCACCCGGCTGATCGACCAGGGCATCATCGACCCGTGCCTGTCCCGCACCTTCGATTTCGAGGAGATCGGCCTCGCCCACCAGCTCATCCACGACAACCGGCACCCGGCGGGAAACATGGCCGCCCGGGTGGGCGACCGGGCGTGATTCACCCACGGCCAGAGGGGTACTGCGGCGGAGTACGACGACGCACGCGCACCCCGGAGGTACCCATGGGCAAGCTGGGCGACATGATGAACAAGGCCAAGCAGATGGCCAAGGGCCACCCCGACCAGGCCGACAAGGGCGTGTCCGGCGCCGAGCGCATGGTCGACGAGCGGACCGGCGACAAGTACGACGCCAAGACCGACAAGGCCGCCGACACGGTGCGGCGTTCCTACCGGGACGGCGGCGGCACGCCGGAGCGCTGACCCGTAACGAAGAAGCTTCCCGTCCCCGGCGCGCCGGGGACGGGAAGCCCGGTCAGCCGCGGCCGCCGGCCCGGCTGACGACGTAGCTGAACACACCAGTTCCGACGCGCACCACCCGCACCCGCACGGCGTGGGCGGGATCGGTGCGCAGACAGACGCGCAGGCCGGCCCCGTCGGGGCACGCCCGCAGGTCGCGAAGGCTCCCCGCCGGCCCGGCAGGGGGCTCGCCCTCCGGTCCGGCCAGGGCCTTCCACGCGGCCTCCTTGGCCGAGAACAGCTCGGTCACCGACCAGGCCGCGCCCGCACCGGGCGGAGTCCCCCCGTCATCGAGCAGCGGCTCCTCGTCCGCGCGCAGCACCAGCCGGGCCGCGCCGCGGGGGAGGGGCCGCAGCTCCAGGTCGCAGCCGAGCGGCAGCTCCCGGCCCGGGGCGCGGGCCACGGCGACGGCGAGGCCCGCGCTGTGCGAGATCGAC
The DNA here is from genome assembly GCF_002154375.1 of Streptomyces glaucescens. GTDB lineage: Bacteria > Actinomycetota > Actinomycetes > Streptomycetales > Streptomycetaceae > Streptomyces > Streptomyces glaucescens. The sequence continues at coordinate 4,966 of NZ_MUND01000168.1, read as the reverse complement.
GCCGCCCGGCCCGGCGGGAACACCGGCAGCCGCCCCGAGCGGGGGATCTCCCCGCAGTCCAGGCCCACCGCGCGCAACGCCCGCCGGGCGGCCCGCCGGCCGGCGAGGAACTCCAGCCGGCGCCTCGGCGGCATCGACGCAGCCGCGGCCGCCTCGGCGGGCCCGGCCGGCTGCGGGCCCGGCTCCGAGACGGCCGCGACGCCCAGCCCGAGCCCCGCGGCGGCAAGCAGCGGCCGCAGCGCGGCCACGTCATCGCCTGCCGCCCACGCGGGCTCATCGCCTGCCGCCCACTCGGGCTCATCGCCTGCCGCCCACGCGGGCTCATCGCCTGCCGGCCACGCGGGCTGCCGACCGTCCCGGGCCGGCCACGGCACCTCCGCCGCGGCCGGCCCGGGACGCGCGGGGCGCCCGGTCGTCGCCGCCCGCCGCCCGCCGCGCACGCTCACACCCGCAGCAGCTTCTTGACGATCTTCCCGGCGGGGTTGCGGGGCACCTGCTCGATGAACTCCACCCGCCGCGGACGCTTGTACGGCGCGAGCAGCCCCGCGACATGCGCGAGCAGTGCCGCCGCGCCCGCCTCCGCGCCCGGCTCCAGGGCGACGTACGCCAGCGGCACCTCGCCGTAGTCCTCGTCGGGCATCCCGACGACCGCCGCGTCCCGGACCGCCGGGTGGGACATCAGGGCGCGCTCGATCTCCGAGGGGTAGACGTTCTGGCCCGCGCGGATGATGACGTCCTTCGTGCGGTCCACCAGGCTGATGCGGCCCTCGTCGTCGACGAAGCCGAGGTCGCCCGTCCTGATCCACCCGTCGAGGGTGATCTCGCGGGTGGCCTCCGGGTCGTTCCAGTAGCCCTGCATGACGCCCGGCCCGCGCACCACGATCTCGCCGATCTCGCCGCGCGGCAGCTCCCGGCCGCGCTCGTCCACCGCGCGGGCGGACATGCCCGGCACGACCCGGCCGCACGGGATGCGGGCGGCGACGTCCCCGGGGGCGGGGTGCTCGTCGGGGCCGAGCGTGACGAACGGGCCGCCCACCTCGGTCATGCCGTACACCTGCCGGAAGCCGCAGCCGAGCCGCTGGACCGCGTCGGCGTAGACGTCGAGCGGCATGGGGGCGGCGCCGTACAGGATCTCCCGCAGGGAGGACAGGTCGGTGCGGTGGGACCCCTTGGCCTGGAGCATGAAGCGCAGCATCTGCGGCACCAGCCACATGTGCGTGGCCCGGTGCCGCTCCACCGCGGACAGCGCCCGCTGCGGGGTGAAACCGGGCATCAGCACGACCGTGGCGCCGGCCGCCAGATAGGTCAGGGACACGACCATGCTGCCGTGGTACAGCGGGCAGCAGTTGACCATGACGATGCCGTCGGTGGGGCGGGCCATCACCAGCCAGCCGAGGGCGATCGCGCGGAACGACCCGCTGTCGACGGTGACCCCCTTGGCCTGCCCGGTGGTCGCCGAGGTGTGCAGGACGGCGATCGGGTCGGTGTCGGCGACCCGCGGCAGCTCCCGCTCGCCGGCCAGGGTGCCCAGCGCCGCGAAGGCGGGCTTGTCCAGGGCCAGCCGGATCCGCACCGACGCCGGCAGCTCGGGGTGCCGGTCCAGCAGCTCCGACTCCCCGATGACGGCGACCGCGCCGACGCGTTCGACGATCCCGGCGACCTCGGGCTCGGCCAGGCTGTGGTTCAGCGGCACGAACAGCGCGCCGAGCCGGGCCAGCGCGAAGTAGCTCTCCAGGACCTCGATCCGGTCCTTGGCGAGCACGGCGACCCGGTCACCCCGCTCGATGCCCAGCTCGGCCAGCCCGCGCGCCAGTTGCAGAGTGCGGTCGTGCAACTGGGCCCAGGTGACCCTGCGTTCCTCGTCGATCAGGGCGGTCCGCTCGGGCCAGCACTGGCGGCCGCGCTCCAGCAGCTGCGTCAGCCACATCACGCACCGCCGCTCGCACCGGCGACCGAACGCTCGGCCACGAAACGCTCGTAGTCGGCGATCGTGCGCAGCCCTTCCATGTCCTCGGCGGTGATCTCCACGCCGAGCCGCTGCTCCACGAGCAGCACGAGGCGGACCAGATCCCCGGAGTCGATGCCGCTGGCGGCCAGGTCGACGTCGTCGCCGACCTGGCCGGCGTACTCGGCCGTGCCGGTGAGTTCGACCAGCAACTCCCTGATGATGCTCATGGTTTCCCCTTTCGCCTCGGCGTGCCGGCCGCCGCGCGGTGTACGAGTGTCACCCCCTGAAGAGGCGGGCGCGGCCGGGGCGCACTCCCCGGGCCGGCCCGTGAGCTTTGTCACGCGCCCGAACCGTGTGCGGCGGGGATAGCCGGGCCGCGCCCCCGGCCTCTTACCGCAACGAAGCCCCCCGCTCCGCCCGGCCCCGCGCGGGCGGTCCCGAACCGAAGGAGTGATGCGCGTGCCCAGGCAGCCGGTACGGGCCCGGACCCCGGGACGGTGCCCGCAGCACGGTGACCCGGCCGGCCGCACCGCCGTGGCGGTCACCCGATGCCCGGGCGGTGCCCGGTGACCGCGCCGACCACCGCCCCCGCCGTGGACGAGGGCGACCTGCTCGCGCACTTCGACGCGCTCGTCGCCGCCGGTGAAACCATCGAACCGCGCGACTGGATGCCCGACGGATACCGCCGCATGCTGGTCCGCCAGATCGCCCAGCACGCCCACTCCGAGATCATCGGCATGCAGCCGGAGGGCGCCTGGCTCACCCGCGCCCCGTCCCTGCACCGCAAGTCGGTCCTCATCGCCAAGGTCCAGGACGAGGCCGGCCACGGCCTGTACCTGTACTCCGCCGCCGAGACGCTCGGCGTGGACCGCGCCGCCCTGCTGGACGCCCTGCACCGCGGACAACAGCGCGCCTCCGCCACCTTCAACCACCCCGCGCTCACCTGGGCGGACACCGGGGCCATCGCGTGGCTGACGGACGGCGCCGCCGTCATCAACCAGGCGCCCCTGTGCCGCACCTCCTACGGGCCGTACGCCCGGGCGATGCGCCGCGTCTGCCAGGAGGAGGCGTTCCACGTCCGGCAGGGCTACGACCTGATGCGCGCCCTGTGCGAGGGGACACCCGAGCAGAAGGCGATGGCGCAGGACGCGGTGAACCGCTGGTGGCTGCCGGCCGTGGCGCTGATGTTCGGTCCGCCCGACACCGAGGCGGGCGGCGCCGACGCGCGGACCGCCGCACTGGGCGCCGCCGTCTCCCGCCGGGCGATGGCCTGGGGCATCAAGCGCCACACCAATGACGAGCTGCGCCAGCGTTTCGTCGACAGCTGCGTCCCGCAGGCCGAACGCCTCGGCCTGACGCTGCCCGACCCGGCGATCCGCTGGAACGAGGAGCGTGGCCACTACGACTTCACCCCGATCGACTGGGACACCTACCGCGAGGCACTGGGCGACGACACCCACTGGGCGCGGCAGCGCATCGCGCACCGCCGGGCCGCGCACGAGGACGGCGCCTGGGTCAGGGAGGCCGCCGCCGCGTACGCCGCCCGGACGGACGGGACGGGAGGAGAGGACGAATGAGCGGGACACGGGAGGGCGCGCCGGCGTCCTGGGAGGTCTTCCTGCGCAGCCGGCGGGGCCTGGCCCACCAGCACGTGGGGTCGGTGCGCGCGGCCGGCCCGGACGCGGCGCTGGCCGCGGCCCGCGACCTGTACACGCGCCGGGGCGAACCGCTGTCGCTGTGGGTGGTCCGCTCCGACGCCGTGCACACGGCCTCCCCGGACGAACGCGACCCGTACTTCGCGGGCGCCCGCCACAAGCCGTACCGGTACCCCGAGCACTTCGCGCCGCTGACCGAGAAAGGCCCCGAAGGTGAGCATCACGAGTGACGCCCCGGTGGTGCGGCGTCCGGACCCCCTGCCGGGCGAACAGCCGTCCGCCGCCCCCGACCTGGCCCGGTACCTCCTGCGCCTCGGCGACGACGCGCTCGTCCTCGGACAGCGGCTGTGCCAGTGGATCACCCGCGCGCCGACCATCGACGAGGACCTGGCCCTGTCGAACATCGCCCTCGACCTGATCGGCCACGCCCGCGCCCTGCTCACCCGCGCCGGACGGCTCGACGGCACCGGCCGCACCGAGGACGACCTCGCCTACGGCCGTTCGGACCGCGAGTTCACCAACGCCCTGCTGACCGAACTCCCCAACGGCGACTTCGCGGCGACCGTGGCCCGGCAACTCGCCTACACCCACTACGCCGTCCTCTCCTACGAGACCCTCGCGCACTGCGCCGACCCCGACCTCGCCGCGTTCGGGGCCCGCGCCGCCAAGGAGGTCGCCTTCCACCGGCTGCACGCCGACCGCTGGACGGTGACGCTGGGACGCGGCACCGAGGAGAGCGCCCGCCGTATGCGGGACGGCCTGGAACGTGTGTGGCCGTACACCGCCGAACTCTTCGAGGAGGACGAGGTGGTACGCCGCCTCGCCGCTTCCGGCACGGTGCCCTCCCCGGCACCGCTGCGCGAGACGTGGCTCGGGCGCGTCACCGAGGTCGTCACCGAGGCGGGTCTCACCGTGCCGACGCCCGCCTGGTCGGCCACGGGAGGCCGCTCGGGACTGCACACCGAGGAGTTCGGGCCGCTGATCGCCGAACTGCAGTCGGTGCGGCGGCAGTTCCCCGGGGGCACCTGGTGAGCGGGCCCGTACCGGACACCTCCCGCCGTTCCCCCCAGGAGGTGCGCGAGCGGGTGGCGGCGCTTCCCGACCCGGAGCTTCCGGTGATCGGCCTCGGCGACCTCGGCGTGGTGGGTTCCGTCACCCCGGGCACCGACGGCGTGCTGGAGGTGGAGATCACGCCCACCTACCTGGGCTGCCCCGCGCTGCCCGAGATCACCGCCGCCGTACGGGACGTCCTGGCCGCCTGCGGCCATCCCGACGGCCGCGTCCGGCAGGTCCTCACACCGCCCTGGACGACGGACCGCATCACCCCCGAGGGGCGGCGCAGGCTCGCCGAGCACGGCATCGC
>NZ_MUND01000167.1 GCF_002154375.1 Streptomyces glaucescens | reverse complement strand
TTCGTCCTCGGCGAGGGCGCCAACATCCTCAACGCCTCCGGCAACGACCCCCGCGACCCCCAGCTGCACATCACCGACCTGGACCGCCACCCCGTCTACCTGCGCTTCCCGCCCCGCGACAACGACGACGACTGGCGCATCGACCGCGTCGACATCACCGTCACCGGCACCGCAGGCGGCGCTGTCCACCACTACGACTACCAAGCCCTCGCAGACGTCACCGGCGCTCCGAAGACGACACTGCGGCTCTCCCGGCGCTCCGGCCGCATCCTGCACCTTTCCTCCCTTTACTGACCAGCGGCCACACGCCCGCACGCACAAGGAGACATAGAGGAAGGACCATGCCTTCGCTCCTTGCACGTGCTCCGCCCGCCGCCCCAGCCAGCACCTGGTCGCACCGTTACCGGCGGCCATCTCATGCCGGACGGCACCAAGCACGACGAGGCCGGACATCACGGAATCCTGAACCGTCCGCGTCGGCACGGCATCGGGACCCCGGCCGACAAGTCACGCCCACACAGCAAGCGCCTGCGGACCGTCTTCCGGGCAACGCGTTCCGGCTCGCGGGCACACAGCAACAGCCACCGGCATTCAGCACGCCGACACGCCCCGCCTCGCCCCGCCTCGCCTCGCCTCGCCTCGCCCAACAAGGCGAGCCATGCAGGGCATCACCGGACCACCCCACCCACCGTGAAACCGACAGGAAAGGGAGAACTTCCATGCCCGAAC
>NZ_MUND01000166.1 GCF_002154375.1 Streptomyces glaucescens | reverse complement strand
CCGCCCCACCGCCCGGGGCCCGCCCCGGCGGCTACGGCTATCCGCCGGCCGCGGCCGGCCAGCGTCCTCCCGCCGCGCCGGCGGCCGGCGGACGCACCCGCTACTGGATCGAGATCAACGGCACCCGCCATCAGATCTCCCGCCCGACGCTGGTGCTGGGCCGCAGCACCGACGCCGACGTGCGGATCGACGACCCCGGCGTGAGCCGCCGGCACTGCGAGATCCGGACCGGAACGCCCTCGACGATCCAGGATCTCGGGTCCACCAACGGCATCGTGGTGGACGGGCAGCACACCACCCGCGCTACGCTCCGCGACGGCTCGCGGATCGTCGTGGGCAGCACCACCGTTATCTATAGGCAAGCCGAAGGGTGATCCGGGGGCAATGTCAGAGCTGACCCTCACGGTCATGCGGCTGGGTTTCCTGGCCGTACTGTGGCTGTTCGTGATCGTGGCCGTGCAGGTCATCCGCAGCGACCTGTTCGGTACGCGCGTCACTCAGCGCGCATCCCGGCGGGACGCCGGCCGGCCGCAGCAGTCCGCAGCACGCCAGGCGCCGCCGCAGCAGCGCCAGCAGCCCGCGGGCGGCCGCGCCCGCCGCAACGCTCCCACCAAGCTGGTCGTGACCGAGGGCACCCTCACGGGCACCACCGTCGCGCTGCAGGGCCAGACCATCACGCTGGGCCGGGCGCACGACAGCACCATCGTGCTGGACGACGACTACGCCTCCAGCCGGCACGCCAGGATCTACCCGGACCGGGACGGCCAGTGGATCGTCGAGGACCTCGGGTCCACCAACGGCACGTACCTGGACCGGTCCCGCCTCACGACTCCGACGCCGATCCCGCTGGGTGCGCCGATCCGCATCGGCAAGACCGTCATCGAGCTGCGGAAGTAGTGCTACGTCATGAATGAGCGCGAGCGGAGCGAGCACGCAGCGGCGGTCCACACCCGGGGCCCCGGCGCGCTCCCGACCGGAGGGTGGGCAGTGTGGCTCGACACGATCGGCTGTACCCGGAGCCGACGGGCGAGGTGCGCATGAGTCTGTCACTGCGCTTCGCCGCCGGTTCGCACAAGGGCATGATCCGCGAGGGCAACGAGGACTCGGGTTACGCGGGCCCCCGGCTGCTCGCCATCGCCGACGGCATGGGCGGCGCCGCCGCCGGCGAGGTCGCCTCCTCCGAGGCGATCTCCACCATCGTCGCCCTCGACGACGACATCCCCGGCTCCGACGTGCTCACCTCGCTCGGCGTGGCCGTGCAGCGGGCCAACGACCAGCTGCGGCAGATGGTCGAGGAGGACCCGTCCCTGGAGGGCATGGGCACCACGCTCACCGCCCTGCTGTGGACCGGCCAGCGGCTCGGCCTGGTGCACGTCGGCGACTCGCGCGCCTACCTGCTGCGCGACGGCGTCCTCACCCAGATCACCCAGGACCACACCTGGGTGCAGCGGCTGGTCGACGAGGGCCGGATCACCGAGGAAGAGGCCACCACCCACCCGCAGCGCTCCCTGCTGATGCGCGCCCTCGGCAGCGGCGACCACGTGGAACCCGACCTGTCGATCCGCGAGGTCCGGGCCGGTGACCGCTACCTGATCTGCTCCGACGGGCTGTCCGGGGTCGTCTCCCACCAGACGATGGAGGACACCCTCGCCAGCTACCAGGGCCCGCAGGAGACCGTGCAGGAGCTGATCCAGCTCGCGCTGCGCGGCGGCGGCCCCGACAACATCACGGTGATCGTCGCGGACGTCCTCGACCTGGACACCGGCGACACCCTCGCCGGGCAGCTGTCCGACACCCCGGTGGTGGTCGGCGCGGTCGCCGAGAACCAGCACCAGCTGTCCGACAACGGCATCATGCAGACCCCCGCCGGCCGCGCCTCCGGCCTCGGCCGCCAGGTGCCCGGCCAGGGCGGCGGCGGCGAGTTCGGCCCGCCGGGCTCCGGCGACGTCACCGGCTTCATCCCCGCGGGCGGCTTCGGCGACTACGACGAGGACGACTTCACCAAACCGCGCAAGAACCGCCGGTGGCTCAAACGGTCCTTCTACGGCGTCCTCGCGCTGGCCGTGGTCGGCGGCGGCCTCTACGGCGGCTACCGCTGGACCCAGACCCAGTACTACGTGGGCGCCAACGGCGAGCACGTCGCCCTGTACCGCGGCATCAGCCAGGACCTGGCCTGGGTGTCGCTGTCCGAGGTGGAGAAGGACCACCCGGAGATCGAACTCAAGTACCTGCCTCCCTACCAGCGGAAACTGGTCGAGGGGACGATCACCGAAGGCAGCCTGAAGAACGCCCGGGCGAAGATCGGCGAACTGGCCGTGCAGGCCTCCGCATGCCGCAAGCAGGCGGAGCAGCGCGCCGCCGAGCGCGAGAACAACGCGCGCACCGGCGAGGGCGAGGCCGGCGGCGCCACGGGAACCACCCGCACCTCCGTTACGTCCAAGGCATCGCCGAGCCCCTCGGTGTCCCCGAACCCGTCCGCGTCCGCGACCCCGACCGCCACTCCCAGCCCCGGCCCCAGCCTCTCGGAGGAAGAGCAGAAGGTCGTCTCGCTGTGCGGTAAGCAGTAGGCAAGCCGTGAGAGGCCCTGTCACACGATGAGCAGTACTACCAACACGCCGACGCACCACACGTCCACGATCGGCTCCATCGGTACGCCGAGCCGCCGCAACACCGAGCTGGCCCTGCTGGTCTTCGCGGTGGTCATCCCGGTCTTCGCGTACGCCAATGTGGGCCTCGCGATCAACGGGCAGGTGCCGTCCGGTCTGCTGAGCTACGGCCTGGGCCTCGGCCTGCTGGCCGGTATCGCGCATCTCGTCGTACGGAAGTTCGCGCCGTACGCGGATCCGCTGCTGCTGCCGCTGGCCACCCTGCTGAACGGGCTGGGACTGGTCGCGATCTGGCGGCTGGACCAGTCGAAGCTGCTGCAGTCGCTGCCCACCTTCGTCACGGCCGCGCCCCGGCAGCTGCTGTACACCGCGCTGGGCATCGCCCTGTTCATCGGGGTGCTGATCTTCCTGAAGGACCACCGCGTCCTGCAGCGCTACACCTACATCTCGATGTTCGTCGCCCTGGTGCTGCTGATCCTGCCGCTGGTGCCGGGCCTGGGCACGGACGTCTTCGGCGCGAAGATCTGGATCAAGATCCCCGGCCTGGGCACCCTCCAGCCCGGTGAGTTCGCGAAGATCGTCCTCGCCGTCTTCTTCGCCGGCTACCTGATGGTGAAGCGGGACGCCCTGGCGCTCGCCAGCCGCCGGTTCATGGGCCTGTACCTGCCGCGCGGCCGCGACCTCGGCCCGATCGTGGTCGTCTGGGCGATCTCGATCCTCATCCTGGTCTTCGAGACCGACCTCGGCACCTCGCTGCTGTTCTTCGGAATGTTCGTCATCATGCTGTACGTCGCCACCGAGCGGACCAGCTGGATCGTCTTCGGTCTGCTGATGTCCGCGGTCGGCGCCGTCGGCGTGGCGAGCTTCGAGCCGCACATCCAGCAGCGCGTGGACGCCTGGCTGGACCCGATGCGCGAGTACATGCTCTCCCGGCAGGGCGTCGTCGGCCACTCCGAGCAGGCCATGCAGGCGCTGTGGGCGTTCGGCTCCGGCGGCACCCTCGGCACCGGCTGGGGCCAGGGCCACTCCGAGCTGATCCGCTTCGCCGCCAACTCCGACTTCATCCTCGCTACCTTCGGCGAGGAGCTGGGCCTGGCCGGCGTGATGGCGATCCTGCTGATCTACGGACTGATCGTGGAGCGCGGCGTGCGCACCGCCCTCGCCGCCCGCGACCCGTTCGGCAAGCTGCTCGCCATCGGCCTGTCCGGCGCCTTCGCGCTCCAGGTCTTCGTGGTGGCCGGCGGTGTGATGGGCCTCATCCCGCTGACCGGTATGACGATGCCGTTCCTCGCGTACGGCGGTTCGTCCGTGCTGGCCAACTGGGCGCTGATCGGCATCCTGCTGCGGATCAGCGACACCGCGCGCCGCCCGGCCCCGTCCCCCGCCCCCAACCCCGATGCCGAGATGACCCAGGTGGTCCGCCCGTGAACAAGCCCCTGCGACGGATCGCGATCTTCTGCGGGCTGCTCATGCTGACGCTGCTGATCCGCGACAATTGGCTCCAGTACGTCCGCGCGGACGAACTGGCGTCGGACACCGACAACCGCCGGGTGGCCATCGAGCGCTACGCCACCCCGCGCGGCGACATCATCGTCGACGGCAAGGCGATCACCGGCTCCAAGAAGGCCGAGCGCGGCGACTTCGAGTACGTCCGCACCTACAAGGACGGCCCCATGTGGGCGCCCGTCACCGGCTACGCCTCCCAGGCCTTCGGCACCAACCAGCTGGAGAACCTCGAGGACGGCATCCTCACCGGCAACGACGACCGGCTCTTCTTCCGCAACACCCTCGACATGCTCACGGGGGAGAAGAAGGAAGGCGGCAACGTCGTCACCACCCTCAACGCCGCCGCGCAGAAGGCGGCGTACGAGGGCCTGAAGGAGCGCGGCAAGGGCGCCGTCGCCGCGATCGAGCCGTCCACCGGGAAGATCCTGGCGCTGGCCTCCTACCCGTCGTACGACCCGTCGACGATCGCCGGCTACTCCGACGACGACCAGAAGGCCTGGAACAAGCTCCAGAAGAAGAACAACCCGAACGACCCGATGCTCAACCGGGCCCTGCGCGAGACCTACCCGCCGGGCTCCACGTTCAAGGTCGTCACCGCCGCCGCCGCGCTGGAGTACGGCAAGTACCCGGACCCGGACGAGCCGACCGACACCCCGCTGCCGTGGACCATGCCCGGCACCACCACCCCGCTGAAGAACGACGGCAACCACCCCTGCAAGAACGCCACCCTGCGGGTCGCGCTCCAGTGGTCCTGCAACACCGTCTTCGGCAAGGTCGGCTCCGAGATCGGCAACGACAAGATGCTGGAGAAGGCCAAGGACTTCGGCTTCACCACCGAGCAGTTCACGCCGGTGCGCGCCAACGCCTCGGTCTTCTCCGAGGACATGGCGCCCTCCGAGGTCGCGCTGTCCTCCATCGGCCAGTTCAACACCGCCGCGACCCCGCTGCAGATGGCCATGGTCGCCTCGGCGGTCGCCAACGACGGCTCCCTGATGAAGCCGTACATGGTCGACAAGCTCCAGGCGCCGAACCTCGACACCCTCGAGCAGACGGACCCGGAGGAGCTGAGCCGGCCGCTGTCGGAGGAGAACGCGCAGAAGCTCCAGTCGATGATGGAGACCGTCGTCGAGGAGGGCACCGGCTCCACGGCCAAGATCGACGGCGTCAAGGTCGGCGGCAAGACCGGTACCGCCCAGCACGGTGTCGACAACAGCGAGAAGCCGTACGCCTGGTTCATCTCCTACGCCAAGCTCAGCGACGGCAGCTCCCCGGTCGCCGTCGCCGTGGTGGTCGAGGACGAGGAGGCCGACCGCGGAGACATCTCCGGCGGCGGTCTCGCGGCCCCCATCGCCAAGAGCGTGATGGAGGCGGTCATCGGCAACCGGAAGTGACCCCGCTCACGTCCCCTTCACATCGGTGCACGTTGCGATACCGGTCCTGTATCGGGTGACGGGCTTGGCCAGGTCACAGAAAGCGAGCCGGGTACGGTAGGGCCCGGACGGCACCTCCGACCGCACGAGTGAACGGTCGGGACCGACGGAGAGGGCTGGTAGGAAGCTATGGAAGAGCCGCGTCGCCTCGGCGGCCGGTACGAGCTGGGCCAGGTGCTCGGCCGCGGTGGCATGGCAGAGGTATATCTCGCCCATGACACGCGCCTCGGCCGCACCGTGGCGGTGAAGACGCTGCGCGCCGATCTCGCGCGCGACCCGTCCTTCCAGGCCCGGTTCCGCCGGGAGGCCCAGTCGGCCGCCTCGCTCAACCATCCCGCGATCGTCGCGGTCTACGACACGGGCGAGGACTACATCGACGGGGTCTCGATCCCGTACATCGTGATGGAGTACGTCGACGGCTCCACGCTCCGTGAACTGCTGCACTCCGGCCGCAAGCTGCTGCCGGAGCGCGCCATGGAGATGACCATCGGCATCCTCCAGGGCCTGGAGTACGCCCACCGCAACGGCATCGTCCACCGCGACATCAAGCCGGCGAACGTCATGCTGACCCGCAACGGCCAGGTCAAGGTGATGGACTTCGGCATCGCCCGCGCCATGGGCGACGCCGGGATGACCATGACCCAGACCGCAGCCGTGATCGGCACCGCCCAGTACCTCTCCCCGGAGCAGGCCAAGGGCGAGCAGGTCGACGCGCGGTCGGACCTGTACTCCACCGGCTGCCTGCTCTACGAGCTGCTGACGGTGCGCCCGCCGTTCGTCGGCGACTCCCCGGTCGCCGTCGCGTACCAGCACGTGCGGGAGGAGCCGCAGCCGCCGTCGGTGTTCGACCCCGAGATCACGCCGGAGATGGACGCCATCGTCCTCAAGGCGCTGACCAAGGACCCGAACTACCGCTACCAGTCGGCCGACGAGATGCGCGCCGACATCGAGGCCTGCCTCGACGGCGCCCCCGTCGCGGCCACCGCCGCGATGGGCTCCGTGGGCTACGGCGGCTACCCGGACGACCAGCCGACGACGGCCCTGCGCTCCACCGACGGCGGCGCCACCTCGATGCTGCCCCCGATGAACCCGGACGACGCCGGCTACGGCTACGACGACCGCCCCGACCGGCGCCGTCAGAAGAAGTCCAGCACCTCGACGGTCCTGCTGGTCGTCGCCGCGGTGCTGGTCCTCGTCGGCGCGATCCTCATCGGCAAGTTCGCGTTCAGCGGCGAAGGCGCGGGCGACGACAAGGTGTCGGTGCCGCAGTTCGTCGGCCTGACCAAGGCCGACGCGGAGAAGCGGGCATTCAACTCCGACCTTCAGCTGGCCTTCGAGGAGAAGCCCTGCGAGGAGCAGCCGAAGGGCCACGTCTGCGAGCAGAACCCGCCGCAGGACGCCGAGGTCGACAAGGACTCCACGGTCAGCCTGGTGGTCTCCACCGGCGCTCCCAAGGTCGCCGTGCCCAGTGTGATCGGCGACAGCCTGGAAGAGGCCAAGTCGAAGCTGGAGGACGACAAGTACGGCTTCAAGGTCGAGACGGAGAGCAAGGAGTCCCCGGAGGAGCCCGGCACCGTCCTCGAACAGGACCCCGTCTCCGGCCAGGAGGTCCAGAAGGGCTCCACGATCACGCTGATCGTCGCGAAGGAGAAGGAGCAGGCGACGGTACCGCCGGTCTCCGGCTCCTGTGACGAGGCGAAGGCGCAGCTCCAGGCCAACGGACTGGCCGGTGAGTGCACCGAGGTCCCGACCGCCGACCCGAACCAGGACGGCAAGGTCATCGAGACCACCCCGCCGGCCGGCACCGCCGTCGACCCGGGCTCGACGGTGACGATCAAGATCGGCAAGCTCCAGCAGCAGAAGACCAAGGTCCCGGACGTCCGCAACAAGACGGTCGGCCAGGCGAAGCAGGAGCTGGCCGCGGCCGGGTTCACCAGCATCCAGTTCGCGGGCGGCAGCGACCAGAGCGACACCGCGCTGGTGATCGACCAGGATCCGGACGGCGGCAACGAGGTCGACAACCCGGGCCAGACGACGATCACGCTGACGACCATCGGTTTCGGCGGCGGCAACAACGGCGGGGGCAACGGCAACGGCGGAGGCGGCTTCTTCGGAGGCGGCGACGGCGGCTGACCGGCGCACCCCGGCAGTACGGAAAAGTCCCGGCGGCCCGAGAGGGCGGCCGGGACTTTCCCGTGGGTGCAGCGCGGTGGCTCCCGCGTCAGCGCAGCTCCCGCGGCGGGGTGCGGTCCTCGTCGACCTTTTCCACCCGCTCCAGTTCGCCCCAGACGATGTACCGGTAGCGGCTGGTGTAGATCGGGGTGCAGGTGGTCAGGGTGATGTACTTGCCGGCCTTCTTCCGCCCGGACTCCCTGGGGACCGCGTCGAGGACCTCGACGTTGTACTTCGAGGTCTCGGGGAGGGTGGCGTAGACCTTGTAGACGTACCAGGTGTCCTTCGTCTCGAAGACGATCGGGTCACCCTTCTTCAGCTTGTGGATGTTGTGGAACTCGGCGCCGTGCCCGTCGCGGTGGGCGGCGACGGCGAAGTTGCCGTTCCTGCCGCTGGTCGGCAGGGTCGCCTTGACCGGGTCGGTGTAGTAGCCGGCGACACCGTTGTTGAGGATCTTGGCCGAGGTGCCCTTCTTGACCAGGATCTCTTCCTTGTTCATGGCCGGCACGTGCAGGAAGCCGATGCCGTCCCGGATGTCCAGGGCGCCCGGCCCGCCGCTGCCCTCATGGGCCCAGGTGTCGCGGACCCTGTCGCCCTCCCGGTCCGCCTCGCGGTCGGCGAGGACGTTCGTCCACCACAGCGAGTAGACGACGAACAGGCCGAGCACCAGACCCGCGGTGATGAGGAGTTCGCCGAGGACACCGACCGCCGCCGCGATCCTGCCGGGGCGGCGGCGGGGCGTGGGCGCGGTCCCGGGCGCCGCCGTGTGCTCTTCGGTGTCGTCGGTGGTCGCTGCCACGAGTCATCTGCCCTTACCTGACGAGCGCATCCGGCTTGCCCTTGCTGCGCGGCCGTTCCTCGACCATCTTGCCCCAGACGATCAGCCGGTACTTGCTGGTGAACTCCGGCGTGCAGGTGGTCAGGGTGATGTACCGGCCGGGAGCGGTGAACCCCGAGCCCTTCGGCACGGGATCGAGCACGCTCACATTGCTCGGCGGGGTCACCGGGAGCATCGACGCCGTCTTGTAGACGTAGTACGTGTCCTGCGTCTCGACGATGATCGGGTCGCCCGGCTGGAGCCTGTTGATGTACCGGAACGGCTCGCCGTGCGTGTTGCGGTGGCCCGCCAGCCCGAAGTTGCCGGTCCTGGCGCTGGGCATGGCCGTCTTCAGGGCGCCCTCGGCGTAGTGCCCGACCATGCCGCGGTCCAGCACCTTCTTGCTGCTGATGCCCTCGGCGATCGGGACGACGACGTCCAGCTCGGGGATGTGCAGCAGGGCGAAGCCCTGGCCCGGTTCGAAGGCGCCGGGGTTGCGCCTGCCGCTCGCCCAGTCGTCCTGGAGCTGGCTCGCCTCGTTGCCGGCCTGGGCGTGCGCCCGGACGTTCGTCCACCACAGCTGGTAGGTGACGAACAACAGCATCAGCACGCCGGTGGTGATGAACACCTCGCCGATCACCCGGCTGGCGATCACTCCCGGGCCGGGCTTGCGGGCCTTCGCCAGGCGGCGGGCCTCGACCCGGGAGAGCGGGGCCCTCGGCTCGCCGCCCTCGCTCTCCACGGCGGGCTCGGGAGCCGCGCCCTTGCGACGGCGCCCGTGACGCCCCTTGGCGGCCCTTCTGCGGGCCGCTCGGCCGCCGGGTGCGGCGGCGGGCCCGGAGGGGGCCCGGCGGGCCGGAACGGGGTCACCGGGCGGCTCGGCGCGGCGCAGCGCCACCGTCTCGTCGTCGGCGGGCGGCTCGTACGGGGCGGTGTCGTCGTACGCCGGCAGGTACCGCGTCTGCGCCTGCGCGTCCCCGAGCGCGCCGGAGTCCTCGTACGGCTGCTGCCCGTACGAGGTGCTCTCGCGCTCGGGGCGCAGCGCGGTCACGCCGTGGCCCTGCCCACCACCGGGGCCAGCCCCTCGGAGCGGGCCGGCGCGCCCTGGTCGCCGCATTCCGCCAGCCAGTTGGCCAGCATGCGGTGCCCGTGCTCGGTGAGCACCGACTCGGGATGGAACTGGACGCCCTCGACGGGCAGTTCGCGGTGGCGCAGGCCCATGATGATGCCGTCCCGCGTCCGCGCGGTGACCTCCAGCTCGGCCGGGACGGTCGGCGGCTCGGCGGCCAGGGAGTGGTAGCGGGTCGCGGTGAACGGCGAGGGCAGGCCCGCGAAGACGCCCTTGCCCTCGTGCTCGACCAGCGAGGTCTTGCCGTGCAGCAGTTCGGGCGCCCGGTCGACCACGCCGCCGTACGCCACCTGCATCGACTGCATGCCCAGGCAGACCCCGAAGACGGGCACGCCGGTCGCCGCGCAGTGGCGGACCATGTCGATGCAGACCCCCGCCTGCTCGGGCGCTCCGGGGCCGGGCGACAGCAGCACGCCGTCGAAGCCGTCCTGGGCGTGCGTGGTCGACACCTCGTCGTTGCGGAGCACCTCGCACTCGGCGCCCAGCTGGTACAGGTACTGGACCAGGTTGAAGACGAAGCTGTCGTAGTTGTCGACGACGAGAATGCGCGCGCTCACTGGCTGTCCACCGTCACATCGTTGAAGGGAAGAAGCGGTTCCGCCCACGGGAAGACGTACTGGAAGAGGACGTAGACCACGGCCAGGATCAGGACCAGTGAGATCAGCGCCTTCACCCACACGTTGCCCGGCAGATGCCGCCAGATCCAGCCGTACATGCCGTCCCTTCCGTCGTACCACGGCACCAGACTCACGCCGTACGGCACCAGACTAGCGGCGCGGGGCCTCGGGCCGGCCTGCCTTCCGGACGGCTCGTCCGGGCCTACTCCACGGGCTTCGCGTGGTGCAGGTCCACCGTGCCGGA
This sequence comes from Streptomyces glaucescens, assembly GCF_002154375.1. Taxonomy (GTDB): domain Bacteria; phylum Actinomycetota; class Actinomycetes; order Streptomycetales; family Streptomycetaceae; genus Streptomyces; species Streptomyces glaucescens. Next base: position 5,379 of record NZ_MUND01000166.1, on the reverse strand, counting down.
GTAGCCGGGCAGGGTCACCGTCCCGTTCTCCTCGACCTTCCAGCCCAGGCCGTAGACGTTGACGTACACCATGTAGTTCTGGATCGCCGGGCTCTCGGCGAGCGCCTTCTGCAGCCTGTCGGGGTCGCCGACCGCCTGGATCTTGTACGGCGGCGAGTAGACGCGGCCCTGGAGGATCAGGGTGTTGCCGACGCAGCGCACGGCGCTGGTGGAGATCAGCCGCTGGTCCATGACCTTGATGCCCTCGGCGCCGCCCTGCCACAGGGCGTTCACCACGGCCTGGAGGTCCTGCTGGTGGATGACCAGGTAGTCCGGCTGCGGCTCGGGATAGCCGGGGAGCTTGGCCGTGGCGTTCGGCGGGGCGTCGTCCAGGGTGACGGTGACGGCCTCGCCGGTGACCTTCTGGGTGCCGGCGCTCTTCTCCAGGGCGGCCAGCTTCTCGTCCTCGGCCTTGGTACTGCCGTCGTCGCGTTCGGCGAGGGCTTCGACCTGGTCCCGCAGGGCGGCGTTGGACTCGTCCAGTTCGCCGTTCTTGCGACTGCGTTCCTGAATGAGGTCGGAAAGCTTCAGCAAGGACGCATCCGTACGGATATTGGTGCCTTTGGCCGTGTGGAAACTGGTGAAGAAAAGGAGACCGGCGAGCGCGAAGACGCCCACGGTGAGGATCCGGACGGGACGGAAAGATCCCCTGCGGGCAGCACTGGATCCCGGCTGAGGGGAGTCGGCAGAATTGCTCAACGTACCCTTATCTCCTTCGGCGCCACGGAAGCACTACGCTAACGGACGCCCGGGGGAGCACTAAGAGTCCCCTTGTACGCTGCCCCGAGCCCGACCCAGATCCCTGCGCGGCCACGCAGCGCATCGACAGGAGAGACCCTCGTGCCGAAGTCACGTATCCGCAAGAAGGCCGACTACACGCCGCCGCCGTCGAAGCAGGCGACCAGCATCAAGCTGACCAGCCGCGCCTGGGTCGCGCCCGTCATGCTCGCGATGTTCCTCATCGGTCTGGCCTGGATCGTCGTCTTCTATGTGACCGACGGTTCGCTGCCGATCGACGCCCTCGGCAACTGGAACATCGTCGTGGGCTTCGGGTTCATCGCCGCCGGATTCGGTGTCTCGACCCAGTGGAAGTAGACCCTGCCGGGTCGTGAACACAGCTCTGCCCAGGGCTATCCACTGAGTTATCCACAGCCCTTTTCCACAGTGGGGAAAAAGAACGACGATCTGTGGATAACTCGTCGAGGGTTGACGCCGGTGTGACGGAACTACCGGCCACCGAATAGATGTTCGCCCCCTGTCTGACCTGCGGGAACACGGGTCGGGGACAGGGGGCACACCTGTTCCCGCACCCTATGCACAAGATCGGGCACACGCTGTGGACAACCACCCGCTCAAGGGGTGGGCAGGGGTGCTCAGGTGAGCTGGGCCGTCCGCAGCAAGGTCATGCCGACCACCGCCGCCAGCACCAGCGCGCAGGCGCCGTACTGCATCAGCGCCCGCCGCTCCCGCGGCGCGTTCACCATCGCGTAGCCGATCACCACCCCGCCGACCAGGCCGCCGATATGGGCCTGCCAGGAGATGCTGAAGCCCGGGCTGAAGGTGAAGAGCAGATTGATCGCCAGCAGCGCGATCACCGGGCGCATGTCGTAGTTGCGGCGGCGCATCAGCACGGCCGTGGCACCGAACAGGCCGAAGATCGCGCCCGAGGCGCCGAGGGAGGCCGTCGACGCGGGCTGCAGCAGATACGCGAGGCCACTGCCCGCAAGACCGGAGAGCACATAGAGGCTGAGGTAGCGGACCCGGCCGAGCGCCTCCTCCAGCGGAGGGCCGAGGAACCACAGGCTCAGCATGTTGAAGGCGATGTGCCAGATCTCCTCGTGCGTGAACATCGCCGTGACCAGGCGGTACCACTCGCCCTCGGCGACTCCCTGCGTGGGGAGCCAGGGCGCCGGCGGCCACTCGGCGATCAGCACCAGCTTCCCCAGCAGTGTCGAGGAGACGTGCACCCCGATGAACACCGCGAGGTTGAGCAGGAGCAGGATCTTGGTGATCAGCCGGGGGTCACCGGTGACGGCGATGGGCGCTCCGGCGAGATTGCGGGGCTGCGCGGCGTCGGGCCGGTGCCCGGTGCCGGAGCCGCCCCGGACGCACTCCGGGCACTGGAAGCCGACCGAGGCGCTGACCATGCACTCGGGGCAGATCGGCCGCTCGCAGCGGGTGCAGCGCACGCCGGTCTCACGGTCCGGGTGGCGGTAGCAGCCGGGCAGGCTGTGCGCCTCCTGCGGACTTTCCGACACCTGGTCCATGAGGTCCCCTACGTCGTCATGAGCGAGAAACGCCCCTTCCATCCTTACGGACGGAGGGGGCGTTTGGTTCCCTCGCGGACCGGCTCTCGCGGATCAGCTCTCGCGGGCCGGCTCTCGCAAGGTCAGCCCTCGCGGGTCTCCACGACGACCGTCTCGATGACGACGTCGTTGAGCGGGCGGTCGGTGCGCGGGTTGGTCTGGGCGCTCGCGATGGAGTCGACGACCTTCTGGCTGGCCGCGTCGGTCACCTCGCCGAAGATGGTGTGCTTGCGGTTCAGCCAGGCCGTCGGGGAGACGGTGATGAAGAACTGCGAGCCGTTGGTGCCCGGGCCGGCGTTGGCCATGGCCAGCAGGTACGGCTTGTCGAACCGCAGGTCCGGGTGGAACTCGTCCTTGAACTGGTAACCCGGGCCGCCCGTGCCGTTGCCCAGCGGGTCGCCGCCCTGGATCATGAAGCCGCTGATGACCCGGTGGAAGACCGTGCCGTCGTACAGCTTCGCCGTGGACTTCTCACCCGTGGCCGGGTGGGTCCACTGCCGCTCGCCCTTGGCGAGCTCCACGAAGTTCTTGACCGTCTCCGGCGCGTGGTTCGGGAAGAGCCGGACCTCGATGTCGCCGTGGTTGGTCTTCAGGGTGGCGTAAAGCTGCTCAGCCACGATGTGCCTTCCGTTGTCTTCCTGTGACCCCCCGATCCTCGCACGGTCCGGGTCCCGCGTCGCCCGGCGCCCGTGTCCGCCAGCACACGGCGGCGATCCGTGGCATTGTCGACGACAAGTTCCGGTTGCCCCGGATTCACCCCTTGTCGATCCTTTGTAAGCCCTCTTGTCGATCCCCCTGTCGCCCTCCGGCGCACTCCCCGTACGCCCGGGGAGTGACCCGGATGCCCGCCCGCGCATGCCGCACCACGCTTCGGCAGGCATGATCCGTAAAAGGGTGGAAAGTCGAAATACCGTACGCCACCGAGGAGGAGGAACCCGTGACCCGCATCGACAGCGTGCGCGCCGCGACCGGCTCGGCGAAGGACAGCGTGCTGCACGCCGCGGAAGTGGTGGCGCCCTACGCCGACACGGCCAAGGACCGAGCCGCGCTCTACGCGCAGGAGGCCCGTGCGCGCCTCGCGCCCAAGGTGTCGCAGGCCGCCGGGCAGGCCCGCGTCCAGTACGCGGTGCATCTCGCGCCGTACCTGGAGCAGGCCCGCTCGCACGTGCCGCCGAAGGTCGACCACGCCGCCCATGAGGCCGCCTACCGGACCCGCAAGGCCGCACGGCAGGCCGCCGAGTATTCCCGGCCCCGGATCGAACAGGCGGTCGCCGCGGCCGGGCCCGTGAAGAGCGAGGCGACGGCTCGGGGCGCCGCAGCGCTGGCCGCGCTCCGCGGCCAGATCACGCCCGAGGAGATCCAGAAGCTGGTCCGCAAGCACGAGCGCCGCGCGAAGGCCGGCCGTGCGTTCAAGGTCCTGGCGGTACTGGGCCTGATCGGGGGCGGCGCCTTCGCCGCCTGGAAGTGGTGGGACAAGCAGGCCAACCCGGACTGGCTGGTCGAGCCCCCCGCCGCGACCGAGGTGCCCGAGTCCGGCCGGCTGACGTCGGTGGACGGCAGCGACCCGGCGCTGGTGGTGGACCCCGAGGTCCAGGCCAAGGAAGCCGAGGAGGAGGCCGCCGACCGGGACGAGCGCGGCTGAGTACTGCGCCCGCGGCCCGAAGACCGGTGCGGGGCAGGGGAGTTGCGGCTCCCCGGCCCCGCAGCGATGTTTCACGCGCAACCGGTGGGACCGGCGGAACCGGCAGGGCGTCCCCTCTCCGCGAATGTTCGCGAAAGCCAAGTCCGGGTCCGTGACGGGTCGCGTCATGGCCCGCTCGGTCGCGGCTGGCAAACGTAACCCGGTTGCATGTGCGAGCCGGGAACCGGGGCGGTATCCAGCCCCGCCGACGGCCCGTGCGGCCGGCGAACGGCACGACGGCGACCTGCCTACTCACAGGGGGAGAGTCGTCCCCCCGAGGGGACGCGGAGAGGGCCGGTGAGGCGCGGAAGCCGCAGGAGGACGCGGATAGCGCCGTCGGCCCCGCCCAGCGCCCAAGTCGGCGCGCGCCCCAGCCCATCGGTCCCCACGCCCCGAGAATCGAACTCGAGTGCGCTTCGTGCATCCGCACGCCCGGCCCACGCAAAAGCCCCTCCGTCTCGCGTCACCGCAAGCCGGAGGGGCTTTCCCGGAGTGGAGCCTAGGGGAGTCGAACCCCTGACATCCGCCATGCAAAGACGGCGCTCTACCAACTGAGCTAAGGCCCCGTGAGGGAGACGTCCGGCCGGAGGAACCGCATACCGGCGGGCGCCGCAGACCAGAGTAGCGGGTCGCCCCCGGTATCTCGCAAAAAGATTGGGGGGTCCCCGGGAACGACCACTCTCCGTAAGATGCTCGGCGTGGTTCGCTACAGCGAACCGCGGTTTCTGGGGAAGCGATGGGGAGACGCAATGGACGCCGCACAGCAGGAAGCCACCGCAAGAGCGCGGGAACTGCAGCGGAACTGGTATGGGGAGCCGCTGGGGGCGCTCTTCCGCAAGCTCATCGACGATCTTGGTCTCAACCAGGCTCGTCTCGCGGGGGTACTGGGACTGTCGGCACCGATGCTGTCGCAGCTGATGAGCGGTCAGCGGGCGAAGATCGGCAACCCGGCCGTGGTCCAGCGGGTGCAGCTGCTGCAGGAGCTGGCCGGGCAGGTCGCGGACGGCAGCGTGAGCGCGGCCGAGGCCACCGAGCGGATGGAAGAGATCAAGAAGTCGCAAGGGGGCTCGGTGCTCAGCAACACCACGCAGACGACCAACGGTTCGGGGGCGCCCACGGTCAAGCGCGTGGTCCGCGAGATCCAGTCGCTGCTGCGCTCGGTGGCCGCCGCGGGCGACATCATCGAGGCCGCGGACTCCCTCGCCCCGACCCACCCGGAACTGGCCGAATTCCTCCGGGTCTACGGCGCGGGCCGCACCTCCGACGCGGTCGCGCACTACCAGTCCCACCAGAGCTGACCCACCCGGCCCGGACGCCGAAGGGGTGCGGCGGCCGGGCCGGGTGGGTCAGCTC
>NZ_MUND01000165.1 GCF_002154375.1 Streptomyces glaucescens | reverse complement strand
GGTGGGGGCGGAGGGGCCGCCGTGGTTGGCGGCCCCTCCGCCCCCACCACCGCCCTCACCGGCGGTCTCCTCGGCGCCCTGCACGGCGAAACGGCCCTCCCTCCGGCCTGGCTGGCCGAACTGGAGGGCCGTCCCACGATCCTCGAACTCGCCGACGACTTCGCCATGGAGATGACCCAGGGGCCCGCGCTGCACAGCCCGGCGGGGGCGTCCCCGGCGTGGCTGGCGCGGTACCCCAGGGCCTGAGCGGCGGGCAGGGCCTGAGCGGCCGGGTCAGTCCTTCACCGTCACCCCCGGCGCCCCGCCCTGCTGGGTAGGGATCGCCGCCGCGGCACCCGCGCTGCCCGGGCCGTCGTCGTCCGTGTTGATGCGTTCGATGATGGCCAGGCGTTCCGGGGTGTCCTCCGGCTTGAGGTAGCCGATGAGGATGTAGAGCACCAGGGAGACGGCGAGCGGGATGGAGACCTGGTACTGGAGGGGGACGCCGCCGTCGACGTTCCAGTGGATGGGGTAGTTCACCAGCCAGAAGGCGAACAGGCCGGTGGCCCAGCTGGTGAGGGCCGCGGTGGGGCCGGAGCGGCGGAAGGGGCGGAGCAGGCCGAGCATCATGGGGATGGCCATGGGGCCCATCAGGCCGGCGACCCACTTGATGACGACGGTGATGATGTCGCCGAAGGTGGGGGAGTTGACCTGGGTGGCCGCCGCCATGGACAGGCCGAGGAAGACGACCGTGGTGATGCGGGCGACCCGCAGGCCCTGGCCCTCGTTCCAGGACCGGGCGCGCCGCCACACCACCGGTGCGCAGTCCCTGGTGAACACCGCGGCGATGGCGTTGGCGTCGGAGGAGCACATGGCCATGGTGTGGGAGAAGAAGCCGACGATGACGAGGCCCAGCAGGCCGTGCGGGAGGAGCTGCTCGGTCATCAGGCCGTAGGAGTCGGAGCCGTCCGCCTTCTGGGACTCGACCAGCAGCGGGGACATCCACATGGGGAAGAAGAGGACCAGCGGCCAGACCAGCCACAGGATGGCCGAGAGGCGGGCCGAGCGCGCGGCCTCGTGCGCGTTGGACGTGGCCATGTAGCGCTGGGCCTGGTTGAGCATGCCGCCGTTGTACTCGAAGAGTTTGATGAAGAGGAAGGCCAGCAGGAACACCGTGCCGTAGGGGCCGACCAGTGGTTCGCCGTGGCCCTGGAGCTCGGGCTCGTCCCAGGCGCCGAGGAAGCCGATGCCCTTGTCGTCGAGTTCCATGACGACGGCGACGAACATCGCGATGCCGGCCAGGAACTGGATGACGAACTGGCCCAGCTCCGTCAGCGCGTCCGCCCACAGGCCGCCGATCGTGCAGTAGACGGCGGTGATGGTGCCCGTGATGAGGATGCCCTGGTTCAGGGAGATGCCCGTGAAGACCGACAGCAGCGTGGCGATGGCCGCCCATTTCGCGCCGACGTCCACGATCTTCAGCAGCATGCCGGACCAGGCCAGCGCCTGCTGGGTCTTCAGGTCGTAGCGGTTCTTCAGGTACTCCAGTGGGGAGGCCACATGGAGCCGGGAGCGCAGCCGGTTGATCCGCGGGGCGAACAGCTTCGAGCCGATGGCGATGCCCAGGGCGATGGGGAACGACCACGTGACGAAGGATGTGACGCCGTAGGTGTAGGCGATGCCCGCGTAGCCCGTGAACATCACCGCGCTGTAGCCGGACATGTGGTGGGAGATGCCGGACAGCCACCAGGGCATCTTGCCGCCGGCGGTGAAGAAGTCGCTGACGTTGTCCACGCGTTTGTGCGACCAGACGCCGATGGCCACCATCACGCCGAAGTAGCCGATGAGCACGGCCCAGTCGAGACTGTTCATGTGCCACCCTTCCAGGGTCCGCCCAGGGTCCGCCTTGTGAACGGCCCGCTCATCGTGAGTGGGGTGACAGGGGCGCGACAAGGAACGGGAAGGTCAAGGGCTGGCAAAATTGTTCTGCACGGTGACTCTTGTTCATGGACATGAACAATGAAAAAGGGCCGACACCACCGTCGGCCCTCCCCTTCTCGAGACGTCAGCGAAGCGCGCCGACCGCCCCGGTCCCGCCGCTCACCGCAGCTCCTCCGGGCAGGGCGTCCCGCGCGGCCAGTCGTACGGCGAGGCCAGCCGGTAGGTGCCCGCGCGGGGCGCGAGGAGCATCGTCCACTTGTCGCCCTCCTCGTCCTCCTCCGTCTCCAGCAGGCAGCCGTTGACGTTCTCGTACGTCTTCGGCTCACCGTCGGGACGGTCCTCGGACTCCTCGGTCTCGCGCGGCCCCTCGACCCCCTTGCCCTCCTCGTCGACCAGCTTCAGCCACGGCGAGTACGGGACGCGGATCAGCACCCGGCCGGGCTCGCTGACCCGGAGGGTCATCTCGCCCTGCTCGGCGCGCTCCACGGTGGCGGGCGGATCGGCGAGCGGCGCCGGGTCCTTCACCCGGAACAGCTGCCAGTTCGCGTCGCCCCAGATCTGCTCCAGGTAGGGCAGACCCCGCTGCACCAGCTCGCGTTCGCGCTGCCCGCCGTCGCCGTCCGGCTCGTCCTTCGGCAGGACCACGAAGTGCACCGCCCAGCGCTTGAGCCACAGGTGGTAGTTGGCCGAGTTCAGGGTGTCGTCGTAGAAGAGCGGGTTGCGCTCCATGTCGGCCTGGCGGTTCCAGCCGCGGGCCAGGTTGATGTACGGGGCGAGCGCGGACGCCTCGCGGTGCGAGCGGGCCGGGACCACCTCGACACGGCCCTTGTCGGCGCCGACCTCCTGCAACTCGTTGACGAGCGGGGCCAGCTCACGGGCCCAGGAGGCGCGCGGCGTGGTGCGCACCACGTCGTCGACCGACTTGAAGCCTATCCACGTCACGAACCCGGCGATGGCGACGACGAGCGCGTACCACTTGCGCGAGCGCGGCACCGTGAACGGCAGCGCCGCCACCAGCGCCACACCCGCGAACAGCATCGCGAGCCGCGTGATGTTCGAGCCGATCTGCGAGCTGATCAGCCAGACCAGCAGCACGGAGAGGCAGTAGACCGCGGAGGTGATCCGCACGGTGGTCCACTCCCGCGGGGCGAACAGGAAGACCAGCAGCGCGTACAGCATCGGCAGCCCCGCCGAGCCGAACGACATCGGCTGGGTGCCGGAGAACGGGAACGCCAGCGCGGAGACCGCGACCACCGCGATCGGGCCCAGCCCCAGCGCCCAGGCGCCCGGCCGCCGCTTCTGCAGGAACAGCGCCACCGCGACCAGACCGACGAACAGGCCCGCGACCGGTGACGACATGGTGGCCAGCGCGGCCAGCGGCGCCGCGCACAGCGCCTTCGCCCAGCGCTTGTGGCGCCAGCGGTACGGCCAGCAGAACACCGCCGCGACGGCCGCGAGGGCGAACAGCGTGCCGAGGCCGAAGGTGACCCGGCCCGAGGCGGCGTTGCCGAGCAGCCCGAACACACCCGCCAGCGCGGGCCACAGCGGATTGCGCACCACCCGGCTGCGGATCAGGATCATCGTCAGCAGGCCCGCCGACAGCGTCCCGGCGATCATCATCGTCGTCCGGACGCCGAGCACCGACATCAGATACGGCGACACCACGCTGTACGAGACCGGGTGCATCCCGCCGTACCAGGCGAGGTTGTACGCCGAGTCCGGGTGCCGGCCGACGAACTCCGCCCAGGCGTCCTGCGCCGCGAGATCGCCACCACTGTTCGCGAACGTGAAGAACCAGACGACGTGCAGCACGCCGGCCAGGGCCGTGACGAACAGTACGGGGTGACGCAGCACCCGGTCACGGACGGCGTCGGCCGCCGAACGCCGCTCCGCCTGCTCCCGCTGCCCAGGCTGCTCCGAAGGCTCCGGCGAACCCTCGGGTACGCGTATTCGCGGGCCGTCTCCCGGGCCCGGACCGGTGTCGTCGGTGCGTGTCGGCTCCGCAGTGGCCACCTGAAGGCACTCCCCGTGTCCCGTTCTGCTGTTCTCGGCCGCGTGGTCCGTTCGCCGACCGTTCCCCGGAGGGTCTCCGGGAGTTCCCGTCCGCGTCCCCCGCGCGGGCGGCCTGTCCCGATTCGTGACGCTAGCACGCACCCCGCCGGGAGGCTCCCTCGTGGGTCCCGGCGGGGTGCGCGCATGCCGTGTGATCAGCCGATACGGGTCAGCTTGTCCATGAAGCCCGGCTCGGCCAGATCGTCCTTGAGCGCGACCGGCACCTTCACGGCACCCGCGGTCGCCCCGTCACCGACGGTGAGCGTGCCGACCTTCGTCCCCGCCTTCGCCGTGTGCGGCAGCTCGTCCGCGGCGAACGACAGCTTCACCGTCAGCCCCGCCCAGCCGACCGCGGTCACGTCCTGCGTGACGACCACCGGCGTACGGCCGCCAAGACCGTCGTCCACATGGCCGACGACATCGCCCTTCTTCAGGATCGTCGCCGACTCCAGCGCGTCCTGCGCGGCCCGGATCAGCTGGTCACCCGCGGACAGGGCGCCCTGGAGGATGGTGTTGTCCTTGCCGCCCGGAGGCTGGCGCACGACCGCGCCGACGATGGTGTGGGTCTCGCCGCTGACATCCTTCTTCGCCGCGAACACCAGGTTGCCGAGGGCGGAGGTGGTGGTGCCGGTCTTGATGCCGACGACGTTGTTGCTGCCGACCAGCTCGTTCCAGTTGCGGCGGTTGACGCCCTTGTAGTCGTCGTACGACATCATCGCGGCGACCTCGCGGAACGCGGGCAGCGTCATCGCGGCCTTGGCGAGCTTCACCTGGTCCACGGCCGTGCTGACCGTGGTGTCGTTCAGACCCGAGGGGTCGGTGTACGTGGTGTTGGTCATGCCGAGGTCCTTCGCGGTGGCGTTCATCTTCGCCACGAAGTCCTTCTCCGCGCCCGCGTCCCAACGGGCCAGCAGCCGCGCCACATTGTTCGCGGACGCGATGAGGATGCTCTCCAGGGCCTCGCGTTCGGAGATCCGGTCGCCCGCGAAGACGTCGACCGTCGACTCCTGGCCGGCGTCCGACTGCTCCTCGGCCGCCTGGTCGATCTTGATCATCGGCCCCTCCTCGCCGCTCTTCAGCGGGTGTTCGCGGAGGATCACGTACGCCGTCATGACCTTGGCGACACTCGCGATCGGGACCGGCTTCTGCTCGCCGGACGAGCCGAACGTGCCGATGCCCTGGACGTCGAGGGCGGCCTGGCCGTCCTGCGGCCACGGGATACCGGCCTTGGAGCCGTCGAAGGTGTAGCTGTCCTCGGCGGTGAGCTGGAGGGTGGGCGTCGGCAGCGGACGCACCGACTGGATCACCGCGACCACGACGATCAGCAGCAGCACCAGCGGCGTCCAGATCTTCACCCGGCGCACGGCCGTGCGCAGCGGCGTCTGCGGAGGCGGCGGCGTGTTCGTGAGCTCCGCCAGCAGATCCAGCGGCGGCTTCGGCGGCAACGGCTGCTGGGTGGTCCGCTCCGGGCCGATCTGGGGCACGGCGGCGGTGACGTCGGCGGGGACCACGGGGCCCGCGGGCGCGGCCGGTTCGGCCCGCTCGGCAGGCTTCGCGGGCGCGGCCGTACGGGGCTTGCGGACCGCCGGGTCGTCCAGCTGCTTCAGCGCGACGAACGTGCTGGTCCGCTCGGCCTCGTCCTCGCCGCCCCCGGGCTTCGCAGAGTCCTTGACGGACTCCTTGGGCTCCTTGGGCTCCTTGGACGCCTCGGACTCCGTGGGCTCCTTGGCGGGCCCCTTGGCGGGCTCCTTCGGCTCCTCGGCGGGCTTCGCCTTGGCGGCGTCACCCAGCTTCAGCATGGTGGTGGGCTGGTCGACCGCGGGCTTCGGCGGCCGTACGGCCTTGAAGACGGTGGTGGGCTGGTCGACGGGGGCGTCGTCCGACCCGGCCCGGGAGGAGCCCTTCCCGGCGTCCTTCCCGGCGCCGGAGGAGCCCTTCTCGGTGTCGGAAGCGGTCTTGCCGGTGTCGGTGTCGTCCTTCGCGCTCCCGGCGCTCTCCGCCCCTTCCGCGGGCTCGCGGCCGTCGGTGCCGGCGTCGGCCGCGCTCTCGTCCGCGTCGGCGTCCTCGGGCGCCGGCGCGGACTCGGCACCGGCCTCCTCGGAATCCGCGGCGTCGGTGTCGGCGTCGGCCTTGGCGTCGGTCACGCTCCCGTCCGTGTCCGCGTCCGTGTCCGCTTCCTCGGCCTTGGCGTCGGTCGCGCGCTCGTCCGCGTCCTCGGCGTCCGCCCCGGCCTTCTCGGAGTCCTTCGCGTCCGCGTCAGCGTCAGCGTCCGCGCCCGCGTCGGCCACGTCCTGCGACTCGGCCTCACCCTCGGGGTCGCCGTCGGCCTCCGCCCGGGACTCGGAGCCCGCCTCGGCCTCGCCCTCCGCCGGCTCGGCCTTCCCGGACGGGGACTCGTCCGCCGTGCGGACCCACGCCGCCACCGCGGCGCGCAGCTCCTCGTCGTCCTTCGTCCCGGCGGCCTCGGCCGCGCCCTTGCGCGCCTCCGCGAGGTCCTTCGCCGAGAGGATCCGCGTCGCCGTGTCGACACCCGCCCGGGCCACGGCGAGGCGCGGATCGTCCGCCTCGCGCCTGGCCTCGGGAACCGGACCCGCGCTCCCCGACGTCGGTTCTGCCGACGACTCGCGCTGCTTCGACCTGTCGGGGGACTCGCCCGCCACCGATGCCTCCTCCATGCCGCACGTTCCCGTGCGCCTACCGAACCGAACCACCGCCCGGACACCCGGCCACCACGGTGTCCGAACCATGTACCAGTGTCCTGTGTGCGGGTTAAACCCAAGCGGTAGACGAGAACGACATACCTACCGGTTCCCTTACGAACCGGTCACGCACCCTCGACAGACCAATGTGAGAGGGGTCACCCTGTCATTCATCCACGCGGGGAGGCATGGATGGGCAGGAGCCGCAGAACACTTCCGGAGGAGCTTCTGCTGCTGGCGTTGGACCCGACCACGGGTACCACCGCACAGCCGCAGTCGCTCGACCTGGGTCTGGCCGGAGCACAGCTAGTGGAGCTGGCGCTGGCCGGACGGATAGCCCCAGACGGGGATCGTATCGCCGTGGTGGTACCACGGCCGACAGGAGATCCGACACTGGACTGCGCGTTGGAGTTGCTGCGAAGGCGTGGCGCTCCGGTACGGGCCGTCCACTGGATCGGCGGGCCGCGTCTCGGGCTCCGCCAGACGTACCTCTCGCATCTGGAGCGATGCGGCATGGTGCATGCCGTAGAGGGCCAGATGTGCGGGGTGTTGCCGACGACTCGCTACCAGGCGACGGACAACGCCATCAGCCGGGAGATCAAAGCCCGGCTGGATTCCGCGATCCGCACCGGCGTACCGCCGGACCCGCGGACCGCGGCGCTCGCCGCCCTGGCGCACGCCGTGGGTCTCGGCAAGCACCTGTATCCGGGGAACGAGGGACGCTCGTCCCGCTCCCGGCTGCGGGACCTGATCAGGCACGACCCCATGGGCGGCCTCGTGGCGCACGCCGTGATGGACGTCCAGAACGGCGTGGCGGCCCAGCCGCGCCGTGCCGCGGCGGGACCGGCAGGCCGGCAGGCCGCCGGAGCCAGGGCGGCCGAACCCGCACGCGGGGTCCCGGCCCAGCCGCACCGCGGCAGCATGGCACGCGCCGTGGCCCACTGAGCCGCCGTTCCACGACGGCCGGTTCGACGGCAGTCGGTGGCACGGCAGCCGGTTCCACGGCGGTACGGCGAACACAAGCCCGGTTCGGGAGCCGCGAGCCGCGCGGGGTGACGGAACGCGTCGTTCGGACGACGCGCGCGTCCGCCACCCCGCGCGGACGCATGTGCGGATCTGGCGTGTACCCGCTGCATATCCGGAGTTTCCCAGCGGTAGGAACCGGCTTGGTGGCAGTCTGCTCAACAGCAGATACGCAAAGTCGCAGCAGCCGGAGGTGCGCGTCCCGTGGCGTCCAATGTCAATCCCACCGTCAGGCGGCGCCGGCTGGGCCAGGAGCTGCGCAGGCTCCGTGAGCTCAAGGGCATGACGGCCGAGGAGGTGGCGGAGCGGCTGCTGGTGTCGCAGTCGAAGATCAGCCGCCTGGAGAACGGCCGCCGCAGCATCAGCCAGCGCGACGTGCGCGACCTGTGCGGGGTCTACGAGGTGGAGGACCACCGGATCGTCGATTCGCTGATGCAGATGGCGAAGGACTCGCGCCAGCAGGGCTGGTGGCACTCCTTCGGCGACATCCCCTACAGCGTCTACATCGGTCTGGAGACGGACGCGGCGAGTCTGCGGGTGTACGACCCGCAGGTGGTGCCCGGTCTGCTGCAGACCCGCAGCTACGCGGAGGCGCTGATCCAGGGTGCCCTGCCGGAGGCGACACCCGCCGACATCGAGAAAAGGGTGCAGGTCAGACTGCGCCGACAGGAACGTATCGCCGCCGAGGAGAACCCGCTGCGGCTGTGGGCGGTGCTCGACGAGGCGGCGGTGCGCCGCGAGGTCGGCAGCAAGCAGGTGATGATCGAGCAGCTGGAGTATCTGCTCGAGATGTCCCAGCTGCCGCACGTCACCGTGCAGTTGATTCCGTTCCAGATGGGCGCCCATCCCGGGGTGAGCGGACAGTACGCGATCCTGGAGTTCCCGGACGCCGCCGATTCGAGCGTCGTCTACATCGAGGGCGTCACCAGTGACCTCTACCTGGAGAAGGCCCAGGACGTGCAGAAGTATGCCGTTATGTACGAGCATTTGCGGGCGCAGGCGCTGAATGTCGATCAAACCCGGGAATTCATCGCCGAAGTGGTGAAGGACTACGCCGGTCTCCGGTGAGGCGCCGCAAAGTACACCGTGGCCCCGATCGGACGGAAGACCCGATTGGAATATGCCATCCGGTCGAGTGAATAGTCGCTCCGGACGTCCGAGTTGGCGAGTAGCGTCGATCACGCCATCGAGCAAGAGCGTTGGCGCAAAGGCAGCAACTCAGCAACCGGTAACTGGAGCGAAAATGGCGATCAAGCAGGGCGCGACGGACACGTGGGTCAAGTCCTCCTACTCCCAGGGCAACGGGGCGTGCGTCGAGATCAAGTCCCCGGTTCCGTCGGCCATGGCCGTCCGGGACTCCAAGGTCCAGCGGGGCCCGGTGCTGGCCTTCCCCGCCACCGCGTGGAACACCTTCGTGGCCTCGGTCAAGGCGTAACGCGCACCGCCCGCAGGATACGAGCAGCACCCCGGCACCACCTCAGAGCCCTCTCGACGAGCCCGCCGTCCTTGCCGAGGGGGCTCGGCTCGTGCCCGCCCGAACCCCCTGGCCGGACCGGCTCAGCCGAGCTGCGCCTCGATCGCGGCGACGACCTCCGCCGACTCCGGCTCGACCTGCGGGGAGAAGCGGGCGACGACGGTGCCGTCCCGGCCGATCAGGAACTTCTCGAAGTTCCAGCGGATGTCCCCGCTGTGCCCCTCGGCGTCGGCGAAGCCGGTCAGCCGCTTGTACAGCGGGTGCCGGTTCTCACCGTTGACCTCGACCTTCTCGGTCATCGGGAAGGTCACGCCGTACGTCGCGGAGCAGAACTCGGCGATCTCCGTGGCGCTGCCGGGCTCCTGGCCCATGAACTGGTTGCAGGGCACGCCGAGCACGGTGAAGCCCTGGGCCGCGTACCGCTCCTGGAGCCGCTCCAGACCGGCGTACTGCGGGGTCAGGCCGCACTTGGAGGCCACGTTCACCACGAGCACGGCCTGCCCGGCGTACTGCTTGAGGTTGGCGGCGCCGCCCTGGAGGGCGTCGATGTCGACATCGAGGGGGGATGCGTTGGTCGTCATACGGCGGATGCTAACCCCGCCGGCTCGCGGCAGCCTGGTCCGGCACATCCCCGGCCCCCCGCAC
>NZ_MUND01000164.1 GCF_002154375.1 Streptomyces glaucescens | reverse complement strand
GTCGCGGGGCAGACGCGAGTTTGACGACACCCCCTTGGCCGGAGCGCGCTCCCACCCCGAGGGGACACGGGTGGCCTCCGGCCGGGTCCCCTCCGGGAGGAGGAGACCGGTGTCCGTGCGGCTCCGCCGAGCGGCGGTCCGCGTCCGCCCGGGGGACGACGCGGCCGGGCGCACCGGTCCGCGAGACTTTCGGCCGGAAGCCGCACCCGTCTGCCGGAGGACCTTCATGGACGTCACCGAGAGCCTCGCCCTGCCGCTCATCGACGAACACAGCACGGTCGTCGCGGCGGACACCGATGACGTCTGGAGAGGGCTGGGCGACGTCCTGGACGGCTCCTACGCGGGTGCCGGGGCGGTCCGGTTCGCACACCTCGTCGGCTGCGCCGATCCCGTGGCGTCCGGACCCCGGCCGCTGGCCGAGGGCTCCACGATCAGCGGTTTCCGGGTGGTCGCCGCGGATCCCGGCAGGGAGCTGGTCCTCCTCGGGCGGCATCGGTTCTCGACGTACGCCCTGACCTTCCTCCTCGACGAGGCGGGCCCGCGCCGCACCGTGGTGCGGGCCGTCAGCCGGGCCAGGTTCCCCGGCCCGGCGGGCGCGCTCTACCGGTTGCTCGTGGTCGGCACGGGCGGCCACGCGATCGGCGTACGGCACCTGCTGGCGTCGGTCCGCAGCCGGTCGGAGTGAGTGCGTCCGCTGGGCGGCACGGCGTTCAGGCCGGCGATACGACCGTCCGCTCGGTGGTACGACCGTCAGGTCGGCGAGCCCGACGAGAAGCGGCGCAGCAGCGGCGAGAGGACGAGCACCGACTTGGTGCGCTCGACGAACGGCTCTCCGGCGATGCGCTCCAGGACCCGTTCGAAGTGCCGCATGTCGGAGGCGAAGACCTGGGCGACCGCGTCCGCGTCCCCGGTGACGGTGGACGCGGCCACGACCTCCTGGTACCGCTCCAGGCCCCGCTGGATGGTCTCCGGCGAGGTGTTGCGGCGGCAGTAGATCTCGACGAACCCCTCGGTCTCCCAGCCGAGCGCCGAGGGGTCCACCCGGACGGTGAATCCGGTGATGGCCCCGGTGGCGCGCAACCGGTCCACCCTGCGTTTCACGGCCGGCGCGGACAGGCCGACCAGCTGGCCGATGTCCGCGTAGGAGCGGCGGGCGTCCTCGGCGAGGGCGTGCACGATGCGTTCGTCGAGATCGTTCAGCACTGGGGGTGGTTCACTTCGCTTCTGGTGATGCTTCCGGTGTGGCCTCCGGGGCGGCGAGCCGCGACCGGCGATAGCCGTAGAGGAAGTAGAACACGAGACCGGCGGCCATCCAGAACCCGAAGACCACCCAGGTGATGGTGTCGAGGCTGAACATGTTGTACGCGCAGAAGGCGAAGCCCAGCACGGGCAGCACCGGACCGAACGGCACCTTGAAGGTGCGCTCCAGCTCCGGCCGCTTGTAGCGCAGCACGATCACCGCGATGTTGACCAGGGCGAAGGCGAACAGCGTGCCGATGCTGGTGGCGTCGACGAGCTTGCCGAGCGGGATCAGGGCGGCGAGGACACCACAGAACAGGGAGACGATCACGGTGTTCACGCGCGGGGCGCCGGTCTTGGCGTCGACCTTGCCGAGCGCCTTGGGGACCAGGCCGTCGCGGGACATCGCGAAGAGGATGCGGGTCTGGCCGTAGAGCACGGTGAGCACGACGCTGGCGATGGAGATGACCGCGCCGAGGGCGAGCAGGGTGCCCCAGAAGGTCTGGCCGCTGACGTCGTTCATGATCGCGGCGAGGGAGGCCTCGGAGCCCTCGAACTTGGTCCAGTTCCAGGCGCCGACGGCGACGGCCGCGACCAGCACGTACAGAGCGGTGACGATGATCAGCGAGAGCATGATCGCGCGCGGCAGGTCCTTCTTCGGGTCCTTCGCCTCCTCACCGGCGGTGGAGGCGGCGTCGAAGCCGATGTACGAGAAGAACAGCGTGGCGCCGGCGGCGCTGACCCCGGCCATGCCGAGCGGCATGAAGTCGGCGTAGTTGCCGGACTTGAAGCCCATGAAGCCGACCGCGCAGAACAGCACCAGCGCCGCGATCTTCACCGCGACCATGATGGTGTTGGCGCGGGCGGACTCGCGCACCCCGCCGAGCAGGAAGACCATCGCCAGCAGGACGACGATCAGCGCGGGCAGGTTGATGATGCCGCCCTCGCCCGGCGCCGAGGACAGGGCGCTCGGGATGGTGACGCCGATGGTGCCGTCCAGCAGCTCGTTGAGGTACTCGCCCCAGCCGACGGCGACGGCGGCCACCGACACGCCGTACTCCAGCACCAGGCACCAGCCGCAGACCCAGGCGACCAGCTCGCCCATCGTTGCGTACGCATACGAGTACGAGGAGCCGGCGACCGGGATGCTGCCCGCCAGCTCGGCGTACGACAGGGCCGAGAAGAGAGCCGTCAGACCGGCTATCACGAAGGCCAGGGTGACCGCGGGACCGGCCTCCGGGACGGCGTCGCCGAGGACGACGAAGATGCCGGTGCCGAGGGTGGCACCGATGCTGATCATGGTGAGCTGCCACAGCCCCAGAGAGCGCCTGAGCGAGCCGCCCTCCCCCTGGCCGCCCTCCGCGACCAGGCGTTCCACGGGCTTGCGGCGCATCAGGCGCGCGGCGACGCCCGGGGCTGGCTGGGTGCGGTTCTGCGGGGGTGCGCCTTGGTCGAGCACGCGCTGGCTCCTTATCGCTGCCGTTCAGGTCGGACGGGGACCGGCGGCACCCCGGCGACAGCCGGGACCCACCGAGCGGGGTCCCCGCCACGCCACGTACAGCGCGACACTCTATGGGCGGGGCATTGCGCCTGTAATGCAGCAACCTTGCGCATACCCGCAAGATCATTGCGTTCCTCACGATGACGCGGGGGTTCGTTGCGCGGGGGCTTTCGAGTGTTGCGTTCCGATGCTCACTGCAGCCTTTTGACGAAAACGTGCAGGAGTCCGCCCACTCCCGCCAGGCGCCCTGGTCGTCCAGATATGTCCAGCGGTCGGCATGGGCCACCGAAGGCCGGTATCCGAGCCGCGCGCAGAGGGCCGGCGCGCGCGGGTTGTCCGCGCCGGCACCGAGGCCCATGACGTCGATGCCGCGCTCGCGCGCCGGCCGCTCGGCGGTACGGATCAGGGCCGTGCCGATGCCCCGGGAGCGCAGCGACTCGGGCCGGACCGCGAGGCCGTTCAGCTCCGGGCAGCCGGGGTGCGCGGCCCGCACCTCGGGCGCCGCACAGCTTTCGAGCAGCGCTTGTGCGCCTGTTCGGGAGGCGCTGGAGACGAGGGGGTATCGCGCGCTTGGCTCTTGAAGCCCCGAGCGCTCGGCCCCCGTTTTCCAGAGGGGCACGAGGGACACGCACGCTGTTCTGCCAGCGGCAGAACACCGACCGAGCAGGGCTCGACGATCAATACAGTCCAGTCGCATGACGAAGATCACGACGCGTACGGTCGAGTACCCGGCGGACGGTTTGAC
This sequence comes from Streptomyces glaucescens, assembly GCF_002154375.1. GTDB lineage: Bacteria > Actinomycetota > Actinomycetes > Streptomycetales > Streptomycetaceae > Streptomyces > Streptomyces glaucescens. The sequence continues at coordinate 10,536 of NZ_MUND01000164.1, read as the reverse complement.
GATGATCGGGCACCTCGCGCTCCCGGCCGGTGTCGATCGCCGGCCCGCGGTGCTGCTCGGACCAGAGGGCATGGGGCTCAGCGACGTCGAGCGCCGCCGGGCCGATGCCCTCGCCGAACTGGGATACGTAGCGCTGGCCTTCGACCTTCACGGCGGGCGCTATTTGGGCGACCCAGAGGAGATGCTGGCCCGTTGCCTGCCGCTGCTCGCCGACCCCGACCGGATGCGGGGCATCGGCCATGCGGCGCTCGACGTGTTGCGCACCGAACCGCGGACCGACCCCGACCGGATCGCCGCCGTCGGCTACGGCACCGGGGGCGCCATCGGGCTGGAACTCGGGCGCGACGGCGTCAACCTGCGCGCGATCGGGACAGTCAACGCAACCACCACGGGCCGACCGGGCGAGGCAGCGCGCATCCGCTGCCCGGTGTGGGCCGGCGTCGGGTCGGAAGACCCGATCATGCCGCCCGCACAACGGAACGCGTTCACCGCCGAGATGCAGGCCGCGGGCGTCGACTGGCGCCTCACGGTCTACGGCGGCGCCTTGCACGCCTTCCACCACCCGCCGGTCGACCACCCCACGGTCCCCGGCGTCGGCTACCACCCCCAGCACGCGCAGCGAGCCTGGCGCGACGTCGTCGACCTGCTCGCCGAGTGCCTGCCCGGGACGGAGAATCTGCGGGCATGACCCAGGCAGACAGCTCGGCGCCCAGGCCTGGTCCACGTCGGGCACTCACAGTCCCCTCCCCTCGAGTCCCCATGGCAGAACCACATTCGCGGATGCTCGACCGCGGAGACGCTTTCGCAACTGCCGCAGTAACTACGCTGCGCGCTCCTTGACGATCAGGTGATCTGCCACGTTCGGGAGCCTTCGGGACCGCTGGCCGTTCCGAGGTCGAAGCGGTACTCGCCGTTGACCATCGAGGGGGTGCCGATGATCTCGTACTTCTTGGCCAGCTCCATGGCTGGTTCACCTGGCCCTTGATGGAGAAGGAGCTGAAGGTTGGCGAGGTACTTGTCTTCGTCGACGCCGGGAGTGGCGAGGAAGTCGGCCTGACCCTGGGATCAGTGAGCCTCTTCCGCTGACTGTGAACGGCGTCGAAGACAGAAGCGTGCACCTTGTCCTGCACGCCCATGGCTTCGAGGACCAGGAACATCTGCCCGTGGGCGTCGTACGGGCCGCCGAACATCGCCGAACCCTGCGGAAAGCCACATCGTCGGCGAGCTTGTCGACCCACGGGCCCACTGTGGGCTCGACGTGATAGCCGTGCGGGCAGCCGTACCAGAACGCCTCCACCACCTCGACCTTGCCCGGCACGCTCACCGGGACCCGGTGGGAGAGTTCGATGTACTCCTTGCCGGCGCATGGGCCGACCGTTGGGCGCCGGGCATGCGAAAGGCCCCCGGTTCTCCGGGGGCCTCGCGCGGGGATCCGGGTCAGCTCCAGCTGGCGTGCAGCGGCTTGCCCTCGGCGTAGCCCGCGGCGCTCTGGACGCCGACGATGGCCTTCTCGGCGAACTCCTCCAGGGAGGCGGCACCGGCGTAGGTGCAGGAGGAGCGGACGCCCGCGATGATCGAGTCGATCAGGTCCTCGACGCCCGGGCGGGCCGGGTCGAGGAACATCCGCGAGGTGGAGATGCCCTCCTCGAACAGCGCCTTGCGGGCGCGGTCGTACGCCGACTCCTCCGAGGTCCGGTTGCGCACGGCGCGGGCGGAGGCCATGCCGAACGACTCCTTGTACGCACGGCCGTCGGCGTCGTGCTGGAGGTCGCCCGGGGACTCGTAGGTGCCCGAGAACCAGGAGCCGATCATCACGTTGGACGCGCCGGCGGCCAGCGCCATCGCCACGTCGCGCGGGTGGCGGACACCGCCGTCGGCCCACACGTGCTTGCCGTACTTCTTCGCCTCGGCGGCGCACTCCAGCACCGCGGAGAACTGCGGCCGGCCGACGCCGGTCATCATGCGGGTGGTGCACATGGCGCCGGGACCGACGCCGACCTTGATGATGTCGGCGCCCGCGTCGATCAGGTCCTTGACGCCCTCGGCGGAGACGATGTTGCCCGCCACGATCGGCACCTGCGGGTCGAGCGCGCGCACCGTCCGGATGGCGCTGATCATCGACTCCTGGTGCCCGTGCGCGGTGTCGATGACGAGGGTGTCGACGCCCGCGTCGAGCAGCTGCTTGGCCTTGCCGGCCACATCGCCGTTGATGCCGACGGCGGCGGCTATACGCAGCCTGCCGTGGGCGTCGACGGCCGGGGTGTAGAGCGTGGCCCGCAGGGCGCCCTTGCGGGTGAGGATGCCGGCGAGCCTGCCGTCCCGGTCGACCGCCGGGGCGTAGCGCCGGTTGTGGTGGTCGAGGGTGTTGAAGGCCTCGCGCGGGTCGATGTCGGCGTCCAGCAGGAGCAGGTCCTTGGACATGACCACTTCGAGCTGCGTGAAGCGGTCGACCCCGGTGAGGTCCCGGTCGGTGACGACGCCGACCGGGCGCTGGTCCTCGTCGACGACGACCCCGGCGTTGTGGGCCCGCTTGGGCAGCAGGGACAGCGCGTCGGCGACGGTCTGGTGGGGGGCGAGCACGATCGGCGTGTCGAGCACCAGGTGGCGGCTCTTGACCCAGGAGACGACGTCGGTGACGACCTCGATCGGGATGTCCTGCGGGATGACGACGAGGCCGCCGCGCCGGGCCACCGTCTCGGCCATGCGGCGGCCGGCGATGGCGGTCATGTTGGCGACGACGAGCGGAATCGTGGTGCCCGTGCCGTCCGGGGAGCTGAGGTCCACGCCCTGGCGGGAGCCGACCGCGCTGCGGCGCGGCACCATGAACACGTCGTCGTACGTCAGGTCGTACGAGGGCTGGATGTCGTTGAGGAAACGCACGTGCTGCACATCCCAGTCGATCAGAGGTGGCCCCCGGACAGGTCAGCCAGGGGGAAAGAGCACGTACTTCATTCTCCCATGTCGCCCGTATCCGCAGGTACGGGCGGTTCATCCAGGCCGGCCAGGGAGGCGTTAGGAGGTTCCTCCAAGGGCGAGGGCGACGGAGAGCGCCGGCGTGTGATCCGCCGCCTCGGCGAACACCTCCCGCGCCGTGCGCCACTCCTCGGGCCGTGCCCGCGCGTACCCCTGCCAGTGGCGTACGACGATCAGCAGGCCGGCTTCCACGGCGCCCTCCGGCCACAGGGTGTGGTCGCCGAGGCCGTCGGCGAGCGCGTCCCAGTTGCGCCCGAACCACTCGGGCAGGTCCAGGGCGCGTGCGCACCGGTCCATCAGGCCCGCCTTGTCGGTCACCCCGGCGAGATCGACCGTGACCACGCGTTCCGTCATCTCAGCACCGCCCTGAACGAGTCGTAGTGATCGTCGGTGTAGTAGATCTCTCCGCCGCGCCCGGTGACGAGGCGTCGTGCCCCGCGGTCGGGCGAGCCCGGGGTCCGGACGGTGTACTCGCGGTAGTAGCCCCGCTCGTGCGCGGGCAGCAGCCGCTCGAAGTTCCCGAAGACCGCGCCGTCCCGGTCGTACGGGAACGGCCCGCCCCGGTCGATGCGGGCCAGCGTGTCCCGGGCCTCGGCGGGCAGATCCGCCTCCCGCACGGTGGCCATGCCCTCGGCCCACGGCGGGGCGGAGGCCGGGGCGGAGGTCTCGGTGCCGGCGCACCCGGCCAGCAGCGCGAGCAGGCAGAGCAGGACCCGGGGGACGAACCGCAGCAGCATGCCACCGATGCTGGCACGGCCGCCCCCGGGGCACCCGTCGTCGGGACCCGTCAGTGTCCGTCAGTGGCCGTCAGTGGCCGTCGGGGTCCGCCCGGTTCAGCGCGGACCTCGGCGCCGCCCCGGCCGTCAGCAGGTAGTCCGCGGCCGAGGTGTCCGTGACCAGGCTGGTGACCAACCCGGAGCGCAGCACGGCATCGATCGCGGGCCCCTTGCGCTGCCCGCCCGCGATCGCCACGACCTCGGGGATACGGCGCAGCTGGTCGGCCTTGACCGTGATGCACCGCTCGCCCAGGTCCCGGCCGATCCGGCGGCCCTCCGCGTCGAAGAGGTGCGCGGACATCTCGGCGGCGACTCCGAGGGAGGCGTAGTGCGCCCGCTCCTCGTCGCTGAGCATGTCGTGCACCGTCGAGATGCCGGGCTCCCACGAGCCGATGGAGACGCAGGCGACCGTGACCTTGTCGAAGTACTCGAAGGCCCGGGCGATCCCGGTCTGGTTGCGCAGCGCCGCCGCGGTGGCCGCGTCCGGCAGCAGCATCGGCGCGTAGATGGGGTGGGCGTCACCGCCCGAGACCTGGGCGGCGCGCCGCACCGCCTCCACCGAGCCGCGCTCGGCGGTCCCGGCGTCGTACACACCCGTCAGCTGCACCACCGTGCACGGCGGCAGCCGGTCGAGGGCCGCGGCCATGTGGATGGTGGAGCGGCCCCAGGCCAGGCCCAGCACATCGCCCTCGTTGACCAGCTCGCCGAGCAGGTCCGCGGCCACCTCCCCCAGGTTCTCGGGGTCGGGCGACTCCGTCGCCTCGGCCGGGGACTCGACCACGACGGCGTGCCTGAGGCCGTAGCGGGCGCGCAGCGCGTCGGAGCGCTCGGCGTCCAGCTCGGCCGGGACGCGGATCTCGATGCGTACGAGGTCCCGTTCGAGGGCGGTCTCCAGGACCCGGGCCACCTTGAAGCGGCTGACGCCGAACTCCTCCGCGATCTGGATCTTGGACTTGCCCTCGAGGTAGAAGCGGCGGGCCATGGCCGCCGCCTGCACCAGCTCAGCGGGTCCCATCCGCATGGCTGACCGGCCCGCCGACATACCCGACACGGCGATCTCCTCACTGCTGTTCACACTCTGGATTCGCCGTTCATCCTTGCAGATCCGGCGCGCTCGATCAGCCCTGATGGGCGCCGTTCACGTTCCTGACGCTCAGTGGTCGCACGCCCACGACGCCTTGGCGGTGGCCGCCTCCGCCTGGGTGCGCAATGCACGTACCGCCTCGGCCGGGTCGGACGCCCCGTAGACCGCCGATCCGGCCACGAAGACATCGGCGCCGGCGTCGGCGCACCGCTCGATGGTGGAAGCCGAGACTCCGCCGTCCACCTGGAGCCACAGCTCGAGACCGTGCTTGCCGATCAGCTCCCGGGTGCGGCGGATCTTCGGCAGCATGATGTCGAGGAACGCCTGGCCGCCGAAGCCCGGCTCCACCGTCATGATGAGCAGCATGTCCAGCTCGGGGAGCAGGTCCTCGTACGGCTCGATCGGGGTGGCGGGCTTCAGCGCCATCGAGGCGCGGGCGCCCTTGGCCCGGATCTCCCGCGCCAGCCGCACGGGAGCGGCGGCCGCCTCCACGTGGAAGGTGACGGAGGAGGCACCCGCCTCGACGTACTGGGGCGCCCACCGATCGGGGGCCTCGATCATCAGATGGCAGTCCAGCGGGGTGTCCGTCGCACGGGCCAGGGACTCCACGACCGGCACGCCGAGCGTGAGGTTGGGGACGAAATGGTTGTCCATGACGTCGACATGGAGCCAGTCGGCCCCTTCGACCGCCTTCGCCTCGTCGGCGAGACGGGCGAAGTCGGCGGACAGGATGCTGGGGTTGATCTGCACGGCCATGACCCAAGACTGCCATGCCCTGCGGGGGTCAGCGGCATCGGTCCCCGTCGGAGTTCGTCCGCGGACCGGTGGGGGCTGGTCGCGCCCGCGCGGCGGGAGCCGCACGATGTGACGCTCCGCGCCCCCGCTGATCCGCGGTCCCTCAGGAGGTACGGCGGAATAGGGCCAGGTACATGGCGTCCGTGCCGTGCAGGTGGGGCCACAGCTGGATGTCCGGGCCGTCGCCGAGGGCGGGCACGCCGGGCAGGTGCGGCCGGGCGTCGATCAGTTCGGCGCCCGGGAACTGCTTGAGCAGGTCGGCGACAACAGCCCGGGTCTCGGCGAGCAGCGGCGAGCAGGTGGCGTAGCCGACGACGCCGCCGACGCGCACGGACTCCAGGGCGGTGCGCAGCAGGGCGCGCTGGAGCGGCGCGAAACCGTCCAGGTCCTCGGGGCGGCGGCGCCAGCGGGCCTCGGGGCGGCGCCGCAGCGCGCCGAGCCCCGTGCAGGGCACGTCCACCAGCACCCGGTCGAAGGTGCCGGGGCGCCATGGCGGGCGGGTGCCGTCGGCGGCGATGACCTGGTAGGGGCCGGGGTTGCCGTGCAGGGCCTTGGCGACCAGTCCGGCCCGGTGGGTCTGGCGTTCCGAGGCGAGCAGGGTGGCGCCCCGCTCGGCGGCGAGCGCGGCGAGCAGCGCCGCCTTGCCGCCCGGTCCGGCACACGCGTCGAGCCACTTCTCGTCCGGCCCGTCCAGCGGCGCGCCGGCGAGCGCGAGGGCGACGAGCTGGCTGCCCTCGTCCTGCACCCCGGCCCGGCCCTCGCGCACGGCCGGGATCGCGCCGGGCTCGCCGCCCTCGGTGAGCCGGACGGCGTACGGCGACCAGCGCCCCGGCACCGCGGCGTCCTCGGCCAGCAGTTCGTCGGCCGTGGCCCGGCCGGGGCGGGCGACCAGGGTCACCTCGGGCCGCTCGTTGTCGGCCGCCAGCAGCTCCTCGATGCCGGCCCGGCCGCCGCCGAGGGAGTCCCACAGCGCGGAGACGACCCAGCGGGGGTGGGAGTGGACGACGGCGAGGTGGTCCTCGGGGTCGTCCTCGTAGGGCGGCGCGACCCGTTCCAGCCAGCCGTCCAGATCGTGCTGGGCGACCTTGCGCAGTACGGCGTTGACGAACTTGGCGCGCCCGTCGCCGAGCACCACGCGGGCCAGCTCCACGGTGGCGGACACGGCGGCGTGCGTGGGGATGCGGGTGCCGAGCAGCTGGTGCGCGCCGAGGCTGAGCACGTCGAGCACCGGCGGGTCGACCTCCCGCAGCGGCCGGTCGACGCAGGCGGAGATCACCGCGTCGTAGGTGCCCTGCCGGCGCAGCGTCCCGTACACCAGCTCGGTGGCCAGCGCGGCGTCCCGCCCGTCGAACTTCTCGGGCCCCTCCTTCTCGCGCGCCTTGCGCAGCAGCGGCGGCAGCACGAGGTTGGCGTAGGCGTCCCGCTCGTCCACGGCGCGCAGCGCCTCGAAGGCGAGGACGCGAACGGGGTCCTTCTTGGGCCGGCGATAGGGCTTGCCGGTCTTGCGGGGCCGCCGGGAGGTGTCGCTCACGAAAAAAGTGCTCCGGTTTTCTGAGTACGGTGTGCGACCAGCGTACGTCGGTGCCGGGGGGTCGGATGCCGGGCCGCCGCGCCGGACCTCAGGCCCCGGCGGCCTCTCCGACGGTCTCCCCGTCGGCGATCCGCACCCCGCGCGCCCAGTCCGCCGCCCGCATCGGCTTCTTGCCCTGGGCCTGCACCCACAGCAGCTCCACGGCGTGCGAGCCGGTGCCGACGTACACGTTGTTCTTGCCGACGGACAGCCGGCCCGGCGCCAGGTCGGTGCGCTCGGGCACGACCGCGACCTGAACCAGCTTCAGCCGCTCACCGCGGAAGGTCGTCCACGCCCCCGGCGCCGGGGTGCAGCCGCGCACCACCCGGTCGACCCGCAGGGCGGGGGCGGCCCAGTCGACCCGCGCGTCCTCGACGGTGATCTTGGGCGCGAGCGTGATGCCGTCGGCCGGCTGCGGTACGGCCTTGAGGGCGCCGTCCTCGATCCCGTCCATGGTCGCGGCCAGCAGCCCCGCCCCGGCGAAGGCGAGCCGGGTCAGCAGGTCGCCGCTGGTGTCGGTGGGGCGGATCTCCTCGGTGACGGTGCCGTAGACCGGTCCCGAGTCGAGCCCCTCCTCGATCAGGAAGGTGGAGGCGCCGGTGATCTCGTCCCCGGCCATGATGGAGTGCTGCACGGGGGCCGCGCCGCGCCAGGCGGGCAGCAGCGAGAAGTGCAGATTGACCCAGCCGTGGGCGGGGATGTCGAGGGCGACCCGCGGCAGCAGCGCGCCGTAGGCGACGACGGGGCAGCAGTCCGGGGCGATGGCGCGCAGCCGGTCCAGGAACTCCGGATCCCGCGGCTTCGCCGGCTTCAGGACCTCGACGCCGGCCTCCTCCGCCCGCTCGGCCACGGGCGAGGCGACCAGCCTGCGGCCCCGCCCGGCCGGCGCGTCGGGGCGGGTGACGACGGCGGCCACCTCGTGCCGCCCGGAGGCGAGCAGTGCGTCCAGGGCGGGAACGGCGACCTCGGGGGTACCGGCGAAGACGAGCTTCATGGGCGGGCACGGGCCTCTCGGACGGGAGTTGGTCGGGCAGCGCACCAGTCTATGACCACGGCGGGCCGAGCCGCCGACGGGGAAACCCCAGGCCGGGAGCACCGCGCACCATCACCCCTGGGGGCGTACGCCGATGCCCATACGCCCCCTGGGCGTGACCAGCGGCGTGAATCCGCGTTGGTCAAGAAAGAGTTGACCACTACGGGCCGCGATCGCGGCCCGATCCTTTCTCCTCAACGCCGGTTCGAGAGGCTTGTTCATGGCCGACCACGCAACCCACGACGCCCAGGCTCGGGCCAGCCTGCACTTGCTGGTGCGGGACATCGAGCGGGTCCGCCGGCAGGTGGACGCGCTGCGCACGCTCACCGCCCAGCTGGGCAACGTCTACCGCCCGCGCCGCTCCGGCCCCTCCACGGGCTTCGTCGTCTACGGACGCGCCCCCGCCCCGACCGTCCGACTCGCCCAGGAGCTGCGGGACAGTGTCGAGACCCTGGTCACGGCCGCCGTCGACTTCGACCGCTCGCTCGGCTTCTCGTGGGACGCGGTGGGCTCCGCCCTCGGAGTCACCAAGCAGGCGGTCCACCGCCGGTACGGCTCCCGCCGCGCCGCCGCCCAGGCCGCCGCCGAGGCCGAGCGCGGCACGGAGCCGACGGGCACCCGCACGGTCGACGTGGGCCCCGGTCTTCCGACGGTGCCCACGGTCCCGGCCGCCCGCTCCATGCCCACCCAGCCGACGGCGGGCAGCCCGGCGCTGCGCGACGAGGCCCGGCCGACGGCGTTCCCCAGCCCGCGCAACGGCTGACACCGCCGAGCCGCCGACCCGGTCCCCTCCGAACCGCCGAACCGCCGAGGCGAACGCGCCGATGCGGCCCCCTTCGTACTGCCCTCCCGACGCACCGCCCCGGGAGGGCAGTGCCCTGCGGCCACCTGGCAGCACCCCGCGGTCCCGCGCAGCACCCGCCCTTCAGCTCCCCCGATGTCCGGCCACTCCTTGGACGCCCGACCGCTGCTCCGACGCCCGACCGCTCACCGATGTCCAGCCGCTCACCCGATGTCCGGCGGATCGATCCGCACCCGGACCAGCGCCCCGCTCCCCCGCGCCATCCGGGCCGCCTGGGTGGCCTTCAGCGCGGCCGCCAGCGCCGCCCCACGGCCCGGCGGCACCCGGATCAGGGCCCGCTCCCACTGCTCCCCCGGCGGGGGCGCTCCAGGCCGCCGGGGGCGCCCGGGAGCGGCGACGGGCACCGGCACCGGCCCCAGCACCTCGGCCTCCTGCGGCAGTGCCACCATCCCCAGGAACTCCGTGACCGCCTCCGCCGTCCCCGACACCGCGGCCATCCGGGACACCGGCGGGAACCCCAGCTCGGCCCGCTCGGCCAGCTCCCGCACCGCGTGCCCCACGGGGTCCCACCGCACCAGCGCCTGCACGGGCCGCAGCGTCGGCTCGGCGACGACCACGACCGTCCCCCCGGCCCCCTGGGGACGCACCAGCGCACCGGCCGCGATCCAGCGCCGCAGCGCGTCCTCGCCGGCCCGCAGATCCGGCCGCCCCACCATGGCCCAGCCGTCGAGCAGCAGCGCGGCGGCATAACCGCCCTCGGCGACCGGCTCGGCTCCGGGGGTGCTCACCACCAGCGCGGGCGTTCCCGGCACCGTGTCCAGCACATGCTCGCGCCCCGACGTCCGCACCGGGACCGCCGGGAACGCCCGGCCCAGCTCCTCCGCGGTCCGCCGCGCCCCGACGACCTGCGCGCGCAGCCGGAACGACCCGCACTCCGGGCAGTGCCAGGACTCCTCCCCCCGCCCGCACCAGCCGCAGCGCAGCGCCCCGGCGTCCTGCGCCTCCAGCGGGCCCGCGCAGTGCCGGCACCGGGCGGGCTCCCGGCAGCGGGCACAGGCCATCCGCGGCACGTACCCCCGCCGGGGCACCTGCACCAGCACCGGCCCGTGCCTCAGCCCTTCCCTGACGGCCTGCCAGGCCAGGGTCGGCAGCCGGGCCGCCCGCGCCGCCTCGTCGCGTGCCAGGTCCTGGTCGCCCACGGTGCGCACGAGCGGGGCGGCGGCCCGCACCTGCTCACGTCCGGCGACCAGGGGGCGGGCCCAGCCGGTCTCCACGAGCTGCGCGGCCTCCACCGTGCAGCTCCAACTCCCCATCAGGAAGGCGCACTTGTCCTGGGCGGCGCGCAGCAGCAGCACCTCCCGGGCATGCGGCTGGGGCGCATGCAGCTCGCTGTGGCTGTCGTCGCCGTCGTCCCAGAGGGCGACCAGTCCGAGGTCGCGCACCGGAGCGAACATGGCGGCGCGGGTCCCGACCACCGCGCGTACGGACCCCCGCCGTACGGCG
>NZ_MUND01000163.1 GCF_002154375.1 Streptomyces glaucescens | reverse complement strand
GGGGCAGGTGGAGCACAGGGGCCAGTCGAGGCAGGCCGGGCAGAGGTCTTCGCCGGGGACGCCGCAGCTGGCGCATTCGACCATTGCGCGGTAGGTGAGGGCTTCGGTGACGGTGCGGGCCGCGGGCCCCGTGGACGACCGCGCGGACGTCGGGGAAAAGGGCAGTTCATCGTCCAGGACGTCCTCGGGGTGGTGCGGGCTGGTGAGTGTGGCGGGTAGGCCTGCGCGGCGCACAGGCGGGCGGCGATGATCGCGCCGACGCTGGTGCGCACCGGGGTCCGCGGGGGGCGGCCGGCGATGATGTGGCGCAGTTGGGTGCTGGTCCCGCCGGATTCCAGCATCACGGTCACGACGCGGCCCTGGTCGGTCAGTGCTTTCCCGGTCAGCAGCAGCTCGGGCTGAGCGGCTCGATCTCCCAGCAGCAGCTGGATCCCGGGATGCATCTCATCGGCCGCAGGCACGGGCGGGATAGCCGGCGAGGTGTCAGGCGCCGACGGCGCTGCGGCTGGGGGCGCTGCTGCGTCCGGCAGGCCCGTCCCGGAGGAGACCCCAGCGCTGGCGGCACGGGTGCGGGGACGGAGGGGTCTGGATGATCAGTTATTGCGGTCGCATGAGATCCAGGTCCTCGCCCCATGCATCGAGCACCTCGCCGTGTCCGGCCTCCCGGGCCGCCGCCTCGACACGGGTGAACAGGTACCGCTGCAGGGATACGTCGCCTGTTGCCGACACGCGGTCCACGGCACGGAGCAAGCCGTCGGTGTCCCAGCCCGGAAGCGGGTGCCGGGCGAGCTCCCACTCCAGGTACTTGTTGTAGGGGCGGGGACGCCGGTCGAGAGCGAAGAGCAGCTCTATCAGGAACCGGATGCTGTCCGCGGCGTCGAGGCGAGCGGCGAGGTCCTGGCCGTCTCGGTGGTTCTTGACGGAGCGGTAGAGCGAGTTGGCGTAGGCGTCGAGCCAGCCACCGGCGTTCTGGAATGCCTCATCGGCACCCAGGCGTGCCTTGTCGGCGAGGATCCGGGCGATGTCTCCGTCGAGCCGGTCGAGCACGATCCGGGCTCGGGCGAGGGCGTAGCGTTCTGAACCGGGCATTCCGGCTGCGCGGAACTCGGTGAGAGAGACGATGACGAGGTCCAGTTCGGCGGTGCGGTGGCCCGCGAGCCGGGTGAGATCGGTCGTGGCGTCATCGGCGAGGACCACGTACAGATCGTGGTCGGAGTGCTGGGTGGTCATGCCGTCGTGGGCTCGGGAACCCTTGAGGACGAGGCCGACGACGGCCGGGTCCGCGGTGGCGAGTTCGACGAGTGCGTCGTAGGTGAGTGGCTGCTGAGCAGTCATGGTGCGTATCTCCGCGAGGTATGACGGGTATGCCTGTTGGGGCGGCCCCTTCGTCGAGGGCCGCCCTGGACCGTCTGCGGCTGCACAGGGCCGCCGCCCGGAAGATCAACGCACATCCGGACCCTACCTTCGGCCGGGCCGTGGGGCAGGGCATTCGGGGACACGTCACGTCAGCCCGCCGGCCCCCTCGGTCACACGGAGCCGAGCTTCTGGGGTCGCGGACGCGGTCGGCGGGCACCGGGACGGTCGCCTCGATCCCGCGTCTGCGCGGGTAGGACCCAGTTACGGCGGGAGACGTGTCTGCCTGGGCACGAAGTTGCGTGACAGTCCCCGCCCGGGTGCCATCGTGCTGTCAGCGGCGGACCAAGCCGTAGACCCGGGTCGCCGGTCCCCGGTCCCGGTCCTCGATCCCCGGGCCCACGGCGTTGGCGACAGACCCCAGTCGCATCACGCGCTGACCACCGTCGGCTCCCGACCCGAGGGGCCGTCGTGCTCCGAGGGGCGCGCCCGCGTTCGCCGCGCCCCTCGGCTCGGTCCGGGCGTGTGCCTACGCCGCGTCCTCGGTGAAGTCCTCCTCCAGGAGGCCCTCCTCGCCGACGCCCTCCGCTTCCATCATCGCGGCGCCGAATCCGCCCAGGATCTCGTCCATGTCGAGCTCGGTGGCGCCGGCCGGGGCCGTGGGAGCCTGCCCCTCGCTCATCCGCACCACCAGGCCCAGCTTCTTCACCTTCGCGTCCTCGGCCAGCTTGGCGAGATCGACGTACACCTCGGTCAGCTCGCCGTTCTCGAGCGTGAAGTCGGCCGTGACCTTGGTGTTCGGAGCGTCCTTGAAGTCCTTCTCCGTGGGCATCTCCGCACCCGGCGGCAGCTTCTTCGCGAGCGGACGGATCTCGTCGAAGAACTCCGTGATCAGCGTACGGAACGGAGCGGTGGCGGTGATGTGCTCGGAGCCGTCCTTCTCACCAGCGCTCTTGAAGTCGACCTCGCGGGCGATGGTCTCGCGCAGCGCCTCCAGCAGTCGCTGCTGGGTCCTGGCGTCGAGGGTGGGCTCCGGCGAGGGCTTCGCGCCGGGCTCCGCCCCCATCTCGGCGGCGGTCCTCTCCATCTCCTTCATGTCGATCTTCACCCACTTGCCCTCGAGCACATCCTTGAGCCCGCTCGCCCCCGGGGGCAGGTCCTTCGCCGACGGCACGGGTGCGCCCATCACCTTGCCGAGCGAGTCGATGTCGGAGCGGATGTAGGTGTGGTCGCCGATGACCCGGTATTCGATGAGGTCGCCGTCCTTGGTGCCGACCTTCATGGCCATGCCGACGTAGTCCTTCTCGCCGGACTCGTCGAGCGGCTTCTTCGACTGCACGGTGACAGTGATCTTCGCGCCACTCAGCAGGTCGGCGACCTCGTCGGGCATCTCGTCGCCGGGCTCCGGGTCCGTCGAGGCGTCCAGCGCCCTCAGGCTCTGGGCGTCGGTGTCGAGGCCGAACTCGAAGGAGATCGACTTCTCCTTGCCGAGCTTCTCGAAGGCCTCGTCGAGCTTCTTCCCGGCGGACAGCTGTTCCACGGTGCCGCAGGCGGCCGAACCCGCCAGAACGGCGCCGACGACTGCGGTGGCGGTCAGGGTCTTGCGTATGGCGGTGATGATGGTCTCCTCGTCAGTGCGATCACGGTGTGATCGTCGGCAAGACTCGTGACACCGCCGAATGGTTGCCCTGGCCCCTCGACGCGCGCACCGCACGGGACGGGCTCACACGGGGTCAGTCCGCGCTGAGGACGAAGCTGGTGCGTGCGTCCGGGATGAAGAGGGAGTCGAGCGAAGCGGTGGCGACATAGACGCCGGCCTCTGCCTTTTCTGTGATGTCGCAGGACTTGTTGGGCAGGCGGTTCCAGCGGTAGGTGACTACGGCCGGGGTTTTCGGTGATGCAGCGATCCATCGGTCCCGGGGCTGCGCGGTGCAGGACGTCGAGCTCCAGATCGGCAGGTTGTCGAGCGCGGGTGCGATGGAGAGCTGGACCGACTCAGGGATGACATTGACCCTGCATGCGGATGGGCTCGTGATGTTGAGAACGAAGGTCGGGGTGTGTTCCGCGTGGTAACTGTTCCGTGCCGAGGTCAATCTCAGTGTCACCGAGGAGTCGGTTTCCGTGCAGCGGGGCAGGCGCATGATGGCCTTCGAATTCACTGCCTGCTTGCCGAGATCCGGTGAACCGTCCGGCTGGCGAGCGGGGGCGGAGGAGCGGTTGCTGGGTGGAGCGGTGGTGGTCTGCGCGGGTGCGGACGACTTCGAGGAACCGGCACCTTGCCGGTCTCCGTCGGGCCAGGACGCCCAGAGTGCGTAGCCGATCCCTCCGGCGAGGGCGGATCCCGTGACGGCCAGCAGAGCTACGCGTGTCCAGAGGTTGCGGGGACGGCTCGAGCGCCGCATCGCCCGGTCCAGTGTCCTGTTGCTTCGCTCCAGGTCCCGCAGGATCGTCTCGCGCCGCTTGGGGTCCCGCAGGATCGTCCTGCGCCGCTCGGGGTCCCGAGGGACGCGGTCGGCGGAGCGGCCGTCGCGGACCTGAACGGGCGGATCGTCCGCCTCGCCGACGCGTCGGAGGACAGGCTCTTCGGAGGACGGGTTGAGCCCGGTCACCGCCCGGTTGTGGAGATGAACGTGGCGAGCAACCCCGTTCTGAGCGAACTGCTGCGGTTCGGGGCTCCCGCGCTCACGCAGGCGGTGTCTGACACGCTGCCAGACGTCGTCCACGCTCAGCGTGGGCCCCGCGCCCATGACGCCGCGATCCAGAATGTCGATCAGTGCGCCGGTGAACTCCGGGTACGCCGCCTCGGGCGGTGCGAAGGAGGGCCTGGTCGGCGGAGCGGACGTCAGGACACAGTCACCGTAGTCCGTGTCGTCGATCTGTTGCGCCTGGCGTTCGTCCAGGGCACGGGCCAGGTCGGCGCGGGTGGGTGTGGTGGAGGCGGACATGGCACCCGCCAGGCCGCTGTAGCAGCAGTCGAGGACGGTGAGGCGGTATCGAGCCCGGTGACCGGACTGTCGCAGCACGTTGCGCAGTGCCCGGTAGGAGACCGTCCCGATCTCGGGCTGATCCGCGTCGGCTCCGGCCAGCGCCAGGTACAGCCGCTCCGCGCGGTCACGCAGTCCGTGCCCCGCGAAGTACACCAGCAAGGTGTCCGTGGCTTGCCGTGCTGCGCCGTGCACGGCTTGCAGGATCTGGTCCGTGGAGGACTCCGCGCCCAGCTCGGTGACGTGTTCGGGCGGCAGACCCCACACGGTCCTGTCCCGCAGCAGGGTGGCCAGTCGCCTGGCTCCGGCTGCCGCGGAGGGCAGTGGCTTGAGATCGGGGTGCGTGTAGGCGCCGATCCCGATCAGGACGGCCCGGCTGTGAGCAGGGTCAGGAACCGGCATTACCCGTGCTCTCGGGTGGCGAGGCGAGGGCCCGAGCGATGCGCACCGCATCCTGCTCGGTGCCGTTCTCCACCACTACGCGCACGTCACCGTGCTCGATCACCATGCGGGCGCCGGCCCTGAGGCGTGGCGGCAGGGAGGCCCGGAAGGACTTGTGGGCGTAGACCAAGGCGGTGGTGGAGAAGCCTGAGGAGATCGCGAGACTGATCCATTCGACCAGGTCACCGGACATCGCACCGTCAGTCGACTCCGGACGGACCCGGCGGATGCCGGTGTGCAGGGACACGGCCCGGTCCTGTGCGAGCCAATCGGCGAAGTCGCCGGTCAGACGTGCCGCTGCCTGCCCGTCCGGACCTTCGTCGCTTGAGTCGCCTGCCTCGATCCGTAAGCGCACCCCCGCTACCCCCTGAACTCGCTGGTCCGTCAAGGCACAGCCGCCGGCCACGCGCCACGGGTGTGCTTTCCCGGGAGTGGCCGCCACCACCGTAAGGCCCGTTCCTGGCCCGCACACGGGAAAGAGCGAAATGACCGCTCCAGCCCGCCGGCGAAGCCGCTGAACTTCCGAACACCGCCGACGCGGCGCGACCTGGAAGCGCAGGCCGGGCCAGGTCCGGCTACGTCGCGCGGAACCGTCCCTCCTCCACCTCCGCCACCCGTCCTTCGCTCAGCAGCCGGTGAAGGTGCTGTACCGCCGTTCTGCGTTCCACCGGTCCGACGTGCGGGCCTTCGACGTGCGGCCGGTAGACCAGGCGGTGCCCGACGATCTCCTCGACGGTCCGGGGGTCGCCGAGGAACGCCAGGAGTGACGCCTCACGCTTCTCCACCACGCCGGCGAACGTGCCGAGCCGGCGCCGGAACTCCGCGGCGCCCTCGATCACGCCCTTCTGGTGGGAGGTGCCGTACCAGCGTGCGTCGATCTCCCCGCACCGGCGCATGGACGCCTCGAAGTCCGCGAGGCTGCTGCCGACGTCACCGTAGTAAGGGCCGAACGACGTCAGATCGATGTCCGCGACGAAGAGGAAGCCGTCCGGCTCGATCAGGAAGCCGCAGTGGCCCACGGTGTGCCCGGGGAGGTGGACGACCGTCACGGTGCGCCCGCCGAGGTCGAACACGGTCCCTTCCTCGAAGCCGGTCGCGTCCGGACGTCCCCGGACGTGGAAGTGGTCCCGCACGGTCGCGTCGGCCTCGTCGGCCGCGTCGGGCGGGAGGCCGTATCCGGCGATCAGCGCCGCGCGGGACCGCAACGCGGGCAGGTCGTCCTCGTGGATGTGGACGGGCACGTCGTAGCTGCCGAGACCGGCGATGTGGTCCTCGTGCGCGTGGCTGACGAGGACCAGGTCCGCGGGCGGTGCGGTGCCGACGAGCGACAGCGACGGATCGACGACCAGGGATGCCGTCGCACCCCGCACGAGCAGCGAGTTGGCGTGCGGATAGGCACCCAGGCGAGCGCCGACCAGCACGCCGACCGCACCGTAGTGTGCCGCTGTGTGTCCCGTGGGGGGCATGGTCGTCACTCCTGTCGTTGGCATGGTGCGCGGGCCGACCCTGCGGCCGAGTCCGCCGAGGAGGAGCACCGACGGCACCCGGATCAGCCCGGAGTGTGGAACGGATACCAGCCGCGACTCGGCTCGGGCAACAGCTCGTACGAGACGCTGTTCACCCGTTCGTGAGTTCTTCCCTCGCCGGATCGACCCGGGAGCAAGGCTGGATGTGGTGGCGCCGCATGACGTCACCGGCGCTGTGGGAGGGGAGAGCGGGTGACCGGGGACGGTGGACGCCGTGACGGCCTGGACGAGCATGCGGTGCTGCTGGTGGCGGGGCTCGCCGATCTCGCGTTGAGCACGGTGGGGTCGGCGTTGGGGACGATACGGGGGCTGTTACGGCGCTCGGACGCGGCGCAGCTGGCGGCGGATGCCGAGCGGGACCTGATGGCGCGCGGCCGCCTGGCCTTGGACCGGTACGCCGCGGTCCCGCCGGCCCACCTGGAGATCCTGGCGCAGCAGGTCCTCGCCCGGCGGGCGGGTGACGGTGACTGAGAAGTGGGACGTGTCTGCCTTCAAGGCGCGCGTCGACACGGTGCTGCGCGGGTTCGTGGGCGCCGAGGCGGACCAGTTGGCGGACATCGACGCGGAACTCGCTCCAGTGGCGGAGCAACTGGAGTCGGTGGTGGCGGAGGGCAAACGGCTGCGCGCGGCGTTCTGCTACTGGGGGTGGCGGGCGGCCGGCCAGCCGGACAGCGAGGCCATGGTGCGGGTGGCGGCTTCCATGGAACTGGTGCACGCCGCGGCCATCGTCCACGACGACCTCATCGACGACAGCCCCCTGCGGCACGGCCGTCCCACCGCTCACCTGGCCCTGCGGCCCGCCGTCGCCCACCGGCCCGGCGCGGCGCGCGGGGCACGGTCGCTGGCGATGCTCGTCGGCGACCTGCTGATGTCGCTCGCGGGACAGCTGTTCGCCACCAGCGGCCTGCCCGCCGCCTACCTCGGCCGGGCCCGCCCGCTGTGGGGCACCCTGGCGCGGGAGCTGATCGCGGGGGAGTGCCTGGAGATCCTGCACACCGCCGGCCCTCCCGACACGGCGGCCGCCCTGAAGGTGATCCGCTACAAGACCGCCAAGTACACCGTTGAGCACCCCCTGCTGATCGGGGGCGTCCTGGCGGGGGCCGGCGACGACCTGTGCTCGGGGTACCGCGCCTACGGCCTGCCGCTGGGGGAGGCGTTCCAGCTGCGCGACGACCTGCTCGGCCTGTTCGGGGAGGAGCGGGTCACCGGCAAGGCGAACGGCGACGACGTACGCGGCCACCGTCCCACCGCGCTGCTCGCCGAGGCGTGGCGGCTGGCCGGCGAAGCGCAGCGCGAGCGCATGCGTGAGCTGCTCGGCCGCCCGGACCCCGACGGTGAGGGTGTGCACGAGCTGCGGGAGCTGATGCGGCGGCTGAAAGCGCCGGACCGTGTGGAGGCCATGATCACCGAGCGTGTCGACGAGGCGCTCGCCGCCCTGCACGCGCTGCCGCTGCCCGCGGCTGCCGGCACGGTCCTGTGCGCCCTGGCGCACTCGGTCACGCGCCGCCAGTACTGACCCGCTGTCCGGCCGGCACCGCCGAGGACACAGACGAAGGAGTGCTGTCATGGCCCACACCGAGGCGTCGCTGGACGCCCTGCGCGACGCGGGCGACGAACTCGCCGACGCGACCGTGGCCACCCTCTTCGAACGGGGGGAGGTGGGCCAGTTCAACACCCTGATGCGGTACGTCTCCACCGTGGGAGCGCCGCTGCCGGACGGGCTGCCCCAGGTCGCCCGCGAGTACCTCGAGGTGACCGGCGCGCCACCCGCGTGGGTGGACTGGGGCGAGATGGAGCGGGCGCGGCTGTTCTTCATCGACAACAACGTGCACATCTCCACGGCGCTGTCCTTCGCGTCCATGCCGGCCTGCTACGTCGTGCCGCACGTGGCGAAGCTGCTGTCGGCGACGCACTCGCTGAAGTACCCCGCCAAGCGGATGGCGGAGACGGGCCAGTTCACCGTCCACCTCATGCAGCCCGACGCGTTCGAGGCCGGCAGCCGCTTCGTCCCCGCCGCGCAGAAGGTCCGCCTGCTGCACGCCTCCATCCGCCACCACCTCCGGCGGGAGAACCGCTGGGACACGGCCGCGCTGGGCGTGCCGATCTGTCAGGAGGACATGATCGGCGGGCAGATGTTCTTCTCCCTGCTGGTCCTCGACAGTTTGCACCGCCTCGGTGTCCACATGACCGAGGAGGGCGCGCACGCCTACTTCTACGCCTGGCGGGTGGTCGGCGCGATGCTCGGCGTCGACCAGGACGCCGTACCGAAGACCCTGGAGGACGCGCGCCGGTTCCTGGACCTCTACATGCTCCGGCACATGGGTCCGTCGGAGGAGGGCGCGCACCTGACGCGGCAGCTGATCGACCTGTACGAGGAAGTCGTCCCGGGAACGTTCTTCGACCCGATCGTCTCCGCGCTCATCCGCTACCTCGTCGGCGACACCTGCGCCGACTGGCTCGATGTGCCCAAGACGGCGTGGGACACCGTCGTCAAGGCCGCCCCGCATCTCCTCGGCGTCCTGGAGACCATCGAGGACCGCTCGCCGCTCGGCGCGTGGGCCCTGGACCGTCTCGGTCACCTCACCACCGTCTTCGAGCTGTCCTCGCTCACCCGCGGACGGGTCATGCACTACGCCATCCCGGAGCACCTGAAGAAGGACTACGGCGTCCCTGATACGGTGCCGCGCACCCGCCGCTGGGACCCGCCGGCCGCCACCGTCACCCCATGACGCCCGAGGCACGGGAAGCCCGCCTCCCGGCGTGTCGGGCGTTCCCGGCGGCGTAGGCAAGGCCTTCGGGGTTATCCGGAAGGTATGGCGAGGCTGCATCTTCCCGGGCGCAAGGCGCACCAAGGCCGCGGTGAGGCGCGGGCACCCGAAGTGCCGACGCCCGAGGAGGCCGGGCCCGGGCCCGAGGTGGAGCGCCGGGAACCGGATGCGCCGACGAAGCTGCCCAAGCGGGCCTGGGGGGCCGTCCTCAGGGGCACCCTGCGGGAGTTCAGGGACGACGAGCTGACCGACCGCGCGGCGGCTCTGACGTACTACGGCGTGCTGTCGCTGTTCCCGGCGCTGCTGGTGCTCGTCTCCCTGCTCGGTATCGCCGGCAGGTCGGCCACCGACACGGTGCTCGGCAACCTCGAGCAGCTCACGCCCGGCGCGGCCCGCACCATCATCACCGGGGCCGTGGAGCAGCTCCAGGGGAACGCCGGGGTCGGGTCCGTCATGGCGATCGTGGGCCTGGTGCTGGCCGTCTGGTCGGCCTCCGGCTATGTGGCGGCGTTCATCCGAACCTCCAACGCCGTCTATGACATGCCGGAAGGCCGCCCGATGTGGAAGATCCTCCCGATCCGCGTCGCGCTGACGGTCGTGCTGATGGTCCTCGCGGTGATCAGCGCGCTGATCGTGGTCTTCACCGGTGGTCTGGCCGGCCGCGCCGGGCAGGCGCTCGGCATCGGGGACACCGCGCTGACGGTGTGGTCGATCGCCAAGTGGCCTGTACTGATTGTCCTGGTCACCATCATGATCACGATCTTGTACTGGGCGAGCCCGAACGCCAGGGTCAAGGGCTTCCGGTGGATCACCCCCGGCAGCGCCCTGGCCCTGGTGATGTGGATGATCGCCTCCGCCGGGTTCGCGATCTACGTCGCGAGCTTCGCCTCCTACAACAAGACCTACGGCACCATGGCCGGCGTCATCGTCTTCCTCGTCTGGCTGTGGATCACCAACCTGGCCATCCTGCTGGGCCTGGAGTTCGATGCGGAGATCGTACGGCAGCGGGCCATCGCGGGCGGTCTGCCGCCGGGCCGGGAGCCCTACACCGAGCCGCGCGACACCCGGACCTGGAACGCGGAGGACGTGCGCCGGCTGGACGACGTGTGATCGTCGGGCGGCAGGCGGGAGAGGCTGATCACGGGCACGAGCAGGCTTGTCCCGGCGCACTCCGGGATACATGGGGTTCATGAGATGGCTGACGGAGCTGGGCGAGTTCGACCGGGTGATGACACAGCAGGCGGCTTCCCGCATCCCGCCGGGCGTCGGCAAGGTGCTCTCGGCGGTCGAGGAGACCGCGGAGAGCAGCAAGCTGTGGTGCGCCGCCGCAGCGGCGATGGCATCGCTGGGCGGATGGCGCGGGCGGCGGGCGGCGGCCGCCGGCCTGACCGCCCTGGTCGTCGCTCAGCTGGTCTCCAACGGCCTGTGCAAGCAGCTGGCCGACCGTCCCCGGCCGCCCAGGGAGTGGTTCCCTCACGACGAGGTCGACGACCGCCCCGACTCCTCCTCCTTCCCGTCCGGGCACACCGCCGCCGCGGTGGCGTTCACCGCCGCCGTGGCACCCGCCTGGCCCGCCGCCGGAGCAGCGTGTGCGGTGCCCGCCGCCATGGTGGCGCTCGAGCGGGTGCAGAGCGGCGCCCATTACCCCAGCGACGTGGCCGCCGGAGCCGCCATCGGCCTGGCCACCGCCTGGCTCACGCGCCGTGCTCCCCATCTGATCCTGCGCCATGGGATCTGACGGTCTCCGGCACGTGGGCCGAGTGGACTCGAAGAGAACGTGCCGAGACCACGGTGACGTGACTGTGTGGCGGATGCCGGCGGCGTACCGGCCCGGTGTACGGCCTGCCGTGGCCGGCGGGCAGTCAACCAGGGACGGCACGGTGCCGCTGGGGACGACTCACCAGTAGTGACGGCGGCCGGCGACCGCGTGTCCCATGGATCCCATGATCCACAGAATCGCGCCGATGACCGCCAGGATGATCCCGATCGTCCACAGGATCGATATGCCGGTGACGAATCCAACGACCAGCAGGATGATTCCGAGGAGGAGCATGATCGCCTCCTATGACGACAGTGCTGCTACCACTGTGGACCGAAGTACCCCTATTGGGAAGTTTTTACCTCTGCCGCATCGGTCGCGCCGTCCCCTTCGATGACGGGCTCGATGCCGCCGGCCGGCCGGTGAACCCCTCGGCGGGGGACGGCCGGCACCCGCCCGGTGACCACGGCCCGACCGGCTCCTCCCGGTGGATCACGCGGCCAACCCGCGAGGCCCCGGTTCACCGAGTGCGGCGCGGCCGGCGGCCGGGGCGTGCGGTTCCGGCGCTCACCGCTCGCGAGGGGCGGGTCCGCGTGCCCGCCGTCGCGCCCCGCGCCACCCGCGCCTCCGGTTCCTTCCATCAGGGGCCACAGGGAGTAGTCCGCTCCGTGGGCCTCCGCTCCTCTAGGAAGATCGAACCGCGGCGCACGCGCCAGGGGCACGCACTGTGATGTTCCGGCGACGCGCGCAGCCCCGATGAGAGCGACGAACCAGAAGAGGGGGCCGAATGCATCTGACTCCGCATGAGCAGGAACGCCTGCTGGTCCACGTGGCGGAGGATGTCGCCCAGCGGCGCCGCGAGCGCGGACTGCTGCTGAACTACCCGGAGGTCATGGCGCTGTTGACGGCGCACGTGTACGAGGAGGCACGGGCCGGGGCGACGGTCGACGCGGTCATGGAGTCCGGCCGGCATGTTCTCCAGCGCGGCGAGGTCATGGACGGCGCCCCGCGACGACATCTCCGCCAACCTCGAAGCGGTCGAGCGACGCGAACGGGCCCTGGCCCCGGTGGACCTGGTCCTCATCGAGTTTCCGGAGGGGACAACCTCACCGCGACCTTCTCC
>NZ_MUND01000162.1 GCF_002154375.1 Streptomyces glaucescens | reverse complement strand
TCGTTGAGCGCCTTGACCATCTTCCGGAACTCGACCGTGCGGGTGGTGCCGTCCGGGTCGGTGGAGTAGGAGCCCTCGGGGACCGTGTAGTGGTACGGGTCGTAGCCCCAGTTGTAGGCGTCCTTCGCCGCCGCCTTCGCCACGCACTCCTGCTGCTTGTCGGAGTCGGCCGGGAAGGAGGCCAGGTCGCACTCGACGGTCGCCCGGTCGGCCTTCTCCTCCGGGATGGTGGCGATGTCGAAGGCGGGGAGGAGGTGGACGTGGGAGGTGCCCGCGTCGGCGAGCTTCCTCAGGTGCCGGGAGCCGTCGCTGTCCTTGTCCGTGAAGGCCAGGTAGGTGCCCGAGTCGCTCGCCGTGCGGTCCTCGACGGAGAAGTCGCGGATGTGCAGCTCCTGGATCTGGGCGTCCTTCAGCGGCACGGCCTTCGGCTTCTCGTAGCTGTTCCAGCCGCTCGGGGCGAGCGCCTTGTCGGCGAGGTCGACGACGAGGCTCTGCTTCGAGTCGGTGGTGAGGGCGACCGAGTAGGGATCGGTGACCTTGTTGGTGACGATCTCGCGGGTGCTGGGCGCCCAGACCTTCACCACGTACCGGTAGGGCTTGCCCTTCCAGGACGCCGGGCCGGTGACGGACCAGACGCCGGTGGCGGCGTCCCGGCGCATCGGCTTCAGCGAACCGTCCAGCTCCAGCTGGACGCTCTGGGCAGTGGGGGCCCAGACCGCGAGGGTGGGACGGCCCTTGCTGAAGGTGGGACCGAGGTCCGCCCCGGTGGCGTCGTAGAGGTCGTCGAGCACGCCGGCGATCTGCACGCCGGTCGCCGAGAGCGCCGCTCCGTTGGCCGCCAGCTGGGAGGCGACGAGCTGACCGCGCAGGGCCTCGCGGACCCGGTCGCGGTCGCGCGGGTCGACGGACCAGGCGGTGTAGTCCTTCAGGTGCGGGAACTTCGCCTTCTGGGCGTCGGTGAGGGTGGTTCTGTCCAGGCGCAGCCAGCGCTCGTCGGTGCTGGACAGGATTCCGTTCCCGGCCTTGATGGAACCGGTGCGGGAGTACCGCAGCTGGGTGGAGGCGGCGGCGTCCGAGCCGTTCCAGGCGACGGTGTCCCGGTCGATCCAGACCGCCTTGGAGGTGGTCAGGTCGACCGCGGCGGCGGAGCCCGCGGGCTGCGGCAGCAGGTGCTTCTCCTGGCCGCTCAACAGCCACACCTCGTGGCCGTCCGCCCTGAGGTCCAGTGACCGGTCGGTGGGCAGGTCCTTCTCGTCGCCCTTGTGGACGATGTAGCTGAGGCTGGTGGCACCCTCGGTGAGCGGCACCTCGAAGACCGCGCCATAGGCATCAGTCTTCACCGGCTCCAGGGGGTTCGACCACTCGGTGGGGTTCGCGGCTCCCGTCCAGACGTGCAGGCCCCAGCCGTCGTAGTTCCCGTCGGCGCGGTGGTAGTGCAGGACTGCCTTGGTCTTGTCCGGGGCCGGGTAGTCGGCCGTTGGCCGCTCGGTGCGGACGGTGTCCTTGCCCTGCTCGATCCAGACCTCGCCGGTCCTGGTGACGTCGATCGTGCGGTCGGCGGAGACGTCCTTGTTGCCCTGCTGGTCGATCACCAGGAAGCCCACGCTGGAGGCGCCCGGCTTCAGCTTGACGTAGGCGAAGGCGCCGTAGGCGTCCCGGCCGGTGAAGGGGTGGCTCTTCGGCCACTCGGTGGCCTCGCCGTCGGCGAGGTCGCCCCAGGCGTACAGGCCCCAGTCGGCGTAGTTCCCGTCCGCGCGCTTGTAGTGGACGATCGCGTGGTCGCGGGAGGAGGCCGTAGGGACCTCCTCGGCGGGCGGGGTGCCGGTGACGGAGGCCGCCATGGCGCTCGCGGTGCGGCCCTTGGAGTCGATCACCACGGCCTTGTAGCGCAGGGCGGTACCGGCGGGTACGTCCTTGCCGATGGTGTGGGTGACCTTGTACGGGGCCTGGTCGGCGGAGCCGAGGGTCTTCCACTTGCCGTTGCCGGTCTGCGCGGCGAAGACGACCCGGTTGAGCTGTCCGCCCCCGACTCCGGCCGTGAGCTCGACGGTGCCGGTGGCGCCGGGAGCCGGTGCCTCCAGGGTGAGGGTCGGCTCGGCGGCGGGGGCGGGGAGCTTGCCGGACGCCTTGTAGACGACGGCGGATCCGGCGGGGACGGTGACGGTGAGCTTGCGGTCGGCGTCGGAGCGGACGGTGCCGTCCGTGCCGTAGAGGCCGCGGAAGCGCATGTTCGCGGAGCCGGCCGCGAAGGTGGCCGTCTTCGCCTCGTCCGCGTTGTTGAAGGCGACGACGTACTCGGTGCCGGTCTTCGTGTCGGTGCGGGAGACGGCGTAGACGCCGGGGCCGTCGGCGGCGTGGCGCTCGGTCTGGACGCCGTCGGCAAGGGCCGGATGCGCCTTGCGCAGCTTGGCGAGAGCGCTGATCTGCCGGTAGAGCGGTGCTCTCGGGTCGTAGGCGTCCGCCGCGTGGGTGCGGTCGGTGCCGAGCTGGTCGTCGTCCAGGTAGTCGGCGACCTCCGAGGCGAACATCGTCTGACGGGCGTCCTTGTCGCCGCCCGCGCCGGTGAAGCCCTGCTCGTCGCCGTAGTAGACCACCGGGTTGCCCCGGTTGAGGAACATCAGCTCGTTGGCGAGGCGGGCCTTCTTCAGCAGCTCGGCGTCGCTCGCGTCCGGGTCGTCCTGCTTGAGGAAGGTCCCGAAGCGGCCCATGTCGTGGTTGCCGAGGAAGGTGACCTGCTCGTAGGCGTTGGCCTTGTCGGTCGTGTACTTGTAGTCGTCGCCGAAGACCGACGCCAGCTTCTTCGCGCTGCCGCCCTGCGAGGCGTAGGCGCGGGCCGCGTCCTGGAAGGGGAAGTCGAGCGTGGAGTCGAGGCGGCCCTCGGTGACGTAGGGGGCGGTGACGTTCGTGTCGGCGGAGTAGACCTCGCCGAACATGAAGAAGTCGTCCCGGCCCTTCCTCGCCGCGTAGGCGTCGAGGGCGGTGGCCCACTGGGTCCAGAACTCGGTGTTGACATGCTTCACGGTGTCGATCCGGAAGCCGTCGATGTCGAAGTCGCGCACCCAGCGCTGGTAGATCCTCTCCATGCCCTCGACGACCTCGGGACGCTCGGTCCACAGGTCGTCGAGGCCGACGAAGTCGCCGTAGGTGGCGGATTCGCCGGCCCAGGTGGAGTCACCGCGGTTGTGGTACATCGCCGGGTCGTTGAGCCAGGACGGTACCTTCAGGTTTTGCTTGTCGGGGGCGACGACCGGGGTGTACGGGAAGGTGCCGGAGTCCACCGCCGGGAACGTCCGCCTGCCGTCCGCGTAGTCGGCGTCGTCGAAGGGCTCGCCGTCCTTCGTCAGGTAGGGGAAGGCACCCTTGGCGAGGTAGCCGTAGGACTTCTCCTCGTAGTCCACGACGTCGGCGGTGTGGTTGGTGATGACGTCGAAGAAGACCTTCATGCCCTTGGCGTGCGCCTTGGAGATGAGGGTCTCCAGGTCCTCGTTGGTGCCGAAGTGCGGGTCGACCTGGGTGAAGTCGGTGATCCAGTAGCCGTGGTACCCGGCGGAGGCGTTGGCGCCCTCGCCCTGCACGGGCTGGTTCTTGAAGATGGGGGCGAGCCAGATGGCGGTGGTGCCGAGGCCCTTGATGTAGTCGAGCTTCTGCGTCAGGCCCTTGAGGTCGCCGCCCTGGTAGAAGCCCTTGTCGGTGGGGTCGTAGCCGGTGGCGAGGCGGGTGCCGGTCAGACCGCCCCTGTCGTTGGCCCGGTCGCCGTTGGCGAACCGGTCCGGGAGCACGAAGTAGAACTGCTCGCGGGTGAGGTCGTGCCGGGCGGGCGCCTTGGCCAGGGCCGCGTCCGAGGGAGGAGGCGGCGGCGTGGCGGCACGGGCGGCGAGGGGCTGCACGAGGGCGGCGGCGAGCGCGGCGACGGTGACGGCCGCGACCCGTCTGCCTCGTGCGGTGCGGCGCTCGGCAGGCGCCGGCCTGATGGGTATCAAGGTGTGAACTCCTTGCGATGACGGCTCATTGGGTCCGACCCCGGGCGCGACGGTAGCGCCGCGCAAAGTGTTGCAGCAAGGGTCGTGAAAGCGACGGAAAGCAGTTCCACGACCCTTGGCCGGCCGGTCTGCTAGCAGCCGGACTTGCCGGCGTGGATCGCCAGCGCGGTGTGGGCACCGAGGGTGGCGGTGAACTGGCCACTGGAGTTCACCGTCACCGGGGTGTTGCTCTGCACGTTGCAGTACGTCCCCGCGGGCAGCGAGGTCTGGTAGGTGCGGGTCAGGGAGCCGGACTCGTGGTTGATGGCCACGAAGCCCTTGCTGCCGCGTCCGAAGGCGATGGCGTCGCCGCCGTTGTCCCACCAGTTGGTGACGGCCTCGCCGCGGGTGGCGTTGCGGAAGGCGACCATGCGCTGGATCTCGGGCCAGGCGTGCTGGCACTTCCAGCCGCTCTGCCAGCAGGCGTCGACCCGGCCGCCGTTCGGCGGTCCCGCGTCGTGGTCGGTGAACTCGTAGCCGGAGTTGATGTCGGGCGCGCCGTAGGGCCAGGCCAGCATGAAGACGTTGGCCAGGGTGTAGGTGGCGTTGTCCTTGTAGCTGAGCGTGGAGCCGTTGCGCTCGGTGTCGTGGTTGTCGACGAAGACACCGGCGCCGGAGCTCTTGAGGTAGCCCCAGCCCTCGCCGTAGTTCTTCAGGTAGGCGAGGTTCTCGTTGTTGAAGACCCGCTTGAGGTCGTAGGCGTAGCGGAACTCCTGGACGTCGCCGTTGCCGGTGTACTCGGTGGGCTGGACGGCTTCGCCGGCGCCGTGGATGACCTCCTGCTTCCAGTAGACGGAAGGGTTGGTCAGGCGGGACTTGATGTTCGCCAGGTCGGCGGCGTCCATGTGCTTGGCGGCGTCGATGCGGAAGCCGTCGACGCCGAGCGAGAGCAGGTCGTTCATGTACCCGGCGATGGCGCCGCGCACGTAGTTCTCGCCGGTGTCCAGGTCCGCGAGGCCGACCAGTTCGCAGCGCTGGACGTTCCAGCGGTCCTGGTAGTTGCTGATCTGGGCGGTGCAGTCGTCGAAGTCGTACGACGAGTAGAGGCCGGGGTAGTTGTACTTGGTGTACGACGTCCCGCCGGTGCCGGTGCCGTTGCCCGCGGCCATGTGGTTGATGACGGTGTCGACGACGACCTTCACTCCGGCCGCGTGACAGGTGTCGACCATGTTCTTGAAGGCGGTGCGGTCGCCGAGCCGTCCGGCGATCCTGTAGCTGACCGGCTGGTAGGAGGTCCACCACTGGGACCCCTGTATGTGCTCGGCGGGCGGGGAGACCTGCACGTAGCCGTAGCCGGCCGGGCCGAGGCGGGTGGTGCACTCCTTCGCCACCGAGGCGAAGTTCCATTCGAAGAGGACGGCGGTGACGTCCTTGGTGCCGGGAGGGGCGGCGTGGGCGGCGGTGGCGGGCGCCAGGAAGGCTGCCGCCGCGGCGAGCGCGACAGCGCCCGAGACGGTTCTGCTGCTGGCCATGTGGGGTTCCTTCACCATCGAAGGGGTGGTTGAAATCTTGCAGAAACCTTGCGGTGGCCAGATGTTAAAGGCCCGCTGCCCAAAAGGGCAGCGGGCCGTCGGAAGTTGCTGCAAGAAGTTACACAGCCGTGCTGAACCACACCGTGGTGTCGGCGGGCAGCTTCACGTCCCCGTCGCCCTCCAGCACCTCACCGCTGGCGAGCAGCAGCCGCCCGTACGCCGGGGTGGTCACCGACTCGCCGCCGGTGTTGGCGACGCAGGTGAACTCCCCGCGCCGGAAGGCCAGCACGCCCTCGGGCGCCTTCAGCCACTCCACCGCGTCGCCCGCGCCGAGGTCCGGCTGGTCGCGGCGGACGGCCAGCGCCGAGCGGTACAGCTCCAGGGTGGAGCCGGGCACGCCCTGCTGCGCCTCGACGCTCAGTTCGGCCCACTCGGCCGGCTGGGGCAGCCAGCTGCCGCCGCTGCCGAAGCCGTACGACGAGCCGGTGCGGGTCCACGGGATGGGCACCCGGCAGCCGTCGCGGAAGCCGTCCTGGCCCTCGCCGCGGAAGTACGCCGGGTCCTGGCGCACCTCGTCCGGCAGGTCGACGACGTCCGGCAGGCCCAGCTCCTCGCCCTGGTAGACGTAGGCGGAGCCGGGCAGCGCCAGCATCAGCAGGGTGGCCGCGCGGGCCCGCTTCAGGCCCAGCTCGCGGTCGCCGGCGGTGCGGATCTGGGTGCCGAGGCCGGGCGGGTTGGCGAAGCGGGTGGCGTGCCGGGTGACGTCGTGGTTGGACAGCACCCAGGTCGCCGGGGCGTTCACCGGGCGCATGGCCTCCAGCGTGCGGTCGATGACCCCGCGCAGTTCCTCGGCGTCCCAGTGGGTGCCCAGGTACTGGAAGTTGAACGCCTGGTGCAACTCGTCGGGGCGGACGTAGTTGGCGGTGCGCTCGACGGTCGGGGTCCAGGCCTCGGCGACGAAGATGCGCTCACCGGCGTACTCGTCGAGGACGAGCCGCCACTGGCGGTAGATCTCGTGCACGCCGTCCTGGTCGAAGAACGGCATGACATCGTTGCCCAGCAGCTTCAGCTGGTCGTGGGAGCCCAGGTCCGGCAGGCCCTCGGCCTTCACCAGGCCGTGCGCGACGTCGATGCGGAAGCCGTCGACGCCCATGTCCAGCCAGAAGCGCAGGATCGAGCGGAACTCGTCGCCGACCGCCGGGTGGTCCCAGTTGAAGTCGGGCTGCTCGGGGGCGAACAGGTGCAGGTACCACTCGCCGGGGGTGCCGTCCGGCTCGGTGACCCGGGTCCAGGCGGGTCCGCCGAAGATGGACTCCCAGTCGTTCGGCGGCAGCTCACCGTTCTCGCCCTTGCCGGGGCGGAAGTGGTAGCGCTCCCGGAGCGGCGAGCCCGGGCCCTCCGCGACCGCGCGCTTGAACCACTCGTGCTGGTCGGAGGAGTGGTTGGGCACCAGGTCGACGATGATGCGCAGGCCCAGCTCGTGGGCGTCGCGGATCAGCGCGTCGGCGTCCAGGAGGTTGCCGAACATGGGGTCGACGGCCCGGTAGTCGGCGACGTCGTATCCGGCGTCGGCCTGCGGGGAGGCGTAGAAGGGGCTGAGCCACACGGCGTCCACGCCGAGGTCGCGCAGATACGGGAGGCGGGAGCGTACGCCTTCCAGGTCGCCCATGCCGTCGCCGTTGCTGTCGGCGAAGCTGCGCGGATAGACCTGGTAGATCACCGCGTCCCGCCACCAGTCGCGGCGCTTGGCGACGGTGGCGACGGCGGAGTTCGGTGCCGGGTCGGCAGTGTGCTGGCTCATGGCGTCCTTGATGTGTAACCGATTCGAGGTCATGGAAGCGTGGGTACGGCGCGGGGCGCGTGGGGTGACGAGGCGGCCCGGCCGCGGCGACAGCGGGGTCGGATGGACGCCGCGGCCGGGGCCGCCACCCGCGCGGACAGGGCGCGGGAGTCTTCTCGGGCGGCGCTCAGCCCTTCGTGCCGCCCGCGGTGAGGCCGGTCACCAGGTTCTTCTGCACGAGGTAGAAGAACGCGGACACCGGTATCGCGATGAGCACCGCGGTCGCGGCCATCAGGTTGCGCTGGGCGTCGTGCTCGCTCACGAAGCTCTGGAGGCCGACGGCGAAGGTGTACTTCTCGTCGTCCAGCAGGAACGTGGTGGCGAAGGCGACCTCACCGAAGGCGGTGATGAAGCTGTAGAACGCGGCCACCGCCAGGCCCGGCCGGGCGAGCGGCAGGATCAGCCGGAAGAAGGTGCCGAACGGGGAGAGCCCGTCGACCCGGCCGGCCTCGTCGATCTCGAAGGGGATGGTGTCGAAGTACCCCTTGAGCAGCCAGGCGCAGTACGGGACCGCGGTGGAGCAGTAGACGAGGATCAGGCCGAGGTAGGTGTCGATGAGCTGGAGCTCCGACAGGATCTGGTACATCGGCACGATCAGCACGGCGATCGGGAACATCTGGGTGCACAGCAGCACCCACATGAACTTCTTGTAGCCGGGGAAGCGCATGCGGGAGACCGCGTAGCCGGTGGTGGCCGCGATCATCACGCCGATGACGGTGGTGCCGAGCGAGACGATCAGCGTGCTCTTCAGCCAGTCGAAGAAGTTCGTCTCCTGGAGCACGAAGCTGTAGTTGTCCAGGGTCATCGTCGACCAGATGCGCCCCGGGTGCAGATAGTCGTCCTTGTCCGGGCCGAGGGACAGGAAGACCAGCCAGACGATCGGGAAGAGGGCGATCAGGCTCGCGAGGACGAGCAGGCCGTGGGAGGTGAGGGTCCCGGCGAGGCCGCGCCCGCCGCGCCCGCGCGCCTTCGCGGGCGCGGGGGCCTGGCCGGCCTGGTCCGCGGCGGCGGACGTGGTGATGGTCGTGGTGCTCATGGGGGCTCCTGCCTCAGATCGCGGCTTGCTCATCGCGGTTCAGCCAGCGGCGGTAGAAGGAGGTGAAGACGATCAGGACACCCAGCAGCAGGATGCCGTAGGCGGCCGACTCGGCGAACTCGCGCGGCTGCTGTCCGAAGCCGAGCTGGTACGCCCAGGTGACCAGGATCTGCGCTTCGGGGGCGGTGTTGCCGAACAGCAGGAAGATGATCGCGAACTGGTTGAAGGTCCAGATGACGCCGAGCAGGATCACCGTGGAGCTGACCGTGCGCAGGCCGGGCAGGGTGACGTAGCGGAACTGCTGCCAGCGGCTCGCGCCGTCCATCTCCGCGGCCTCGTACAGCGTGCTGTCGATCGACTGCAGGCCGCCGAGCAGCGACAGCATCATGAACGGCACACCGCACCAGGTGTTGACCATGATCGCGGCGAACCGCTGCCAGAAGGTGTCCTCCAGCCACGCCGGGGTGGGCAGGCCGAGGAAGTCGAGGCCGGAGTTGATCAGACCGCTGTCGGCGAGCATGAAGCGCCAGCCGAAGACGGTGGTGAACGTCGGCACGGCCCACGGCAGGATCAGGATCAGCCGGTAGAAGGTGCGCCCGCGCAGCTTCTGGTTGAGCAGCAGGGCGAGACCGAGGCCGAGGGAGTAGTGCAGGGCGACGCAGGCGGCCGTCCAGAAGACGGTCCAGATGAAGTGCGACCAGAAGCGGTCGTACGCGGTCTCTCCCCAGAGGATGTCCGCGTAGTTGTCGAACCCGATGAACTTGTAGGTGGCCTCGATCTCGTTGACGCCGATGGTGCGGGCCGAGTTCAGGCTGTCGGCGTCGGTGAGCGTCAGGTAGAAGCCGTAGGCCAGGGGGTAGAGCACGAGGGCGCCCAGCACGAGGATCACCGGGGCGATCATCGCGTAGGCGTACCAGTACCTCTGGTAGCTGTTCTTGAAACGGCGGCCCAGGCCCGGCCGGGGATCGCGGTCACCGCTCCGCTTGCCGGTCGCACGGTCGATGGCGACTGTCATGGTTCGACACCTTCTGGAAAGTTTCGGTACGGCTCACAGGCCGATGGCCGCCGGATCCTTCCCCCCTCGAGAACCGGAGGATCCGGCGGCCACGCGGGCTTACTTGCTGAAGTCCGGGACCAGCTTGGCGATCGCGGTCTCAGCGTTGCCCAGTCCCTCGTCCAGGGAGACCTTGCCACCGGCGATCTTCAGCAGCTCGTCGTCGAGCGGGCCCCACAGCGAGCTGTACTCGGGCAGCGCGGGGCGCGGCTGGGCGGCGGAGAGCACCGTCTGGTAGCCGGCGATGCCCGGGTCGGCCTTGACCTTGGCGGTGTAGGCGTCGTCGCGGGTCGGCAGCGTGTTGTTCTTCAGGGCGATGGTCTCCTGGGCCTTCGCCGAGGTCATGAAGTTCACGAACTTCAGCGCGGCCTTCTGGTGCGCCTCGTCCGAGCCCGCGTAGACGGACAGGTTGTGTCCGCCGGTCGGGGCGCCGGCCTTGCCGGTGGAGCCGGCCGGGACGGTGGCGATGCCCAGGTTCTGCTTGTCCTTGAAGGCGGAACCCTTGTAGAAGTTCGTGATCTCCCACGGGCCCTGGATGATCGAGGCGACCTTGCCGTTGACGAACGCCTCCTGGATGTGGGCGTAGGCGTCGGCGGTGGTGTCGGCCTTGTGCAGGCCCTTGCCGTCGAACAGGCTCTGCCAGGTCGCGTAGCCCTTCTTGGCGGCGGGCGAGGTGACCGTGATCTTCTTGGCGTCGACGTCGACGGTGTCGGCGCCCTCGCCGTAGAGGAACGACTGGGCGTAGTAGGCCTGGGTGGACCCCCAGTAGCCGTCGACGCCGGTCTTGGCCTTGATCGTGGCGGCGGCCTTCTTCAGGTCGTCCCAGGTCTTGGGGGCCTCGACGCCCGCCTTCTCGAACAGGGCCTTGTTGTAGACGAGGGCCAGGGTGTCCGTGGTGAAGGGGACGCCGTAGGTCTTGCCCTCGTACTTGGCCTGCTCGATCAGGTTGGTCTTGAACTTGTCCTGCTCGGTCAGGGCCTCGGTGCCGTCCAGCGGCAGGAAGAAGCCCTTCTTGGCGAACGCCGGGGTCCAGCCGACCTCGGAGCGCAGCACGTCCGGGGCGCCCTTGGAGCCGGCGGCCGTGTCGAACTTGTTCTGCGCCTGGTCGAAGGGGACGTTGACGTACTTGACCTTGATGCCCTTGTTGGCGGCCTCGAACTCCTTGACCAGCGCCTGGTACGTCGGCGCCTCGTTGGTCGCGTTGGAGGTGTCCCACCAGGTGATGGTGACCGGCCCGTCCGAGCTGTCGCTGCTGTCGTCTCCGCCGCAGGCCGTCGCCGCGAGGGCGAGGGACGCCACCAGCGCGGTGGCCGCTATGCCACGCCGCATGAGTTCTCCTTGAGGGTGAAAGCCCGAGTGGTGGGCCGCCTGGGCCCTGACAGGGCGCGGCCCCGTCTGCCACTCCCTGCCGACTTGCCGACTGTGCCGATGGGGGAGGCAGCCGGGCGACGTGAACGTAACAGCGATGCAATAGTTGCGAAAGACCTTGCAGAAAAAAAGTGCAAGGCATCACCGAAGTTATCCGTGCGTGACCTGCCGTAGACCGCTGTGAGACCGTTGTTCTACGGCCTTGAGCGGGTACGGTCGGTGTTGTGCAAGACTTGCAAGCTCTTGCCGTTCATTTCATGAGGGGACGCCATGTCGCAGCAACCCGCAGTGCGCCGGTCAACTCGCACCCGGCGCCCGGTTGGTGGGCAAGCCGACACCCGGCCGGTACAGTCCCACCCTGTGACCACACGGCTTGCGGACATCGCTGCGCAGGCGGGGGTGAGCGAAGCGACCGTCAGCCGCGTCCTCAACGGGAAGCCCGGCGTCGCCGCCACCACCCGCCAGTCCGTGCTGGCCGCCCTCGACGTCCTCGGCTACGAGCGCCCCGTGCGGCTGCGGCAGCGCAGCGCCGGCCTGGTCGGGCTGATCACGCCCGAGCTGGAGAACCCCATATTCCCGGCCCTCGCCCAGGTCATCGGACAGGCGCTGACCCGGCAGGGCTACACCCCCGTGCTCGCCACCCAGACCCCGGGCGGCTCGACCGAGGACGAGCTGACCGAGATGCTGGTGGACCGCGGCGTCGCGGGGATCATCTACGTCTCCGGACTGCACGCCGACACCACCGCCGACATGCAGCGCTACGAGCAGCTGCGGGCCCAGGGCGTGCCGTTCGTCCTCGTCGACGGCTTCTCGCCGAAGGTGCAGGCGCCGTTCATCTCCCCCGACGACCGCGCCGCGATGACCCTCGCGGTCACGCACCTGGTCTCGCTCGGCCACACCCGGATCGGGCTGGCGCTCGGCCCGAAGCGGTTCGTGCCGGTGCAGCGGAAGATCGACGGGTTCGTCCGGGCGGTGCAGGAGCAGCTGGGGCTGGCCGCCGACGTGGTCGAGTCGGAGCTGATCCAGCACTCGCTGTACACCCTGGAGGGCGGCCAGGCCGCCACCACGGCCTTGATCGACAGGGACTGCACCGCGGTGGTGTGCGCCAGCGACATGATGGCGCTGGGCGCGATACGCGCGGCCCGCCAGCTCGGCCTGGAGGTCCCCCGGGACGTCTCCGTGGTCGGCTTCGACGACTCCCCGCTGATCGCCTTCACCGATCCGCCGCTGACCACCGTCCGCAAGCCGGTGCCGGCCATGGGCCAGGCCGCGGTGCGCACGCTGCTGGAGGAGATCGGCGGGACGCCCGCACCGCACAGCGAGTTCGTGTTCATGCCGGAGCTGGTGGTGCGCGGTTCGACCGCTTCCGCCCCTGGGGACCGGAATCGTCCGTAAGGCGGAGAGCGCCGAGGCCGGGCGCGGTACGCCCGTAGTACGGAGGGTTGTCCGGCGGTGGTAGAACATGCGACCAGGACCCGACCGGGGGATGATCGGGGAGGGAACGCTTTTCTGGCAGACTCTGTGCCCATGAGTGAGACGACCGTGACGACCCCGGAAGGCCGAGAAGAGGCCGTTCCGCAGACCGTCGCGGACGATGTCGCGGATGAATCGGGACAGAGCGCGCCAAACGTGTTGCGCCGTCTGCGCGCACCGCGCCGTCCGCGGCTGTGGTTCGAGATCCTGCTGATCGCGGTGAGTTACTGGACGTACTCCCTGATCCGCAACGCCGTGCCCGAGCAGAAGGCGCAGGCGCTGCGCAACGCGGACTGGATCTGGAAGGCCGAGCAGCAGCTCGGCATAGCCGTCGAGCAGTCGGTCAACCACACGATCAACGCCGTGACTTGGCTGATCGTGGGCATGAACTACTACTACGCGACGCTGCACTTCGTGGTGACGCTCGGCGTGCTGGTGTGGCTCTACCGCAGCCATCCCGGCCGCTACGCGGCGACCCGCCTGGTGCTGTTCGCGACGACCGGTGTCGCGCTGGTCGGCTACTACCTGTTCCCGCTCGCCCCGCCCCGCCTGATGAACGGCGGCGGCTTCATCGACACGGTCCTGGTCCACCAGACCTGGGGATCGATGGCCTCCGGCGACCTGAAGCACATGTCCAACCAGTACGCCGCGATGCCGTCGATGCACATCGGCTGGTCCCTGTGGTGCGGACTGACCCTCTTCGCGCTGGCCACCGTCCCGTGGGTACGGGTGCTGGGCCTGCTCTACCCGACGGCCACGCTGGTCGTCATCGTCGCCACCGCCAACCACTTCTGGCTGGACGCGGTGGGCGGCCTCCTCTGCCTGGCCTTCGGCTACGGGGTGGTCCGCGTCTGGTACGGCGCGCTGCCGCACGCCCTGCCGAGGCTGGCGCACCCGCCCGCGCCCCGGGCCCTGGTGCCGACCAAGGCGTGACACCCCCGCCTGGCCGCGCACCGTCCCGTGCGGAAGACCCGCCTACGGGACCGCCGGCCCGCCCCTCGCCGCCTCGCGCAGTGCCTCCAGGAACGCGGTCAGAGCGGGCTGTGCGGGCGTCGTCGGGCGGAGGGCGACGTGGATGGTGCGGGCCGGTTCCGGGGCCTTCAGGCGCCGTACGACGACGTCCGGGTGCCGGCCGCCGAGGCCGAGGCGCGGGATCAGGGTGACGCCCAGGCCCGCCGCGACGAACCCCTGCGCCGTGAGGTAGTCCTCGCTGTCGACGACGAACCGGGGCCGGAAGCCCGCCGCCGCGCAGGCCGCGAGCTGGGCGTCCAGGCAGGGCCCCGGCCACTCGCTGCCCACCCACGGCTCGCCCGCCAGTTCCGCCAGGTCCAGGCTGCGCCGGGCCGCCAGCGGGTGCCCCTTGGGCAGGACGGCGAGGTAGGGGTCGTCCAGCAGTCGCAGCAGCCGTACGCCGTCCTGGACGCCGTCCCCGGCGGGCTCCGGCCGGCCCACCACCAGGGCCAGGTCCGCCCGCCCCTCACGCACGTCCGGGAGCGGGTCCTGGGGATCGGCCAGCCGCAGCTCCACCTGCACTCCCGGGTGCAGCGCCCGCAGCCGCGCCACCGCCGGGGCGACCAGCGCGGCCCCGGCCGTCGCGAAGTAACGCACCGAGAGCCGGCCCGTGCGCCCCGCCAGCAGATCGGCGAGCGCGGTCTCGGCCTCGGCGACCTGCCGGGCGATCGCGTCGGCGTGCTCGGTCAGCAGCAGGCCCGCCGCCGTGGGCCGCACCCCGCGCCCCACCCGCTCCAGCAGTTCCGCGCCCGCCTCCTTCTCCAGCGCCGCGATCTGCTGGCTGACCGCGGACGGGGTGTACCCGAGCCGGGCCGCCGCCGCGGTCACCGAGCCGCTGCCGACCACGGCCCGCAGCACCTGCATCCGTCGCACATCAAGCTGCATGTAGTCCAGCTTAACCATGCATCCAGAACTCTTCACTTGTCCTCAAGCCGGAACGCGCGGACCGTGGAGGCATGTCCCTCGCTTCCAGCCTCCGTATGGCCGTCCTCGCCCTCCTGTGGGGCTCCGGCTTCCTCTGGATCAAACTCGCCCTCAACCACGGCCTCTCCCCCGCCCAGATCACCATCGCCCGCTGCGTCCTCGGCACCGCCGTCCTGCTGCTCCTGGCCCGCTGGGCCGGCCAGCGGCTGCCCCGTGACCGGGCCGTCTGGGGGCGTCTCGTGGTGGCCGCGCTGTTCTGCAACGCCCTGCCGTTCGCCCTGTTCAGCCTGGGCGAGCAGACCGTCGACTCGGGCATCGCGGGGGTGCTGAACGCGACGACGCCGCTGTGGTCACTGCTGATCGGCGTGCTGCTGGGCACCGATCGCGGCCTGGGCCGGACCCGTCTGGCCGGGCTGCTGCTGGGCTTCGCCGGCACGCTGCTGATCTTCGCGCCCTGGCAGCGTTCGGGGCTGCTGAGCTGGGGCGCGGCGGCGCTGCTGGCCGCCGCCGCGAGCTACGCCGTGGCGTTCGCGTACATGGCCCGGTACCTCACCGACCGCCGGGCCCCGCTGGCGCTGTCGGCGGCGCAACTGCTCACCGCCACCGCCTGGACGGCGTTCGCCCTGCCGGTGGCGGGGCCGGTGGACACCGACCTCACCGCGCTCCTCGCGGTGACCGCGCTCGGGGTGCTCGGCACCGGCGTGACCTTCCACCTCAACTACCGCCTCATCGCCGACGAGGGCGCGACGAGCGCGGCGACGGTCGGCTACCTGCTGCCGGTGGTGTCGGTGGCGCTGGGCGCGCTGGTGCTCGGGGAGGACGTGGGCGCGCGCGTGGTGGCGGGCATGGCGGTCGTGCTGCTCGGGGTGGCGATGACCCGGCGCGCACCGGCGGAACCGGAGCCGGCGCCGGTGAGCGCGGTGCGGGGCTCGCCGCAGGCCGCTCAGGCGCCGTAGAACAGCTCGTCGACCACGCCCCGGGCCCGGCGCGTCGTCCGCCGGTACGCGTCGAGCATGTCGCCCACGTGCCCCGGCCCGTACCCCAGGTAGCGGCCCACGGCGGCCAGCTCCCGTACGTCCGACGGGAAGGTGTCCCCCGCCCGGCCCCTGACCAGCATCACCGCGTTGCGCACCCGGGTCGCCAGGACCCAGGCCTCGTCCAGGATCTCCGCGTCCTCGGCGGAGATCAGCC
The DNA here is from genome assembly GCF_002154375.1 of Streptomyces glaucescens. Classification (GTDB taxonomy): domain Bacteria; phylum Actinomycetota; class Actinomycetes; order Streptomycetales; family Streptomycetaceae; genus Streptomyces; species Streptomyces glaucescens. The sequence goes on along the minus strand of NZ_MUND01000162.1, from coordinate 8,288 downwards.
CGGCCTCGCGGGCCGCCGCCAGCGCCTCGCGGGTCCGCGTGGTGCGCAGCGCCCCGTGGGCGGCGCCGTGCCGCATCTGAAGGAGCTGTACGGTCCACTCGACGTCGGACAGGCCGCCCGGACCGAGCTTGGCGTGCAGCTTGGGGTCGACGCCGCGGGGCAGCCGCTCGGACTCCATACGGGCCTTCAGCCGCCGGATCTCGCGCACGGCCTCCTCGTCGAGCCCGCGCGCCGGGTAGCGCAGCGGGTCGATCAGCTCGACGAACCGGCGGCCCAGGTCCGCGTCCCCGGCGACCGGCTCCGCCCGCAGCAGGGCCTGGGACTCCCAGACCAGGGACCAGCGGCGGTAGTACGCCCCGTACGACTTCAGGGAACGGGCGAGCGGCCCCGACTTGCCCTCCGGGCGCAGGTCCGCGTCGATCAGCAGCGGCGGGTCGGCGCTGGGGATCTGGAGCAGGCGGCGCATCTCGGAGACGACCCGGGTGGCGGCCTCCCCGGCCTCCCGCTCGTCCACGCCCTCGCGCGGCTCGTGCACGAAGAGCACGTCGGCGTCGGAGCCGTAGCCGAGTTCATGGCCGCCGAAGCGGCCCATGCCGATGACCGCGAACCGGGTCGGCAGCTCGTCGCCCCAGTTGTCGCGCACCACGGCGCGCAGGGTGCCCGCGAGGGTCGCGGCGGTCAGGTCGGAGACGGCCGCGCCGACCCGGTCCACCAGGGCGCCCTGATCGGCCTCGGCGGGCCGGTCCTCGGTGCCGTAGGAGCCGACGATGTCGGCGGCGGCCGTGCGGAACAGCTCGCGGCGGCGGACGCCACGCGCCGCGGTGACCGCCTGCTCGGCGGTCCCGGCCCGGCCCACGGCGGCCAGGATCTCCTGCTCCAGATGGGCGCGGGTGCGCGGCTCCAGGCCGCCGCCGTCGCCGTCGCCGAGCAGCGCCACCGCCTCCGGGGCGCGCATCAGCAGATCGGGGGCGAGCCGGCCGGCCGACAGCACCCGGGCCAGGTTCTGCGCGGCGGCGCCCTCGTCCCGCAGCAGCCGCAGGTACCAGGGCGTCTTGCCGAGCGCGTCGGACACCTTGCGGAAGTTGAGCAGACCCGCGTCGGGGTCGGCGGAGTCCGCGAACCAGCCCAGCAGCACCGGCAGCAGGGTGCGCTGGATGGCCGCCTTGCGGGTGACGCCGGAGGCCAGCGCCTCCAGGTGGCGCAGGGCGGCGGCGGGGTCGGCGTACCCGAGGGCGACGAGGCGTTCGCGGGCCGCCTCGGGGCTGAGCCGGGCCTCGCCGGGGGCGAGCTGGGCGACCGCGTCGAGCAGCGGCCGGTAGAACAGCTTCTCGTGCAGCCGGCGGACGACGGCCGCGTGCCGCTTCCACTCGCGGTTCAGCTCGCCCACCGGGTCGGAGCGCAGCCCCAGCGAGCGGCCGAGGCGCCGCTGGTCGGCCTCGCCCTCGGGGACGAGGTGGGTGCGGCGCAGCCGGTACAGCTGGATGCGGTGCTCCATGGAGCGCAGGAAGCGGTACGCGTCCTCCAGCTGGGCGGCGTCCGCACGGCCCACGTAGCCGCCGGCGGCGAGCGCCCGCAGCGCGTCCAGGGTGGTGCCGCTGCGCAGCGAGGCGTCGGCCCGGCCGTGCACCAGCTGGAGCAGCTGCACGGCGAACTCGACGTCCCGCAGCCCGCCGGGCGCCAGCTTCAGCTCGCGCTCGACCTCGGCGGCCGGGATGTTCTCCACCACCCGCCGCCGCATCTTCTGCACGTCGGCGACGAAGTTCTCCCGCTCGGCGGCCTGCCACACCAACGGGGCGAGGGCCGCGACGTACTCCTCCCCCAGTTCCACGTCGCCGGCGACCGGGCGGGCCTTGAGCAGGGCCTGGAACTCCCAGGTCTTGGCCCAGCGCTGGTAGTACGCGAGGTGGCTGCTGAGGGTGCGGACGAGCGGGCCGTTGCGCCCCTCGGGCCGCAGGTTGGCGTCCACCGGCCAGATCGAGCCCTCGACGGTGGTCTCGGAGCAGATCCGCATCATGTGCGAGGCCAGCTTGGTGGCGGCCTTGAGCGCCTTGTTCTCGTCGGCGCCGTCCACCGCCTCGCCGACGAAGATGACGTCCACGTCGGAGACGTAGTTCAGCTCGTGGCCGCCGCACTTGCCCATCGCGATCACCGCCAGCCGGCACAGCGCGGCGTCGTCGGGCGCGGCGGCCCCGGCGATCCGCAGCGCGGCGCGCAGGGTGGCGGTGGCCAGGTCGGCCAGCTCGGCGGCGGCCTGGGCGACATCGGTCGTGCCGCACACGTCCCGGGCCGCGATGGACAGCAGGCAGCGGCGGTAGGCGACGCGCAGCGTGACCGGGTCGCCGGCGTCGGCCAGGCAGCGCTCGAACTCCTCCACACCGGGGTGCAGATCGCGCGGCTCGTACATGGCCAGCGCCTGCCAGTCGGCGGCGTGCCGGGCCAGGTGCTCGCCGAGCGCGGCGGAGGCGCCGAGCACGCCGAGCAGCCGGTCGCGCAGCGGCTTGTTCGCGATGACCGTGTCCAGCAGTCGCCGGCGGGCGGCGGGGGACGGCTGGGCCTCGAGCAGCCGGACCAGGCCGTGCAGCGCGAGATCCGGATCGGCGGTGGCGCCCAACGCCTCCAGCAGGACCGGGTCGTTGCGCACGGGCGCCAGCTCGGCGCTGTCCAGCAGCCGCTCGGCGGAGGTGGCGTCGGTGAAGCCGTGCCGCAGCAGCCGTGTGAAGGTACTGCTCCTGCGCCCCGGCGCCGTCATTCCAGGCCTCCCGTCCGGATCACGTCGTACGAGATCGAGGTCGTACGAGATCGACGTCGTATGTGCCGAGCCTAACCGGAGCGGGCAGCGACGGTGCCGATGAGTTCGCCGGGCGGACGGGGTCTGTACTCGTGAACCTGGGAGGACGTGGGAGGACCGCTCATGACGACCGACGGACAACCGCACACCCGGCTCGATCCGCGCTACAGCGACGGGACGGCCACCGCGACACCCTGGGAGCAGGCCGAGAGGCTGCTCGCCGCGGCCGAGCTGTTCTGGATCTCGACGGTACGCCCGGACGGGCGGCCGCACGTCACCCCGCTCCCGGCCGTCTGGTCGGGAGGCGCCCTGCACTTCTGCACCGGGCCGCAGGAGCGCAAGGCCCGCAACCTGGCGGCGAACCCGCAGGTGGCGCTGACGACCGGCACCAACATCTGGAACCGCGGCTACGACCTGGTGGTCGAGGGCGAGGCGGTGCGGGTGACGGACGACGGGCGGCTGCGCGAACTGGCGGCGGCCTGGGAGGCGAAGTACGGCGACTTCTGGCATTTCGAGGTCCGGGACGGCCTGTTCCACCACGGTCCGGGACACGCCGTCGTGTATCGGGTGGCGCCGCGCACCGTTTTCGGCTTCGGTAAGGGGCAGCCGTTCAGCCAGACGAGGTGGCGGTTCGGTGCGTAGCCCTGCACGACGCCGGCGTCGACGAAGGAGTGGCCTTGATGGACCTGACCCTCGAAGTGATCCCGCTGCCCGTCAGCGACATCGATCGCGCCCGGGATTTCTACCGCGACAAGGTCGGCTTCCACGTCGACATCGACCAGGAGGTCATGCCGGGCATGCGCATCGTCCAGCTGACCCCGCCCGGCTCCGGCTGTTCGATCGCCCTCGGCGACAGCGTCTGGGAACTGACCAAGGGCCCGAAGCCGACGCCGGGCTCCTACCAGGGCCTCCAGCTGTGTGTGGCCGACATCGAGGCGGCCCGGGCGGAGCTGCTGAAGCGCGGCCTGGAGGTGTCGGAGCCGGTGCGGTACGCGGAGGACGACGGGGCGACGTTCATGTACTTCAACGACCCGGACGGCAACGGCTGGTCGATCCAGGAGTACCGGAGGCGGGCGACGGAGCCGCTGTACCGGGTGCTGGCGGAACTGGCGCGCAAGCAGCAGCAGTAGGGCGGGGCCGCGGGAGGCAGGGGCGGTGCGGCTGCGCCGGGCGCGGCACCCCCTCCTGACCGAGGAGTGCGCCAGGCCCCGCGCCGCCCGAACCGGCCGCCCGGGGCCGGCGGCCCACCGCCGACGGCCCCGCACGCGGTGCGGTGCTACAGCACCGGCAGGTGTTGCGCAGGAAGTGGTGAGGGATGGGAGCCACCTCGGGCGAGCGGCGTCGGTGCAGCGCTGGCTGTCTACCGAGGGGCTGTTGGTGGTTGTTGTGGTTCCCCTGGGTCGCCCTTTGACGGCCCAGGGACGGCCCGGCTCTGAAGCGGAGCAGACCGTTGAACACCGATTTAGGAGCCGCCGTGTCCCCAGCCGATCGGAGCGTACGCACCGGGCCGCGGGCGGGTGCCTACGTCCGGTGCTGTTGGTTCACCTGTGGATGTCAGCATGAGCCGCTCCAGGGACGTGCAGCGGGCCTGCTCCCACCTCCTAGAGGCGTAGGCTGAGACTGCAGCATGTGATGGTTGCGCCGCACCAGTCGGCACATGTGCGAGCACGTCGCCGGGCCGTCCGTCCATAATCCTCGCGGCCCCAATCACGCGGTCTGCTCGATCGCGGAATCGCGCTTTCCAGCTGCAGAAATCACTAAAAGGGCAAGCGAAATGATCATCGCGTTGAAAAACTCTTTCAAGCTCGCGATCGCGATCGTCGCGATTCTGGCATCGTTCGCCGCTATCTCGCCCGTCATGTCTAGTGCACCCGCTGTCGCGGCCCCGAGCTGGTGCGCGGATCCGCCCTGCCGGGCCTCCTCGCGTCCCGCCGTACCCCCGTCGGTTCCCCCGGGTTACCCAACGGCGGACCAACAGGGGAACGCTCCGCAACCGGCTCCGCAGATCGGTCGTCGCTGAAGCGAGTTTCCAGCGATCAGTGGACAGACAAAGAGCGGGACCCAGTAAGACTGGTTCCCGCTCTTTGGCACTGTGGTTCCCCGTCGGTTCCCGCTGGATCGGGCACGGGAGGGGCACGGCCCACCTTCTGACCCGCAGCTCTACAGAGATCGGTCACCAGGGGTCATGGTGGCCGCCGCACGGTGCCTCGGAGCGGCTGACGGTCGTGGTCGATCGCAGCGGTTGCTGTACTTCGTTGCTGTACAGCAGCGGTCGGCTGGCGCAGCGATGAATGTAATCACTGCCGCTCCCGCTCAGGCGCCCGCGTTCTCAGCAACGCAGACATACATGGGCGGTTGTACACCGCCCTCGTTCGGAAAGTCCAGAACACCCGGATAGGTCATCCTTGTGCCCGGATAGGAACCCTCGCAGTATTGAGGACTGTCCGAGAAGACAGAGGTGCCGTCCGCCTGGATCACCTGTCCGTCTGAGCCGACCAGGTAGGCACCACACTGATAGCCCGCAGCGTTCACGAGAAGGGTGGCGTCCTTCCCTGCGCCATCGCTGCTGCCCATCCATGCGAGACAGTAGGTGGCTCCGGGATCCCCTCCGGTGGCTGGCTGCGAAATAATGTGGATGGCCTGGAGAGGCACGGGGCCGCCGCACAGTCCTTCGATGCCGTCTACATGCCAGGGCGCGCCAGCAACACAGACCTCGGCCTTCGGCCTGCAGTCAGCTGGGCCTTCAGGCGTCTTGTAGGTCACCGGGATGCACGACGGCGATGCGCCCGCAGAGCGGGACGGTGGGGCGCTCGACGAGGTAGAGGTCGGCTCTCGGGTTGTCGGCAAGGTTGCGGTGTTCTCGTGTCCGGTCGCTGCGGCGCTGCGTGCTGCCTGGGGGAGCGTCTTCCCGTCGGGAGCATGACCCGATCTCGTCTGCTGGTTCAGGACCAGGGCAAGGCAGACGCCAACAACTGCTGCAACCGCTCCCCCGGCCAACGTCGCCTTCCAAGGGAACTGCGTCGGTCGGGAGGCTGCTTCGTCGCGGATGACGGGGATCACGGGGATGTTCTCCAGCGTGTCCCCGTTGTGGAAGGCAAGCACTTCATCAGGGCGCGGCGGTCGCTGCGGTACTGGTGGTGTGCTCACGGTTCCCCCTGATTGCTGTGCGTGACGGTCACGTTAGGACACCTCAGACACGGGCAAGGCGAATTGGCTGGAAGCGCAACATTGTCGTGATTCGCCTGCACTGGCGACCTCCCGGTCCGGGGAGCGACATGCGCAACCGGCGCCACCACGTTGCCAAGCCAGATGCACGCTTTCCAACTGTGGTGGTGGTCCGAAGCGACTCGGACGGGGCCGTTCACGTGCGTTCATGGACGGCCGACCGTGGCAGCGCCCACCGCCTCCGGTCCCGTCTGAACTACCCTGAACGGCCCTGAAAGAGACGGAAAGTGAGACGGACGGCGGGGCCGGGCTCGCTAGCATCGTGGCTGTTGAAGGGGGCGTCATGGCACTGGTCCGCAAGGGATCACGACGGATCGTTGTCGATGGCACGGTCTACCGCTGGCGACTGCGAGGCAGGCCGACGTGCTTCCAGGGCCTGGCCTGGTCACCGTGTTCGTTCGCGGTCGAGCATGCGGCCACCCCGGGTATGACGCTCGTGGTCATCACCGACCAGCCGCATCCGAGTAACTGGATCGGTCGTGAGGCTGAGCCTGTACTGCCGTCCGGTGTTGCTGCGGCTGTTCGGCTCGCCCTGCGAGCGGGCTGGACTCCGACGGCTCCGGGCTCCGCATTCCACCTCGACCAGTCCGCCGGCTTCACACCTTCGAACTGACCGGATCCGGGGAGTAGTTCGTGCGACCTCAGCCGACGACAGTCAGCCACGATGGCGGGTGCGTCAACGGATCAGGTGTGCGTGTGCCTCGCTGCACCCCCACTGGCCTCGGCCACGCCATGTCGTCGACCAGAGCAAGCCGTGGCGGCGGAAGCGGGTGGTGAGACCTTGGGCGACGACCTCTTCGTCCCGAAGCAACTCAGGCGAACGCCTGATCTTGGGACGGTGCGCCACTCACCTGCTGCGATGGTCCGGAGGTGTGCGCAGTTGTCCGCCGCTGTCTGTCGTCGTTGTCACGCAGTTAGACACTCAAGGTGCTTGATCTCAGGTCTCCGCCGGACCAGCTCCATGGCGTTCGTAGAGCTGTTTCACTTGCTTGACCCAGAAGTCGAACGTCTCATCGGCCGACGCGCTCATGGGCAGAAGCCGAAACTGTTTGGCCAACTGGTAGAAGCCAGAGCCAGCGTCGTTGGCACCCAGGTAGTTCACCAGGGCCGAGAGCATGACAGGCGGGTCTGAGGGGGCGATTTCCTGGTCTCGTTCCACGATCAGTCCGAGCAGATGTCCCATGGCGGCCCGTTCGTCAGCACGCTCGAAGTCGAAGGGACGGCAGCCGGTTCGCCTGGCCAGAGTCGCGTTGAGCTCCGTGTACGAGGTGAGCTTGCCCAGCTTCGCTCGCTCGACGAGGAAGCCACGACCGGCATGTACAAGCTCTTCCCATTCACTGTCCGCGCGGCCGTATCCAGGCATCCCCGCCCCCTGAGCTACATCGATCCGTGAGCGGGAACGTACAGTGCCGGCGCAGTGCCCACAATCGCTCGATGGGCTAGTCACTGCAGTTCCCGGTCACGGCGAGAAACACCCCATCTTGCCCGACCGCCACCCCTGGGGGGAAACCCGTAGAGCCGGAGGGCCCTGACCTGCGGATTCGCGACTGTGGGGGCGGGGCTGACTGTCACCGTTGGTCGGCCTCGGGGAGCCTCGGACGGCCCAGGGACGGCCCAGGCACCAGCCGCCTCGGTGTTAGCGGCTTGCGATCACTCCAGCGGAACGGGAGCCACGGAGAGCTGTTCGCTGTACAGCCAGGTGAAGGTACGGTCCGGCTCCAGGTGAGCCTCGCCCCAGTGGATGACGTGTATCCCGTTCTCCACGTCGGCGGTGAAGAACACGCAGACGAGTTCTGTGGAGGCTCCCAGCTCCTCGAAGGCCTCGTGCAGCTCCAGGTACTCCTCCGTCGTGAGGTCGTCACCGAGCTCGAACAGGCCCTCCTGTGGGTCCGGCCCGTGCGCCGTCAGCAGCCGCTGGCGCGTCGAGGATGTGTTAGCGGGGAGCCGAGCGCGTTCGAGGGGCCGCGGCCTGTCTGCGTACCTATAGGGGAAGAGGGCGTGATCATTGATCACCGCATACTCGTATCCGCGCACGTCGCGTACGGCTTCGCCCAGCTGCCGAGCCATGTCTGCCAGGTTTTCGCGCACGGCTTGGGCAAGGGTGTACCCGTACGGGCCGCGCCTCTTCAGCCCGGCCGCGAGATGGGCCGCGTGACCCTTCGCGTGCGCCTTGGCCAACTGCACCGGCACCGCCGCGGCAACCCTGCCGGCCTGCCGCCCGAACCGCTCCACCGCCCACTCCGACGGCACGACCGACTCCCCACCCGACAGGGCC
>NZ_MUND01000161.1 GCF_002154375.1 Streptomyces glaucescens | reverse complement strand
GGCGCGGAGCTGCCGGTCGGAACCTGGGCCGGGCTGGTCGACATGTGCTGTTTCTCCTCACAGGAACTCACGGCTACGGACCGTCCCATCGGAGTTCCCCGATGACCTTCGAATAAGCATCCGTCGCTCCCATGCCGCACAGAAGTCACAGGTGAGCGGCGGTTCGCCGCAGATATTTCCAGCCGCGGACGACGCCCCCAGCGGCGATCAGCCCCGCGACGAGCCGGCCCGCGCGAGGCGACGACGGGCCGCGCACCGGCGCGAGGTCGCGCAGGCGGTCGAAGCCGCTCAGCGGCACACCCAGCACCGCGTTGCCGGGAGGACGGCGGGGCACGGCCGGGTGCGGATGGGTCGGGGCGGTACGGCGTACGGCTTCCCAGGCCGCGCCGAGGCGCCGCAGCCGCCGGTCCCCCAGCGCGTCGCGCAGACGCGGCAGCAGCACGTCCTCCTCGTCGCGGATGTCCTCACGGATGAGGACGAAGGCCTCCTCGATCCACGCGTCGCGCCGGGGGTCGTCCGGATCGGCCTTCTCGACCAGGGCCAGCAGGTCGTTGATGGCCTGGTGCTCCTCCTCGACCTGGGCGGTCAGCTCCTCACCCGCCGGCGACACCCGCCGCAGCACCGGCCACAGCACGGTCTCCTCGGCGAAGGCGTGACTGAAGACGAGCTGGACGATCTCCTGCCACAACCGCTCGCGACGCGGGTCGGCCGCGCCGGCCGCGAGCCAGGCGTTCATCAGCCCGTCGAGCGTGGCGTGGTCCCGGCGCTGCCGCAGCAGAATGCTGCCCTTCCCTCCCAGGTCAGCAGCACTCTGCTCGGCGATGGACGAGGTCACCGTGTCTCCTCCGGCGGCGGACTCTCACCCCCGGCGTCCTCCGCACCGGCCGTCGTCTCCTCGTCCCCGGTCCGACTGGGGTCCTCCTCCGGAGGCACATCGGGTTCACCGGTGACCTGCTCCAGCGGGTGGCTCATGTCCTGGTCGTTCGGCTCGGACATGTCGGACTCCTCACCTCGGTCGCGTGCAGGTCCGCGAGTACCCACATCGGGGCCGGGCCATGAGTGCGGCCCATCAGCCACACCCGGTGGTCCGGTGAGCGTCCCGCTGTTGCGGCTGTCGCGGCTGGAGGCCGGCTGAAGACGGCATCGGCATGTCCGGTCAGGACCGCCGTGGTACGGCGCCTCCTCAGGTCAGGAGCCTGACGGTGCCGTCGCGAGCGGCGGTGGCGCGCGTGCGACTGCCGCGGTTCCCGCACGCCGGGGGAAACCGCCTGAGCGGGCCCCCGCGCCCTGCGAGGACGGTCGGCTTCCGGGGGTCGGCCCGCGCATCCGGGCCGCGCTGCGGGCGTGCGGCAGCGCGGCCCGGAGGCGGCGGCCGGCCAGGTGCCGGCCGCCCGTGCCGGCTCAGGTGGCGGGCACCGCCCAGGGGTTCGGTGACAGGGCCGCCAGCCGTTTGATGTCGCGCCGCACGATGTGCAGCGGGATCACCCCGAAGATCCCGAAGGACATGTCGATCAGCGACCACCACAAGGGAATGCCGCGCAAGGGCCCGCAGATCAGCGCCAGCGGGATGATGCCGGCGCAGGCGATCATCCCGAACTCGACGACCCAGATGTTGCGTACGGGGTCACGGTAGGGGCCGAGGAAGGCGACCGCGATGACGAGGTGGGCGAAGGCCAGCCAGTCGGTGCCGTAGAGCATGAAGGGGTAGCGGGCGTCCACGGTGTCGAGCCCGTCTCGGACGTGCTCGATCCACCCCATCAGCCCCGGCAGGTACTCGGGTACGGACATCGCCCGCAGGGCCGCCTCGGCCCAGCGCAGTTCATGCACCAAGGGGAAGGCCGTGACGCCGCTCAGCACCAGGCAGACGACGAAGAGGACCAGCCAGGCACGGATGCGCCTCAACAGGGCGGCTCTGCCGCTCGTATCGCTCATGACGGCAGCGTACGCCTGGAATTGAACATGTTCAAAAGCGGTGCGGTGGGGATCTGACGCCGGATGAGCCCGCCGCTGGATGCGCAGCCGGCGGCCAGCTGCGATGTCACAGCGCCCGTGCCGCGTACGCCCGGACGTCCGCGTCCGAGTCACCGGTCGCGGCGGTCAGGGCCGCGCGGGCGTCCTCGTCGGCGCGGTGCCGGGTCAGTGCCAGGACCGCGGCCTTGCGGACGTCGGCGTTGGGGTCGGTGACGGCCTTGGCGAGTGCCCGCACGGCCGGGTCGGGGTCGGCGAGGGACAGGGCCGTGGCGGCGCCCGCCCGTACCTGCCAGGCCGGGTCGGCGAGGGCGTCCTCGACGGTCTCCCACCGCGGGGCCCGGCGTTCGCGCACCGCTCTCGCGCCGTGGGCCGTGGCCTTGCGCAGGGCGTCGGCGAGGCGGGCGGCCGGGGGCACGGGCGGGGCGTCGCGGTCCGGGAGGTGGGCCTCCAGCAGCATCGTCACCCGGCCCATCTGGGTCAGCGCCTCCTCGGCGTCGTCCGCCGCGACCCTGGCCAGGCCGCGGTGGCGCACGGGTTCGTGCTCCGCGCGGGCGACGGCCGCGTGCCAGGCCGCGCGGGCGGCCCGGGCGGCGAGCAGGGCGTCCCGGATGTCGTCGGCGGAGGCCGACGCGGGGTCCGCGTGGTGGCGCAGCACGGCGGCGGCGTAACCCCCCTGGGCGGCCAGCCAGTCGGCGAGGCGGGCGCGCAGCCGCGGGGTCTCCCAGGCCGGGTAGACGGCGTAGGAGAGCATCGCCAGCAGGCCGCCGAGGAGGGTGAGCAGCACCCGTTCGGGGACGGTCTGGGTCCACTGCTCCCCCGCCATCCCGAGCAGGAGGACGACGTACGCCGCGATACAGGCCTGAGCCGCGAACTGGCCGGTGCGCATCAGCAGATAGAGCAGGCCGGCGCTGAGCACGGCGAGCGCGGCGGACAGCCGGGTGCCGGGGTCGGCGAACCGGACGACGGCGGTGGCGACGGCCACCCCGAGGACCGTGCCGGCGAGCCGGGCCACCACGCGGCTGTACGTCTGGGAGAAGTCCGGGCGCATGCTCATGACCGCGGCGAGGGGCGCCCAGTAGCCGTGCCCCAGCGGGAGGGCGCTGCCGAGGAGGTAGCCCGTGGTGGCGACCGCGGTGACCCGGACGGCGTGCCGGGTGATGGGGGAGGCGGCGGACCGCAGCTCGTCGCGCATCGCCTTCAGGGCGACCGGGATCAGCTGGAACAGGGTGGGGCGCGGCAGGTGCGGGACGGGCAGGTGGTGCCCGGCCGGCCGCCGGGGCTCGCGCGGGCCCTCCGCCGCCTCCACCACGTCCGCCAGGAGGCGGGCCAGCCGGGTCGCCGCGCGGGAGGGCGGTCCGGTGAGGATCGAACCGGTGTCGGGGGTGCGCAGGGCGGCGAGTGCCGGAGCCGGTGGTGAGACCGGGGTGCCGTGCCGGACCGCGTGGGCGCATGCGTCGAGGACGGTGGCCGCGGCGGCGAGCAGCTCGCGGACCCGGTCGCGGGCCGGGCCCTGTGCCGGGACGCCCAGCGCCGGGTCGGCCAGCGAGGCGAGGACCGGGCGGATGCGCTCGGCGAGGCCGCGGGCGCCGTGCAGCTCGGCCGGGCGGCGGCGGGCCTGGCGCGGGGTGACGGTGGCGGCGTTGCGGGCCTCCATCAGGGGTGCCGGGTCGAACCGGGCGACCGGGTCGTGGCGCAGCCGGCGGGCGTAGTCGGCCTCGGCGGCGAGCGCGTCGGCCAGCGCGTCCCGGTGCGGGCCCCAGCGGCGCACGGGGAACAGGACGATCAGCAGTGCCTGCACCACCCCGCCCGCGACCATCGTCGCCGCGTGCACGGCCGCCTGCGCCACGGACGCCGGAAGGGTGACCGTCACCAGCATCATCGCCACGTTGGAGGAGGCGATCAGACCGGTCGTGGGCCCCGCGGCCCAGCTCAGCCCGGCGGTGAAGGTCCACAGCGCGAGCAGCGCGAGGAAGAGGGCCGTGTGCGTGATGGTGAGGTAGCCGAGGAAGGTGGAGACGGCGAGGCTCGTCCCGGAGGCCAGGGCCAGTTCCGGGCGCGGGCGCCAGCTGCGCTGGAAGGTGGCGATCGCCGCCTGGAGGGCCCCGAACGCCGAGCTGGCCGCCGCCTCCGGGCCCAGCGCCCCCAGGCACACCCCGATGGTGATCGCGAGTCCGGCCGCGCCGCGCAGGGCCAGCAGGGGTTCCAGCGGCTTGCGTTCCACGGCGAGCCCCGAGCGCGCGGTCTGCTTCAGCGCCCGGAACCAGCTCATTCCGCCAGCGTACGGGAGATAAGGGGCAGGAGAGGCCGGTGAGGTGAGCGGTCCGGGGACGTGCGGGAGCCGGCGAGGCGCGGGAGGCGGGTGATGGTCCCGCCGTCCCGTGCGTGATGATCGTCCCGACACCCGTCGCCGGCCCCAGGGGGTTCCCTCATGCGCGTCACGCCGCTCACCGTCACCGCACTCGCCGCCGTCCTCCTGCTGTCCGGCTGCGACGGGGACGGCGGTGGCAGCGGAGACGCCGGTACCGGTTCCGGCCGGAAGACCACGGCCGCCGGTCCGTGCGCCCTCCGCGCTCTCGGAGTGGAGGTCGGGCCCGTCGACGCGGCGCCCGCCGCCGGCGACCTCGGCAACGTCACCGTCACGCTCACCAACCGCGGTGACGCCGCCTGCACGCTCCAGGGATTCCCCGACGTCACCCTGGCGGCGGGGAGCACGACCGCGGCCGTGAATCCGGGCGAGGCGACGGCGTACCGGGTGAGCGTGCCCCGGGAAGGCACCGTGACGTTCACGATCGGCTACACGCGCGGTGCGGCGGGCGCGGAGCGGAGCCTCGCGGTCGAGACGGTGCGCTTCGGCCTGCCGGGCGCTTCGGAGACCCACGAGTTCCCGTGGTCGTACGGCGATGTGGCGCTGCGCGGCGGGGGCGTGCCGGAGGCCTCGGTGAGCCCCTTCCTGCAGCCCGCCGGGGACTGAGCGCGGCGCGCCCGTCAGCCGAGGCGCGGGCGGCGCCCCACCTGGGCCCGGTCCGCCGCGCGGGCGCCCTCGTGCCAGCCCGCCGCGTCGCTGACGCCGCGCAGGCGGGTGGTGGTGGTCTGCGGGAACATGCGCTCCGCGCGGTCGGTGACCGCGACCGCACGGGAGGCGAGGACGGGCAGCAGGTCGTCGGTCACCTGGGTCTCCGCGGCGGCCGCGAGACGGGTGCCGATGCGGTGGGCGTAGGCGGCGAGGAAGGACTGCCGGAACGTTTTCGTGCGCTTGCGCCCGCCCGCGCGCTGCGCCGCCTCCGCCTTCGTCATCGCGGTCGTGGCCTGCACGAGCAGCGAGGTGTACAGCAGCTCGACGGCCTCCAGGTCCGCGTCGAAGCCGACGACCGTGGAGAAGCCGAGGGGTTCGTTCCACACCGCGCGGCAGTGGTTCGCGGCGGCCACCGCGTCCAGCAGCACCGCCTTCGCCTGCTCGTACGGCGCCTCCACACCGATCCGGCAGGCGGTGGGGGTGTCGGCGGCGTCCGGAGAGCGGGCCGCGAGCAGCGCCTCGTCGATGCTGTGCCGGGCCATCAGCTCCTGCGCCTTCGCGCTCAGCGCCTCGGCCTCCTCCGGGTACCCGGTCGCCTCCGCCTTGGCGAGCAGCGCGCGGATCCGGGCGAGCATCCGGGACTCGGCGGGCGCGTCCCGGCGCGCCGGGGCCGGTTCGTGCTCGTCGAGGGCTTCCAGGGCGGGCAGGCGCAGCAGCAGGCGGTACAGCTCAAGGACCGTGGTGGCGTGCGAGAAGCGGTCCGCGCGGGGCGGGCTCGCGGGCGGACCGGCCAGGTCGTCGAGCTGGGCCCGCCAGCGGCGCCCGCGCGGGCGGTCGTCCGGTGCCTGCGCGCGGATCAGCGCGGCGGCGAGCCGCACGTGCGTCTCGTCCAGCTCCCGGCGCACGATCCGGACGACGTCCGCGGGCTGCCAGCCGCGCCGCCAGGCCCCCGCGACGAACTCCCGTCCCCGCCGCGCGAGTTCCGCGTCCGCGCCCGGATCGGCGGCGAGCAGGGACGCGCCGGTGTCGAGCCCGGTGTCGTCGGTGGCGTACAGGGCGGCCTCGAAGGCGCGGTCGACGGTGCTGGGCGTACTCACCTGGTGATGGTGCCACGGGCCGGCCCACGAGAGTGTCAACCGATGGTTGACAGTGCGGGAGGCGCAACCTACGGTTGACACATGTCGACGAACCCCAACATCACGTCATCCGTACGTCTCGACGACCTCATCGCGGCCATCAAGAAGGTTCACCCGCAGCCCCTCGACCAGCTCCAGGACGCGGTCATCGCCGCGGAGCACCTCGGCGACGTGGCGGACCACCTGATCGGCCACTTCGTGGACCAGGCACGCCGCTCGGGCGCGTCCTGGACGGACATCGGCAAGAGCATGGGCGTCACCCGGCAGGCGGCGCAGAAGCGGTTCGTGCCCAAGGAGTCCGCGGACCTGGATCCCAGCCAGGGGTTCAGCCGCTACACCCCGCGCGCGCGGAACGTCGTCATGGCCGCCCACAACGAGGCCATCGCCGCCCGCAACGCGGAAGGCCGGCCGGAGCACCTGGTCCTGGGGCTGCTCGCCGAGCCGGAGGGCCTGGCCGCGCACGCGATCACCGCACAGGGCGTCACCCTGGACGAGGTCCGCCAGGCGGCGACCGCCGCGCTGCCACCCGCCGCCGACGAGGTCCCCGAACTGGTCCCCTACGGCCCCGACGCCAAGAAGGCGCTGGAGCTGACCTTCCGCGAGGCCCTGCGCCTCGGCCACAACTACATCGGCACCGA
>NZ_MUND01000160.1 GCF_002154375.1 Streptomyces glaucescens | reverse complement strand
TCAAAGAGACACGCGCTAGCCTCCGCTCCGGCCCACGCCCCATCGGACCGGCGGCCGTCGCGCCCCCTTACCCGGGCCGCCGCCACGCCCGGTGCTGCGCCTCCGCAAGCGCGGCAATCGACGAGGACGGAGTCCGGGAGCTGGCCACGGTGCTCGCCAAGCGGGCCCGACCGGCCCGGAACGGGGACGCGCTGTCCGCCGCGCTCGGCTGATCGAGCGGCCATGCCGGACCCGCCCCGCTGCTGGAGAGCGGAGGAGCCAATCCACCCGAACTCGGTCCCGCTGCACGAGCTGTTGGTAGGCGCGCAGGTTCGGTGCGGGCGATCAGAAGATGCGAGCACTCCAGCCTCCCGCGATGGTGGAAGCGTTGCAGCATCGCCAACATGACCGGACGGGGACGCTGACGTGGACAAGTCGCAGCTCACCGAGATGACCGCTCGTCGTGCCGCCGACAGCTCTGACGGCCGGGAACTCACCGGGGACAACATCAGCCGGGTCCTCGATCTGCTCTTCGGCACCGTGGAGCAGGCCGGCACCATCGCCGAGGCGCTCAAGGGCCGGGAGGTCGTCACTCTTGGCAGCTTCGGGAGTTTCCAGGCTGCCGACGGCGTCGCCTCTTTCCGGCCGGGGACGGCCCTCACCGAGTACCTGCGCGATCAGACCCGATGACCGCGGAACGGAGCACCGGGTGGACGTGGGACGGACGTCGTCCCGGGGCTGTGTCGCCCACCGCGCTCGGGCAGTTCGGCTCGGCGGCCGGGCGGTGTAGGAGCCGCTCTGGCGACGTACCGCTTCGATCGGACGGACGACGCTCACCGACCGCTTCCGGGCGGCCCGCGTGCCCTGGAGCCGGGCCGCGATCAGGTGGTGCAGTCCCAGGGACAAGGTCCGGTGGGGACCCGCGGTGAGCCCCCGGCACACGGGCGCACCGTCGCAGCAGTGTCGGCTTACCGATCCCGCCCGGCCCGCGCAGGAGCCCTTCGGTGTGACATTGGGCCCCCCGCGAGCATGGAGCGGAAGAGGGCCGTCTCCGTCGCGCGTCCGACGGACGCCCGGTCGCGTGATGCCGTGAGCCGACCGCGCGGACGGCCCCTGGGTGGGCGCGGTGGCATGCCCCCGGCCCCGGGTGCGTGCGGACGTCATGTCACGCCTCATCGTCGGCGTAGCCGTGCCGCCAGGCCCACGCGGCGATCTCCACCCGATTGCGCACCGCCAGCTTGGCCTGGACGTTGGTCAGGTGGGTCTTGACGGTGCCCACGGTGATGCACAGCGCGCCGGCGATCTCGGCGTTGGTCAGCCCCCGGGCGACCAGTCGGACCACCTCGATCTCGCGCGGCGAGAGATCCGTCTCCACGTCGCGCAGGCGCGACGCCGCCATCACCTTTTCGAGCAGCCGGACGGTGATGGAAGGGCTGATGAGCGAGTCACCGGCCGCCGCCGCACGCACCGCCTCGGCCAACAGGCGGGGGCCGGAGTCCTTGAGCACGAAGCCGCAGGCGCCGGACCGGATGGCCCGGGTGACGTACTCGTCGTCGTCGAACGTCGTCACCATCACCACCCGCGGCGTGTGGCGTGCGCCGGGCCGGGTCAGGGCGCGCAGGGCGTCGAGGCGGGGCATGCGGATGTCCATGAGGACCACGTCCGGGCAGTGGCGCGCCGCCAGGTCGACGGCCTGGACGCCGTCCTCCGCCTCGGCCACGACAGTGATGTCGTCCTCGACGGAGAGGATCATGGCCATACCGGTGCGGACGATGGCCTGGTCGTCGACGATCATGGTCCGGATCACGCGGTGGCTTCCCGGGGGGAAGAGGTGAGCAACGGCAGGCGTGCGCCGACGTGCCAGGTGCCGTCGTCTCCGGCATCGGTGCGCAGGCTGCCCCCGGCACCGCTCACCTGCTCCTGGAGGCCCCTGAGGCCGTAGCCGGGCGGGGACGAGGGCTTGGCCGCTCCGTCGTTGTCGACCGAGACGGACATGTGCCGCTGTCCGGCCGTCACCCGCACGGTCACCGTGCGGCAGGTGGGAGCATGCTTGCGAACGTTGGTCAGCGCTTCCATCACCACTCGGTGGGCGATGTCGGCAGCGTCGGCGGGAAGGCGGTCGGTGGGCCCTTCCTCGACGAGACGCACGGACACGCCGGGGGCGCCGAAGCCGGTCACTAGGGATCGCACGGCGGTCATGCCACCGGGCGGGGTGAGCGGTGCGCCGGGATCGTCGGCCCGCAGCGCGCCGACCATGCGGCGCAGCGACGCGAGGGCCTCCGCGCCGGTGTCCTCGATGCGGCGCAGGGCGGCAGGAACCAGGTCGGGCCGCTTGTCGGCGATGGCGCCGGCACCCTGCGCCTGGACGACGATGCCCGTGACGTGGTGGGCGACGTAGTTGTGGAGGTCCCTGGCCAGCCGCACACGCTGTTCGAGGCGGATACGGCTTTCCCGCTGCCGCCGGTCGGCGACGACGAGCCGGGCGGTCACGGCGGCGCCCGCCACCGCAACCGCCACCAGCGTCGACACGAAGGCGAGGAGGACGCTGCCCTCCCGGACCTCCACCGCGAGGGGGCGCGACACCACGGCGGCGATCAGCGCCACCGCCGCCACCGCCGCGAGGAGGGGCGGCGCACCGCGCCGGGCCGTGAACGCCAGCACGATCAGCAGCGCGACCGGTTCGAAGGCGCCGTACGCCGTGGACGCGCCGTGGTCCGCGCGCAGATGCACCGCCGTCGTGAAGGCCAGCGACGCCACGGCGGTCGCGAGCCCCGCCAGGGCCGTGCCCCGGCGGCCCGCACCGCGCCGCGTGATGAGGGGCAGGGCGAGCAGGGCGACCACAACCGTCGTGGCGGACAGCCCCAGCAACGGGCCGGTGACCGGCTGGTGGAAGGTTCCCCACCGCAGGTCGAGCAGCGCGGCAGCCCCCGCGAGGCAGAGCACGGCGGACCACTGCAGGGCGGCGGCACCGCGCGGACGGCCCGGCGGCCGAGGTCGACGAGAGGACATGCGGTGAAGCGTAGGACAGCCGGACCGCCCCGCCCTCTGCCGAAAGTCGTAGCGGTCGTCCGGGAGACCCGCCTTTCGCCGGAGTCGCGCGGGGTCCGGTGCCCGGAAGGCTGACGGCCGATGTCCTGAGGAACCCGAAGGAGCCGGTGCATGAATGCGAACCTGACCATCGAACCGACGTACGTCCTGGGCCCCGCCCTCGTCGTCTTCCTCGGGGTGGCGGCCGTGCGCCTGCGCCGGGCGCGGCCCGGCTGGACCGGCTGGCACGTGTTCCTGCGCACCGCCGCGTGCCTCTACACCGCAGCCGTGCTGTCGATCACCGTCCTGCCCCTGCGGGTGACGTGGGGCGAGTACGCCAACCAGATGCCGTGGTGGAACCAGGTCAACTACGTGCCGATGGTCACCGTCGACGTGACCGCGGTGCCCAACATCCTGATGTTCGTGCCGCTCGGCATGCTGCTGCCCCTCCTCACTCGGGTGAGCGGCCCGGCCCGGGCCGTCGGGGTGAGCGCACTGGCGAGCCTGTGCATCGAGGTGACGCAGCTGCTGTCGTACGTGCTGTTCCACAACGGCCGTTCCGTCGACGTCAACGACCTGCTCGCCAATACCCTGGGCGGGCTGATCGGCTACCTCCTCGTGCGCCTCGCCCTGGCCAGGCCCCCGGTCCGCGAGCTGCTGCGGCGGTTCGCGTTGCCCCGCTCCGCCGAGGGCCAGCCGGCCGTGACGACGACGGCCGCCTGATCGAGGGCAGGGCCGACCGACCTGGTGACCCACGTCACGGGCAGCCCGCCGCACCTCAACCGGCTCGCCCGCTGATGGCCGCGCTGCGCGGGCGTGGGACGCAGGGCCGCCGGACCTGCCGCGTACAACCACCCTGTGGGCGCCGCGCAACCTTGCGTCGCCTCAATGGAGTTTGAGGTTGCTGCTGGAGTCGGCCGCCGCAGCCGAGGCCCGCTCGGCCCGCCTTCGCGGCGTCCGGCACGCCGACGAGGGCGGCGCCAGCCGGTGCCGGTCAACATGATCAGCGACGAGCTCGGTGGGTGCTTGAGCAGCAACTCGCCCAGTACCGACCGCTGTTCGTCCGTCAGCGGGGCAGGATCTCTTGCCGCTGACCACCGCGCGCCGTGCAGCTCGCGCAGGGCCCCGCGCCCGTCGTCGATCAGCTCGATGCGGATGACCCGCGGTTCGTCGGTCACCGACCGGTAGCTGCAGCGCGGGCAGCGTGGGGGGCACCCGGACCACGTCGTGGAGGCGGTGCAGAACTACCTGATGTCGCAGTCCACCCAGCACTTTGCCTAGGGGGTGTCGTCAAA
>NZ_MUND01000016.1 GCF_002154375.1 Streptomyces glaucescens | reverse complement strand
CGGCGCGGGGCCGGTGCTCAAGCTCAACCAGGCGGTCATCAACGACGACCTGTGGGCGCCCCGGTTGCGGGCCCGGGGCGAGATACGGCTCAACGGGGCCTCGGTCACCGGTTCGGTCAACTTCAGGGAGGCTCGGCTCGAGCGGGACGAGGACGTCGTCATCGACGCCCAGACCCTCGCCGTGGAGGGGGACTTCCTGCTGCGGCAGGCCCGGGTGCGCGGCTGGGTGGGACTGCGCGGCGCGCGCATCGCGGGCCGTCTGGACCTGTCGTACGCCCATCTCTACAACCCCTGCGGCGCGGCGCTGCGGGCGACCAGCGCCACCGTCGGGGAGCTGTGGCTGCGCAGGGGACCGGCGATGGAGGGCACCTTGAACCTGCGCCGGGCCCAGGTCGAGGTGCTGTTCGTGGAGCCGGAGATGCTGCCGCGCCGGGTGCTGATCAGCGGCCTCGCCTACACCTCGCTCACCCCGCACGAGCCCGCCGAGCGGCGGCTGCCGATGCTGGAGCGGGACGGTGACGGCTATGTGCCGCACGCCTACGAGCAGTTGACCGCCGCCTACCGGCGGATCGGCGACGACCACGCGGCCCGGCTGGTGCAGCTCGCCAAGCAGCGCCGGCACCGCTCCACGCAGCCCTGGTACGGCCGGGCGTGGGGCCATGTGCAGGACGCCGCCGTCGGCTACGGCTTCCGGCCGATGCGGGCCTTCGGCTGGCTGCTGTCGCTGCTCGCCGTCGGCTCGGTCGCCTTCGCCCTGGAGCATCCGCCGCCGCTGAAGCCGGACGAGGCGCCGGACTTCAACCCGGTGTTCTACTCCCTCGACCTGCTGCTGCCGGTGATCTCCTTCGGGCAGGAGGCGGCGTTCGCGCCCACCGGCTGGCATCAGGCGCTGGCGTACGTGCTGGTGCTCACCGGCTGGATCCTGGCGACGGCCGTCGTCGCGGGTGTGAGCCGTACCGTCAACCGGCCGTGAGCCGCCGCCCGCCCGGGCTCGCCCCTTGAACCTGACACAGGTGTCAGGTCCGACCCTGCGGGCATGCGAAACCGGACTTCTCTCGAGCCAGAACGCCGGCGGGAGCAGGAAGCGGGTCCGCCCCGGCTGCCCCTGACCGCCCTCCTCGCCCTGGCCACCGCCGTCTTCGTCACGAGCCTCACCGAGACCCTGCCCGCGGGCGTGCTGCCCGCGATGAGCGCGGACCTCGGGGTGAGCCAGAGCGCGGCGGGACAGTCGGTGACGGTGTACGCGGTCGGTACGGCGCTCACCGCGATCCCGCTGTCCGCGGCCACCGCGCACTGGCGGCGCAAGCGGCTGCTGCTGACGGCGATGGCCGCCTTCGCCGTCGCCAACACGGTCACCGCCGCCTCGGCGAGTTATCCGCTGACCATGGCGGCCCGGTTCACGGCCGGGGTGGCCGCGGGCCTCGCCTGGGCGCTGCTCGCCGGATACGCCCGCCGCCTGGCGCCGCCCGCCCTCCAGGGCAAGGCGGTCGCGGTGGTGATGACCGGCATCCCGGTGGCGCTGTCGCTCGGCGTGCCCGCCGGAACGCACCTGGGCGGGGTGCTGGGCTGGCGCGCGGCGTTCTGGCTGATGACGGCGGTCACGGCGGTGCTGCTCGGCTGGATCGCGCTGGGCGTCCCGGACCGGCCGGGCCGGCGTGCGGGCGACCGCGGCCCGGTGCTGCGGGCGCTGTCGGTGCCCGGTGTGGTGCCGGTCCTGTCCGTCACGCTGGTCTTCGTGCTGGCGCACACCGTCCTGTACGCCTACATCGCCACGTTCCTCGACCGGTACGGCATGGGCGACCGGGCCGACCTGGTGCTCCTGGTGTTCGGCGGGGCCTCGCTGCTGAGCATCTGGATCGTCGGCACGCACGTCGACCGGCGGCTGCGCGCCCTCACCGTGGCGAGCACCCTGCTGGTCGGCGGGGCGGCGGCGCTGCTCGCCGGATACGCCGGCACCCCCGCGCTGGTGTGGCTCGCCGCCGCGCTGTGGGGGCTGGGCTGGGGCGGCGCGCCCACCCTGCTCCAGACGGCCGTGGCGGACGCGGGCGGTGAACAGGCGGATGCCGCGCAGGCGATGCTCGTCACGCTGTGGAACGCGGCGATGGCCGGCGGCGGGGTGCTCGGCGGCGTCCTGCTCGGCGTGTTCGGGGCGGGCTCGTTCCCGTGGGGCGTACTGGTGCTGCTGGTCCCGGTGCTGGCCGTGGTGGTGGGCGCCCGCGCCCATGGCTTCCCCGCCCGCCCACGCGAGTAGACACTGTCTACGCCTGGCTGGTAGACACTGTCCATGACTACTCCCGAGGAACCCGAACCCGGCCTGCGGGCGCGACTGGTGGAGGTCGGCGTCGACCTGGTGGCCGCCGAAGGCGCCCAGGCGCTGACACTGCGGGAGATCGCCCGTCGGGCCGGGGTCTCGCACGGGGCGCCGCGCCGCCACTTCCCCACCCACCTCGAACTGCTGTCGGCCATCGCCCGCCGCGGCTTCGACGCGCTGGGCGAGCGGGCGCGGGAGGCGCTGGCGGCCGGCGGCGGCACGGCGGGCCCGCGCGAGCAGGTGGCGGCGCTCGGCCGGGCCTACCTCGACTACGCGCTCGGCAACCGCGGGATGTACGAGCTGATGTTCCGTCACGACCTGCTGTCCAGCGGCCACCTGGGCCTGCGGGACACCAGCCTGCCGCTCTTCGGGATACTGGTGGACCTGGTGGGCCGGGCCCGGCCCGACGCCGACGCCCGGGCCGTCGCGGGCGTGCTGTGGGCGAACCTGCACGGCGTCGCCCAGCTGTGGTGCTGGGGCAGCCTCCAGCTCGCCACCGGCAGCGAGGACCCCACGCCCCTGCTGCACACCGTCCTGGACGCCCACCTCGGCCCCGGGTCCGCCCGGTGAACCGCACCGCGAGCCGCCCGCCGAACCGCCCGCTGACGCTGGCGAGCAGCGTGGCCGGGGCGGTGGTGGTCGCCCTGGACGGCACCATCCTGACCATCGCCCAGCCCACCCTCCAGCGCGACCTCGGCGCCTCCTTCACCCAGGTGCAGTGGACCACCACGGGCTACCTCATCGCGGTGGCCGCGCTGCTGGTGTTCGCGGGACGGCTGGGCGACCGGTACGGGCACCGGCGCCTGTTCGGCCTGGGCATGATCGGCTTCGGCGTCACGTCGGCCGGGATCGCGCTCGCGCCCGGCATCGGCTGGGTGATCGCGCTGCGGGTGGCCCAGGGCATCTTCGGGGCGCTGCTCCAGCCCGCCACGCTCGGCATGCTGCGCGCCGCCTACCCGCCGGACCGGCTGCGCGCGCCCCTCGCCGTCCGCACCGCCGCGATCGGGGTGGCCGCCGCCGCGGGCCCGGTCCTCGGCGGGGCGCTGGTGACGGAGCTGGGCTGGCGGTCGGTGTTCCTGCTGCACGTCGTACCGGCCCTGCTGTTCGGCCTGCTCGCCCTCGCCACACGGACATCCGGGCCGCCGCGGACCGCCGTACCGCTGGACCTGCCCGGTGCGCTGCTGCTCGCCCTGGCCCTCGCCGCCCTCGTGCACGCCCTGGCCGCCCTGTCCGAGTCCGCCGGGGCGGGTCCCGCGGTCCCGGGCCTCGCCGTGGCGGCCGTCGCCGGGGTGGCGTTCGTACGGCACGAGCGGCGGGCGGCGAGCCCGCTGCTGCCCGCCGCCGTCGTGGGGCCGGCGGCCATCCGTTCCGCGCTCGGCCTGCTGGTCACCGCCTCGGCCACCCTGCACGGCGCCCTGTTCTCCTGCGTCTACCTGCTCCAGGACACCTTCGGCCTCGACCCGCTGCGGAGCGCGCTGCGCAGCCTGCCGCTGGCCGTGCTGATGATCGCCGCCGCGCCGGTGTGCGCCGTACTGCTGCGGCGGGCGGGAGCCCGGCGGACGACCACGGCGGCGGCACTCGTCCTCGCCGCGGGCATCGCGGTGCTGTACGGCGCGTCCGGCACGCTCACCCTGTGCGCGGGCTTCGCACTGGTCGGGGCCGGCTTCGGCACGGTGATGGTGGCGGCCACGCATGTCGTCGTACGGCACGCCCCCGTGGAGTCGGCGGGCGTGGCGGGCGGCCTCCAGCAGACCGCGCTGAACATCGGCCCCGTGCTGGGGGTGGCCGCGGCGACCCTGCTGGTCGAACTGGGCTCCCCGCGCACCCCCCTGCCGGCACTCGCCGCGGTCGCGGCGCTCGGCGCGGTGCTCGGCGGCGCGCTGCCGGGGAAGGCGGGGGTGAAGGAGGCGGAGGAACCCGCGGGCGCGCACGTCAGGACGGGCCCGGACCGGCGTCCTGCGCGACGATGAGGTCTGAGGGCATCTGCACGGGGTATGCCCGATCGCACCTCGAGGAACGCGATCGGAGGAGAACGATGGCACAGCTGCGACAAGAGGTCGAGCCGGGCGAGGCGGGGCTGGACGCGAAGGCGCTCGGCCGGCTGGACCGGCACTTCGCCCGCCAGGTCGACGCGGGACGGCTGCCGGGCTTCCTCGTGGCCGTCGCGCGCGGCGGCCGGGTCGCCCACCTCACCACGTACGGGCACCGCGATGTCGCCGCCGGACTCCCCGTGGAGCCGGACACCCTGTGGCGGATCTACTCCATGACCAAACCGGTCACCGCGGTGGCCGCGCTGCTGCTGATGGAGGAGGGCCGGCTGGCGCTGGACGACCCGGTCGCCCGGTACCTCCCCGAGTTCGCCGACGCCCGCGTGCACGTCGAGGGCTCCGGCGAGGAGGTCCGCACCCGCCCGGCCGCCGGCCCGATACGCATCCGTCATCTGATGACCCACACCGCGGGCCTGACCTTCGCCTTCTACCACGCCCACCCGGTCGACGCCCTCTACCGGGACGCCGGTCTGCACTCGTCGGTGGCGCCCGGCGCCGACCTGGCACGCACGGTCGAGGTGTACGCGCGGATGCCGCTCCAGTTCGAACCGGGCACGCAGTGGAACTACTCGGTGGCCAGCAACGTGCTGGGCCGGATCATCGAGGTGGTGTCGGGACGGCCGCTGGACGAGTTCTTCGCCGAGCGGATCTTCCGGCCGCTCGGCATGCCGGACGCCGGGTTCCGGATCGACGACGAACAGGCGGGGCGGCTCGCCGAGCTGTACGGCGAGAAGGAGGACGGCAGCGGCATCGAGCCGATCCCCGGGCTGCCGCTGCGCGGCCGGCCGCGGTTCCTGTCCGGCAGCGGCGGCCTGGCGGCGAGCGCCTACGACATCCACCGGTTCATGGAAATGCTCCGCCGCCGCGGGGAGTTGGACGGGGTACGGCTGCTCACGCCGGAGACCGTCGCCCTGATGACCGCCAACCAGCTGCCCGGCAACGCCGACCTGCGGTCCTTCGGCAGCCACCCCGCCCACGACGCGCCCGGCAACGAGGGCGTCGGATTCGGCCTCGGCGTGTCGGTGGTGATCGACCCGTCCCGCACCCAGGCGCCCTCCGGGATCGGCACGTTCGGCTGGAGCGGGGTGGCCACGACGACGTTCTGGGTCGATCCGAGCCGCGATCTGACCGTGCAGTTCCTGACCCAGCTGCGCCCGCGCCGCTCGCACACCGTCTACCCGGACCTCAAGCGGCTGGTCCACGAGGTGGTCGCGCCGGTGTCCCGGCAGTCGCCGCGGTAGCCCGGGCGGGGCCCTGCCGGGCGCCGGCCGCGGGCCGGCGCCCGGCGCTGGGAGACACCCCCTGGAGGCCGTCAGGACAAGTGCGCCACCGCGTCCAGATGCGGCAGATGGTGGTCCAGCCGCTCCCGCTTCGTCCGCAGGTACGTGATGTTGTTCTCGCACGGGGGTATGAGCAGCGGTACCTGCTCGTCGACCTGTATGCCGTGCCGCACCAACGCCTCCCGCTTGCGAGGGTTGTTGGACATCAGCCGCACCGAGCTCACCCCCAGGTCCTGGAGGATCCCGGCGGCGACCCCGTAGTCCCGGGCGTCCACCGGCAGGCCGAGCGCGACGTTCGCCTCGACCGTGTCCAGCCCCTCCGCCTGCAACGCCATCGCCCGCAGCTTGCCCAGCAGCCCGATGCCCCGGCCCTCGTGCCCTCTCAAGTAGACGACCACACCGGCCCCTTCGGCGGCCACCGCGCGCAGCGCCGACGCCAGCTGGTCACCGCACTCGCAGTGCCGCGAGCCGAACGCGTCACCGGTCAGGCACTCGGAATGCAGCCGGGTGAGCACCCGGTCGGTGCCGAGTTCGCCGTGGACCAGGGCCACTTGCTCCTCGCCGCGGTCGTGGTCGAGATATCCGATCGCCTGAAAGTGTCCGTACACGGTGGGCAGCGGGGCATTCACCACGCGTTCCACACCGGTGCGATGCGTCGACTTACCGCCGATGACGCCGAGGTTTTCTGTCATGATCTGACTTCCCAATCAGAGTCGAAAGGCCGTGAGGATATGAATGGTGGGGGTCTGTTTCCGGCGGACACGACGGAGGACGTACGCGCGCGGGGGGCCGGTGCGCCGCGGCAGGTCGCCGTCCTCCCGGTCGGGAGCTTCGAGCAGCACGGCCCGTACCTCCCGCTGGCCACCGACACGCTCGTCGCCTGCGCCGTCGCCCGGGACATCGCCGCCGCGTACCCGGTGCACCTGCTGCCCCCGGTGACCGTCTCCTGCTCGCACGAGCACGCGGGCTGGCCGGGAACCGTCAGCATCTCGTCGGTGACCCTGCACGCGGTGATACGGGACATGGCGGATTCGCTGCGCCGCTCCGGCGTCGAGGCGCTGGTGCTGGTCAACGGGCACGGCGGCAACTACGTCCTGGGCAACGCCGTCCAGGAGGCCACCGCGCGCGGCGAGCGCATGGCCCTGTTCCCCGCCCCGGAGGACTGGGAGACGGCACGGGAACGGGCCGGGGTGGAGACCTCGCTGCAGACCGACATGCACGCCGGGGAAATAGAGACCTCCATCCTGCTGCACACCCATCCCGAATCGGTCCGGCCCGGTTATGAGACCGCCGATTTCCTCGCCGACGACCGGCGTCATCTGCTCACCACCGGTATGTCCGCCTATACCGATTCCGGAGTCATCGGCAGGCCCTCCCTGGGCACCGCGGAAAAGGGGAAGGAACTGCTGGCGAGTCTGGTGGATTCCTTCGCCGCGTATTTCACGCTGCTCACCTCCGAGGAAGACGAACGGGTCGTACGGGACGTACGGTCGGAGCGGGTGTAGCGGCCCGCGGGCCCGGGCTCCGGTAAGACGGGCGCGGCCTCTCCGCCCGCCGTACCGGCCGCCCGCGGGGACGTGCCCCAGCGGGCGGCGAGCACCAGCATGCCCGGCAGACTCGCCGCCAGGCCCAGCACTCCGTAGACGACGGCGACCGCGAGACCGTTGCCGGCCCCCAGCCCGGCGGCCCCGAACGCCCAGGCGGTGGCGCCCTCCCGGGGCCCCCAGCCGCCGACGTTGAACGGCACGCTCATGGCGAGCAGGGCGAGCACCGCGAGCGGCAGCAGCGCCACGGCGGAGGCGTCGCTGCCCACCACCCGGGCGGCGAGCAGGAACATCGCCACGTGCCCGGCCAGGACGACGACGGACGCTGCGGCGACGCCGGGCCCGTTGCGGCGGGACAGCAGTGCCGCGCGCACCTCGGCGCCCAGCACCCGGCGGCGGGCCCGCGGGTCCCGGTCCGGCCACAGGGCGAGAGCCA
This sequence comes from Streptomyces glaucescens, assembly GCF_002154375.1. Classification (GTDB taxonomy): domain Bacteria; phylum Actinomycetota; class Actinomycetes; order Streptomycetales; family Streptomycetaceae; genus Streptomyces; species Streptomyces glaucescens. Next base: position 5,440 of record NZ_MUND01000016.1, on the reverse strand, counting down.
CCGCCGCCACACCGAGCACGGCCAGCGCCGCCGGCAGGGCGAGCTGGCGGACCTGCGTCCGCACCGGCGACGGCACGGTCAGCAGGATCCCCGCGCCCGCCACCGCCAGCACCACCTGCCCGGCAGTCCGTTCGAGCACCACCGCCCGCACCCCCCGGCCGAGGTCCCCGGCGCCGCGCCCGTGCCGCACCGCGCGGTGCACATCGCCGACGACTCCGCCGGGCAGGGCCGCGTTCAGGAACAGCGCCCGGTAGTAGCCCGCCACCGCCGGCCCGTACGGCAGCCGGATCCCGAGACCGCGGGCCACCAGCTGCCAGCGCCAGGCGCTGAACGCCGTCGTGACCAGGCCGATCCCGACGGCCGCCAGCACCGCGGGCCCGTCGATCCGCCGCAGCCCGCCCAGGAACACGCCGGTGCCCAGCCGCCAGAGGAGGACGGCGAGGATGGCCACGCCGGCGATCGCGCCGAGCCGGGTACGCACCGTGCGGAACGTCTTCACGAGGCCCCGCCGGCCGGGCGGCACAGCGCCAGCAGGTCGCTGTGGTGGACCGTGACCCGCAACTCCCCCGCCGCGCAGGCCGCCAGGCGCGCCGCCAGGTACTTCCCGGCGCGCGCCGCCAGGCCGGGGCGCTGCTCGACGGCGGCGCCGACCCAGCCGCGCAGCCACTGCGCCGTCAGCTCGGGGTCGCCGGGTCCGAGCCGCCAGGGGCTCGGCCGCACCCGCACCGTGGCGCCCCGCGCGGCGAACGCCGCGCAGGCCGCGGTGACCGCGTCCGGGCCGAGCAGTCCGGAGCGCCGCTGATGGGCGTTGAACGCCTGGGTGATCTCCGCGTCCAGCGGGTCGTGCGGGGCGAGTTCGACCCGGCCGGCCACGGACAGCGTCAGCAGGGCCGGGCACCCGGCCCCCGCGCAGGCGGCGGCGAGCGCCTCGACCTCCTCGCCGGTGAGGACGTCCAGCAGCGCCGACGCCGTGACGAGGGAGGCGCCGGCGAGGGCGTCCGGGGTGAGCCGGGCGATGTCGCCGCGCCGGGTCTCGACGGTGACCCGGCTGCCGTCGGCCGCGGCGCGCGGGGAGGCCACGGCGGCGAAGTGCAGCAGGTAGGGGTCGCGGTCGTGCAGCACCCAGTGCTGGGCTCCGTCGAGCCGCGGCGCGAGCCAGCGGCCCATCGAGCCGGTACCGCAGCCCAGGTCGTGCACGACGAGTCCGCCGCCGCGCCGGGGCAGGTTGGCCAGCCGGATCCGCAGCGGATCCACCAGCTCCCCCGCCCGCGCCGCCGCGTCGGCGGCCTCCCGCAGCTGAAGCCACTCCGGCGCGTACCGCGGCGGCTCCCCGGCCTCGCCGCCCTCCCGGAGGCGTACGGTGGGCCGCTCGCCGGGGCGGACGGTGGGCCCGGCACCGGCAATCACCCCGGGTTCCGGGGCCGTTGCGCCCCGCGCCTCCGGCTGCGCCGGGATCCCGCCGCCCCGTTGCGTCGTCGTACCCGTGTCGTTCATGCCGCCCTCCGTGGTTCGCCGGGGAGCCGGCTCAGTACGCCGGCCAGTGACCGGGCGGTGGTGGCCCAGCCGTCGAGGGCGGCCCGGCGGCGCCGCGCGGCGGCCTTGAGACGGCGCCGCACGTCCGCCTCGCCGAACCAGCCGCGCAGCTCCGCGGCGAGCGCGGCCGGGTCCTCCGGCGGGACGAGGATGCCGGGCACCCCGCCGTCGGGGGCGCGGCCGACCGCCTCCGGGAGTCCGCCCACGTCCGTGGCCAGCACCGGGATGCCGCGCGCCAGCGCCTCCGTGACCGCCATGCCGTACGTCTCGGCGTACGACGTGAGAACCATGAGGTCGGCGGCGGCGTAACTCGCGTCGAGAGCGGCCCCGGACTGCGGGCCCGCGAGGTGGACACGGCCCGTCAGGCCGTGCCCGTCGATGAGGGCCCGCAGCCGGGCGACGTACTCCGGGTCCTGCGTCAGCCCGCCCACGCACACACAGCTCCACGGCAGGTCGGTCACCGCGGCCAGCGCCTCCACCAGCCGGTGCTGCCCCTTTCGGGGGGTGACCGCGGCGACGCACAGCAGCCGTGACACACCGTCGGTGCCGGACGCCAGGGGCGCGATGTCCGCGCCGGGCGCGGCGGCGTGCACCCGGTCCGGGGCCAGCCCGTGGTGGGCGACCAGCCGGCGGACCGCCCAGTCGCTGGTGGCGATCACCGCCGGGACCGCCCGCAGCACCGCCCGCTCCCGGGCGTCCAGCTCGGCGGCCGTGGCGGGCGGAAGGCCCGTCTCGTCGGCGAGCGGCAGGTGCACCAGCACGGCGAGCCGCAGCCGCTCCGCCTCCGGGACGACGACCTCGGGGACGCCGCACGCGACGAGCCCGTCGAGCAGCACCACCGCGCCGTCCGGCAACTCACGCAGAGTACGCGCGAGTTCGGTGCGGGCCGCGGCATCCGGGCGAGGCCAGGAACCGGCGACCGGGAGCCGGTGGACCTGCCAGCCGAAGCCGGGCAGGTCCAGACACACCCGCCGGTCGTAGGCGTTGCCGCCGCTCGGCGCGGCCGGGTCGTCGACCCCGCCCGGCAGCACGAAGTGCACGGTCCGCAGGGACATCCGGACGATCTCCGCGCCCGCCAGGGCGGTCGACCGGACGGGCACCTGGCGCAGCGGGGCGCCCGCGGCGGGGCGCGCCGCGGGTTCGGTCAGCGCGTCGGTCACAGGGCACGCTCGTAACTCGCCCAGGCGACGTGCGACTCGTGCAGGGTGACCGTGATGCCCGCGATGCCCCGGGCGCCCTCGCCGAGCGTACCCTTGTGCACCCGCTCGGCGAGCCGGTCGGCGATCACCTTCGCCAGGAACTCGGTGGAGGTGTTCACCCCGGCGAAGTCGGGCTCGTTGTCGAGGTTGCGGTAGTTCAACTCCCCGACCACCGCGCCGAGTTCCCGGGTGGCCAGGCCGATGTCGACGACGATGTTGTCGTCGTCCAGCTCGGCCCGCCGGAAGGTGGCGTCCACCAGGAACGTCGCTCCGTGCAGGCGCTGCGCGGGGCCGAAGACGTCGCCGCGGAAGCTGTGGGCGATCATGATGTGATCGCGGACGGTGACACTGAACAAGGGAACGACCCTCCAGGTGCGGTGCATCGATGCCGACTAGTACGGGTGAGGGCCTTCCCGTGTTCAGCGGCGGTTATCTCCCGTACCGCACCCGGTGGCACAACGCCGGGAGGCTGCCGTCGGCCAGCCGCGGCAGCACCTCGGGCAGCTCCTCGAAGGCGCACTCGCCCGTGACGAGCGCGTCGAGCGCCGGGTCGGCGAGCAGGTCGAGGGCGAGGGCGAGCCGCTCGCCGTAGGAGCGGCGGGCGCGGCGCGCCGGGGCGACGGCGCCGACCTGGCTGCTGCGCAGCACCAGCCGCCGGGAGTGGAAGTCCTCGCCCAGCGGGAGGCTCACCTTCCGGTCGCCGTACCAGCTCAGTTCGAGGACCGTGCCCTCGTCGGCGACGAGTTCCAGGGCGCGGGCCAGGCCCTGCTCGGTGGCGCTGGCGTGGACGACGAGGTCGCAGTCGCCGAGCGCGTCGGCGGGTGCGGCGAAACCGGCGCCCAGCGCCTTGGCGGTCTCCTCGCGGGCCGGGTCGGTGTCCACCAACTGGACCCGCACGCCGGGGAAACGGGCCAGCAGCGCGGCCACCGAGCAGCCGACCATGCCGCCGCCGATGACCGCGACCCGGTCACCGACCAGCGGTGCCGCGTCCCACAGCGCGTTGACCGCGGTCTCCACGGTGCCGGCCAGCACGGCCCGTTCGGCCGGCACATGGTCCGGTACGGGGGTGACCGCCGAGGCCGGTACCACATAGCGGGTCTGGTGCGGGTGGAGGCAGAAGACGGTACGGCCGGCCAGGTGCGCGGGGCCCTGCTCGACGACCCCGACGCTCAGGTAGCCGTACTTCACCGGCCCCGGGAAGTCGCCCTCCTGGAACGGCGCCCGCATCGCCGCGTACTGGCTGCGCGGCACCCCGCCGCGGAACACCAGCGTCTCCGTGCCGCGACTCACCCCCGACCACAACGCCCGTACCAGCACCTCGCCTTCGGCCGGATCCTGCAGCTCGACCTCACGGATCTCTCCATACCCTGGAGAGATGAGCCAGAACGCACGTGCGGGGCGTGTCATCGGCGCTCCTCCTGAACGATCGGCGAGTGGTTCCCGTACCGAGCGGTGCACAGGCCGCGCACAGTACGCGGCGTCGATCGACTCTGTCACACGGCCGGAGGATGTGCGGTGGCCCTGAACAACACACGCGGTGCGTGGCCCGTCCAGCAGGAGGCCGCGGCGGGCGCGGGTCTGCAGATCCTGCTGCTGGCCCTGCTCGGCGCGACGACCGGGATGGGCCCGGCGGGCTGGCTGACCGGCCTCGCCTTCGCGGTAACGGGCTGGGCGGTCCTCTCCCGAGCCGTGCACCGCTCCCGGCTCAGCTCGTTCGGACCCGCCAACCGGGTCACGCTCGGCCGGGCCGTCCTGGTCGGCGCGGTGACGGCACTGGTCGCCGACTCCTTCCGCAGCGCCCCGCCCGCCGCCCTGTTCGTCGGCCTGACTGCGGTGGCGCTCGTCCTCGACGGCGTGGACGGCAAGGTCGCCCGGCGCACCGGCACCGCGTCGCCGCTCGGAGCGCGCTTCGACATGGAGGTCGACGCGTTTCTGATCCTCGTCCTCAGCGTGTACGTCTCGACGCGGCTGGGCGCATGGGTGCTGCTGATCGGCGGCATGCGCTACGCGTTCGTCGCCGCCGCCCGCCTGTGGCCGTGGCTCACCGCTCCCCTGCCGCCGAGCACGGCCCGCAAGACGGTGGCCGCGCTCCAGGGGGTGCTCCTGCTGGTGGCCGCCGCCGGGCTGCTGCCCGTCGCGGTCGACGCGGGGGTGGTGGCGGTGGCACTGGCCCTGTTGACGTGGTCGTTCGGGCGGGATGTGCGGTGGCTGTGGCGGCGGTCGCGGACGGCTGCCGGGGCGGGGCCGTCGACGGCGCACCGTCCTCACGATGCCCGGCTTCGCGATGCCCGCTCCGGCGCCGCCCGGCTCGGGACTTCCCGCTCTCGCGATACCCGATCCCGTGATGCCCGTTCCCGGGACGACCGTTCCCGGGACGACCGCTCCCGGGACGACCGTCCTCACGCCCGCCGCGGCAGCAGGCCCGCCGCCACCGCCGGCACCGCCGCGAGCAGCAGCCACGGCACCGCCGCCGGCAGGTCCGCGTCCAGGAGGATGCCGGTGGCCGCGCTGCCCAGCAGCACGATCAGGCCGGAGACCGAGGAGAGCGCGCCCGTGTAGAGACCGAGCCGGCCGTCCTCGGCGAGGTCGGGGACCCAGGCGCGGGCGGCGGGTGCGACCAGCATCTGGCCGACGGTGAGCAGCACCACGAACCCGGCCGCCGGCAGCAGTCCGGGCGCGCCGGTCCAGCCGGCGGCCGGGTTCGTGGT
>NZ_MUND01000159.1 GCF_002154375.1 Streptomyces glaucescens | reverse complement strand
TCTACTTCCCGTTCGTGCAGTTCCTGTCGTCGGCCGCCGCGGCCGACGACAGGAACTGCACGAACGGGAAGTAGATCGAGATCAGCCACTGGCCGTGCACGCGGGCCTGCCGGTAGCCGTCGCTGCGCTCGGCGAACCGGCGTCCGCCGTCCCGCTCCCGCCCGAACGCCTGCACGATCCGCAGCCCGGCGACGGTCTCCTGGAGGTCGGCGTTGACGCCGGACACCCGCTCGCGGGCGAGTTCGTACGCCTTCACGCTCGCCCGGCGGAAGAAGAACGTGGCCACGATCAGCGGCGGCAGCGTGGCGAACACCACGAGTGCCAGCTCCACGTCGATCACCAGCAGGGCGACCATGATGCCGAAGAACGTGACGACCGAGACGAACGCGGTGACCAGGCCCGTCTGGAGGAACGTCGACAGGGCGTCGACGTCCGTCGTCATGCGGGTCATGATCCGGCCGGTCAGCTCCCGCTCGTAGTAGTCGAGGCCCAGCCGCTGGAGCTGGGAGAAGATCTTCAGACGCAGGGCGTACAGGACCCGCTCGCCGGTGCGGCCCGTCATCCGGATCTCGCCGATCTGCGCCGCCCACTGGGCGAGCACGGCGGCCAGGGCCAGCGCGGACGCCGCCCAGACCGCGCCGAGGGCCAGCTCGGAGACACCGCTGTCGATGCCGTGCCGGATCAGCACCGGGAGCAGCAGGCCCATGCCCGCGTCCACCGCGACCAGGGCGAGGCTGACGAGGAGGGGCAGCCCGAAGCCCTTGAGGAGCATTCTGAGCCCGTAGGACTCCTCCGGCCGCACCGCCCGCGCCTCGTCGACGTCCGGGGTCTCGGTCGCCGGGGGCAGGGCGTCCACCTGGGCCAGCAGCTCCGGGGTGGCCGGGGTGCCGGACAGCGCGGTGTCCTTGCGCTCGCGGTCACCGGTCCACAGTCTCGGGGTGACCCCGCGCTCGGCGTCGAACTCGGCGTCCAGCTCCTCGCGGACCGAGGTGTCCTCGTCCTGCGGGGCCGCCTTGGGGGTGTGGCCCGGGGAGACGCCGCCCAGCTCGTCCGGGTCGGTGAGCAGCCGCCGGTACAGCGCGGAGCGCCGCTCCAGCTCCTCGTGGGTGCCGAGGTCGGCGAGCCGGCCGCCGTCGAGGACGGCGATGCGGTCGGCGAGGTTGAGGGTGGAGCGGCGGTGCGCGATGAGCAGGGTGGTGCGGCCCTCCATGACCCGCTTCAGCGCCTCGTGGATCTCGTGCTCGACGCGCGCGTCCACCGCGGAGGTGGCGTCGTCGAGGACGAGCAGCCGCGGGTCGGTGAGGATGGCGCGGGCGAGGGCGACGCGCTGGCGCTGGCCGCCGGAGAGGGTGAGTCCGTGCTCGCCGACGACCGTGTCGTAGCCGTCGGGCAGCGCGCTGATGAAGCCGTGCGCCTGGGCGGCGCGGGCGGCCTTCTCGATCTCCTCGTGAGTGGCGTCGGGGCGGCCGTAGGCGATGTTGGCGCGGACGGTGTCGGAGAAGAGGAACGAGTCCTCGGGGACCAGGCCGATGGCGGCGCGCAGCGAGTCGAGGGTCAGCTCGCGCACGTCGTGGCCGCCGATCAGCACGGCGCCGCGCGTGACGTCGTAGAAGCGCGGCAGGAGCAGCGAGACGGTCGACTTGCCGGAGCCGGAGGAGCCGACGACGGCCAGGGTCTCGCCGGGGCGGATCTCGAAGGAGAGGCCGTCGAGGACGGGCTTGTCCGGGTCGTAGCCGAAGGACACGTCGTCGAACTCGACGGTCGCGGGGGCGTCGGCGGGCAGCTCCCTGGTGCCGTCGGTGAGGGCCGGCTCGGTGTCGATCAGCTCCAGGACGCGTTCCGTGCCCGCGCGGGCCTGCTGGCCGACGGTGAGGACCATGGCGAGCATCCGGACCGGGCCGACGAGCTGGGCGAGGTAGGTGGAGAAGGCGACGAAGGTGCCGAGGGTGACGTTGCCGCGTACGGCGAGCCAGCCGCCGAGCGCCAGCATGGCGACCTGGCCGAGGGCGGGGACGGCCTGGAGCGCGGGGGTGTACCTGCTGTTCAGGCGGATCGTCCGCAGCCGCCCCGCGAAGAGCCGCCGCCCGACCTCCCGCAGCTTCTGCGTCTCCTGCTCCTCCTGCCCGAAGCCCTTCACCACGCGGACGCCGCCGACCGCGCCGTCGACCACGCCCGCGACGGCCGCGGCCTGCGCCTGGGCGTACCAGGTGGCGGGGTGCAGCTTGGTGCGGCTGCGCTTGGCGATCCACCACAGGGCGGGCGCCACGGCGAGGGCGACCAGCGTGAGCGGGATCGACAGCCACGCCATGATGACCAGGGAGATCAGGAAGAGCAGGAAGTTCCCGATGGTCATCGGGAGCATGAAGAGCAGGCCCTGGATCAGCTGGAGGTCGCTGGTGGCCCGCCCGACGACCTGCCCGGTGGACAGCTCGTCCTGCCGCCGCCCGTCGAGCCGGGTGATCGTCCCGTACATCTCGGTGCGCAGGTCGTGCTGGACGTCGAGGGCGAGCCGTCCGCCGTAGTAGCGGCGGATGTAGGTGAGGACGTAGACGAGGAGGGCGGCGACGATGAGGGCGCCGGCCCAGGGGGCCATGCCGCGGGTCTTGTCGCCGACCACGTCGTCGATGATCACCTTGGTGATCAGCGGGACGACGGCCATGACGGCCATGCCCGCGAGGGAGGAGCCGAGGGCGAGGATCACGTCCTTGGGGTAGCGCCAGGCATAGCCCCACAGTCGTCTCGCCCACCCTTGCTGCGCTGCCACGCCGGTGCCCTCCGTCAGATCTGATCTTCCGGAAGGCACCAACACGGACAGAAGCGGATTTCATCCCTCCGCAACAATTCGGGGCCGGGGCGGGCGGGTCAGAGGCGGACGCGGAGGAAGTAGAAGCGGGTGGTCTGGGCGGGGTTCTGGTTGTCGTCGCTGGCGAGCAGGACGTCCAGGCGGCCGTGCGGGCGGCCGGTGACGGCCATGGCCTCGATGTTGTCGAGCAGCGGGTTGGGCTGCGGCTGCCTGGCGGTGGCGCCGAGATCGGGGCAGTCGGCGAGGTCGGCGAGCAGGGTCTTGCGGATCGGCCGCACGCCACCCCGCTCGGTCAGCTGTTCGATCTCGCTGACGTCCGTGGCGCGGCGCGGGTCGGCGAGGTAGAGGCGGACCGTGTTGCCGACACCGGCGGTGAAGCCGCGCTCCAGGACGAGGAGGCGCCCGTCGGGCGTCGCGGTGATCTCGGGGACGCCGAGGCCCGGGTCGGTGCGATAGGCGTACTGCGCGGCCGGCCGGAACCGGTCGTCGTGCGTCCGCCGCCAGGTCTGGACCCGCACGGTCCCGGCGACGTCTCCGCCGAGGGCGTACTCCATGGAGGCGACGAGCGTGCGGCCGTCGCGGGTCATGGTCAGTCCCTCGAAGGTGCCGTTGACGGGCGCCCGGCCCGCCGGGGCGACCCGCAGGGCGTCCGGCACGGGCAGCCGGTCGAGGACGCGGCCGTCGCGGGAGTGCCGGCGGACGGACGGCTCGGTCTCCGAGGAGACCAGGTAGGTCCCGTCCCGGTCGACGACCAGCCCCTCGGAGTCGAGCGCGGCGCCGTACTCGTCCGCGAGGGGCAGCGTTCCGCGCGGCTGGAGCGTCCGCCCGTCGAGCGAGAACAGCACCGACCGGTCGGAGACCGCCGCGAGGGCGCCGTCCCGGTCCACGGCCAGCGCGGAGAAGTTGCCGACGAAGGCACCCTCGTACGTCGTCTTGTCGAGCGCGTCGGAGAAGCGCTCGATGGCGACGGAGGGCGAACAGGCCGCGGCCGACCGCGCGCCGGCGGGGCCCGCGGCGACCAGGCTGGCCGCCGCGGCGAGGGTGGCGGTGACGGTGGCGAGTACGGTTCTCGGACGCATGACGCTCGGACGCATGACTCTTGGACGCATGACTCTTGGACGCATGGCCGCCACCGTAGGGCGGGCCGGTGACGGCCGGTGGACGGCCTGGTGAAGCGTGGGCCGGGTCAGGCCGGGGCGAGTTCCCGGTCGATCACCTTGGCGACGCCCTGGACCGCCGTGATGCCGACGACACTTCGGTTTTCCGCGAGACGGGTGTGTCGAGGCGCTCGGCCCAGGCGTCCGACGCCGCTGACAAGTGTGGTACCGGCCTGCTCGGCCGCAGGAAGTGAGAGTCAGCCCCCGGGTAGATGGACGCGCACTCCTTCATCCGAGAACTCACCGAAGTCTGCAACCACAGGAACCAGAGAACCTTGGCTGATGTCGGCACCACAGAAGCACCGAGCGCCTGGTGATCCCGCGTACAGAACGTCGATGTCGGCCAGAACCTCGTCCGATTCCCCGATGAGCGCTTCCCGGCCAGGCGCGTAAGCGACCATGATCCATGGGTGACGTTTCAGAGGGGTGCTTGAGAATTTTTCGACCCAGCCAGGCTGAGGATCTCCGTCACCGAACGGAATGAAGCGGTTCGGAATACTGCTCCAGCTTAGACGGCTGGCTCCCCAGGGAAGGTTGTCGAGGTAGTCGAAAAGCTCCTGCGCTGCATCTGGGCCTGCTAGTTCGTGTCGATGAACGGCTCGCCACTGCCGCACGAAAGGGTGCTCGATACTCCACTGTTCTTCGACCGACAGACCGTGGTGCCCGGCCTCCATCCCCGTCATCGACAGCTCGGAGAAGCCCTTGCCCATCACCGACCCGGTCGCGCCGCCCAGGTCGCCCAGCCCGTCGATGGTGGCGCCGACACCCTTGGTGAACCTGGCCACCGCCGCCTTGTCGAAGTTCAGGTCCTTCCCGTCACCACTCACGGCCGTCACCCACGGCCGTCCCCCTCGGCCTGCACGTCACGGTCGACGGCGACACCGTCCGGGACGATCCCGGTGACCGGCGGGAAGAACATCGACCCGTCATCGGTGGCGATGTCCACCGCGAGACCGGCGGGCTCGCCCAGCGAGGGCACGATCTCGTCGATGATGCGCGCACCCAGGAGCGCCGCGTGGTTCATCGGCCGGTCACCCGGCCCGTGGTGCACGGCGAACCGGGCCAGTGCCACCTCGTCCGTGAACCCGCAGACCCACCGCACCCCGCCCGAACGCGCCGACCACAGGCCCCCGTCGGAGACGGGCACCAGCAGGACCGAGCGCCGCATCTCACCCACCAACGCGCGAGGGTCACCGACCCCCGCCCTCCGCTCGGCAATCCGCTCGGCCAACGCCGTCCTGGGCTGCTCCACGGTCCCTCCCTCGTCCGCGGTCACTGATGGCACCGTAGAACACACGCTTCAGGAGGTGTCGGTGGTTCTCCCGGGAGTCACCACGCGGAGGTGGGCCGCCCCGTGAAGGGGCGGCCGGTCGCAGGCCTTGGGCAGTTCCTCGGGTCAGGCGGCGGCCAGGTCTCGGTGTATGACCTTGGACACGTTCTGGATCGTCGTGATCCCGTAGTTCATGGTGCTGTTGCCGTGGGTCAGCACGGTGATGGTGTAGCCCCTGCCGGCACCCCTGAAGACGCCGACGCTGTGCACCCGCCAGCCGTACGTGGCCCGGGAGAGCCAGCCGTTCTTGACGCCGACGGTGACACCGGAGGGGGCGCCGTACGGGGTGCCCCAGCGCTGCGACGACACGACCTGGCCCATCAGCTTCAGGATGAACGCGCGCGCGTTGTCGCTGAGCACGGTGTTCTTCACATTGATCAGCTTCAGCAGCTTCTGCTCATCGGTCACCGTGATCTGGGTCAGCCCCCAGTAGCCGTTCGCGCCGGGCTTGGTCTGCGTCATCCCGGCGGCGGTGAGGAATCCCCTGATCTTCGTCAGACCGAGCTGCTTCCACAGCGTGCTGGTGGCCGCGTTGTCCGACTTGGTGATCATGGCTCTGCTGAGGGCGACCTCGCGGTCGGTGAGATACCGCCCGTGCTTGCTCGCGTCCCACAGCAGCGTGGCGAGGACGGTCACCTTGACGACACTGGCGGAGTCGAACGCGGTGGAGCCGCGGAGCGCGCAAGTGGTGTTGGTGGTCCGGTCGTACACCCCGACGGCGATCGTCCCCTTGCGGTTCGCGAGCGCGGCGGTGATGTCCTTCTTCAGCTTGGCGGCGAGCTCCGGCTTGGCGGACGTACAGCTGACGGTCGGGGTGGCCGCGGCGGCGGGGGCGGCGGCGGCCACCGTGGGTATGAGGATGCCGGCGGATATTGCGGCGCCGAGCAGGCGGGCATGACGGGATCTGCCGTGAGTCATGACTGCTTCGACTCGTCAGGGCGGCGCACGGTTGTACGGCTGTTCGGCCAACGAGAAGGCGGGGTAGGAAAAAGC
>NZ_MUND01000158.1 GCF_002154375.1 Streptomyces glaucescens | reverse complement strand
CCACCCGCACCGCCCGCGACCTGGTCGCCCTGGCCCGCAACGTCCAGCGGCCCACCACCCTCGACTACGTCGGCTACGTCTTCGACGACTTCGTCGAGCTGCACGGCGACCGGGTGCACGGCGACGACCGGGCGCTGGTGGGCGGACTGGCCCGGCTGGGCGGGCAGAGCGTGGTCGTCCTCGGTCACCAGAAGGGCCACGACACGGCCGAACTGGTCCGCGGCAACTTCGGGATGCCCGGCCCCGACGGCTACCGCAAGGCGCTGCGCCTGATGCGGTTCGCCGACCGGTTCGGGCTGCCGGTGATCGCGTTCGTCGACACCCCGGGCGCCTTCCCCGGCATCGACGCGGAGGAGCGCGGGCAGTCCGTCGCCATCGCCGACTGCATCCTGGAGCTGTCCCGGCTGCGCGTCCCGGTCGTCTCGGTCGTCACCGGCGAGGGCGGCAGCGGCGGGGCGCTCGCGCTCGGCGTGGCCGACACGGTGCTGATCCTGCAGAACGCCTACTACTCGGTGATCAGCCCCGAGGGCTGCTCCACCATCCTCTTCGGCACCGCCGAACACGCCGGCCGGGCCGCGGACGCCCTCCGGCTGACCCCGTCCGACCTGCTCCGCCTCGGTGTCGTGGACGGCATCGTGCCCGAGCCGCCGGACGGGGCGCACACCGAACCGCACACCACCGCGCTGACCGTGAAGAGCGCCCTGGTGCGCACCCTCGCCCCGCTGCTCGGCCGGTCCGGCCGGCAGCTCGTCGACGCCCGGCGGGAGCGGTTCGACCGCTTCGGGGACCCCCGACTGCAGCCCGTAGTGGACTGGGAGAAGCACGATGAGCACTGATACGGCAGGCACGGCCGCGGACGGTACGGCGGCGGACCCGACGGTCGAGGAGCTGCGGACCCAGACCCGGCTGCTGGCGGGCGAACTGCCCGGCACCCTGCGCCGGATCACCCTGCGGGCCGGGTCGATCAGCGTCGACGTGGAGTGGGAGACCGCCCCGGCGGCCCAGAGCCTGGCCCAGGCCCCCGCCCCCGCCGCGGTCACGGCGCACGCGCCCGCACCCGCGTCCGCCACCCAGCAGTCCGACAGCCCTCCCGACGGCCTGGTCCGCGTCACCGCCCCCCTCGTCGGCACCTACTACCAGGCCCCCGCCCCCGGCGCCGAACCGTTCGTGAAGGTCGGCGACACGGTGGAGGCGGGGCAGCAACTGGCCGTCATCGAGGCGATGAAGCTGCTCAACTCCATCACCGCGGAGGTCAAGGGCACCGTGCACGCGATCCATGCCGTGGACGGCGAGGTCGTCGAGTACGCCCAGCCGCTCATCGACCTGCGTCCGGCCGGCTGAGGCGGGGGCGGCATGTTCGACAAGGTGCTCATCGCCAACCGCGGCGAGATCGCGCTGCGGATCATCCGGACCTGCCGGGACCTCGGCGTCCGTACGGTGGCCGTGTACTCCACCCCGGACGCCGACGCCCGTTTCGTCCACGCCGCCGACGAGGCCGTGCACATCGGCCCGGGCGCGCCCACCCGCAGCTACCTCAACATCCCCAACATCATCGGCGCCGCCCTGAGGACGGGCGCGCAGGCGATCCACCCGGGCTACGGCTTCCTCTCGGAGGACCCGTACTTCGCGGAGATCTGCGCGGACGCCGGGATCACCTTCATCGGGCCGCCGCCGGACGTCATGGAGAACGTCGGCGACAAGGCCACCGCGCGCCGGCTGATGACGGCGGCCGGGCTGCCGCTGCTGCCCGGCACCACGGAACCCGTCGACTCGGCGGAGGCCGCGGAGGAGATCGCCCGGGAGATCGGCTACCCGGTGATCATCAAGGCCGCGGCGGGCGGCGGCGGACGCGGCATCACCGTGGTGCACCGCCCGGAGGACCTGAAGGAGGCCTACGTCACCACCCGGGCGGGCGCGCAGGCGGTGTTCAAGAACAGCGCGGTCTACCTGGAGCGCTATCTGCCGGTCACCCGGCACATCGAGATCCAGGTGCTGTGCGACGACTTCGGCGGCGCCGTCCACCTCGGCGAACGCGACTGCTCGGTGCAGCGCCGCCACCAGAAGCTCGTCGAGGAGTCGCCCGCCCCCGGCCTGCCGCCGAAGGTGCGCGAGCAGCTCGGCGCGGCGGCCGTCGCCGGGGCCCGCGCGGTCGGCTACCGGGGCGCCGGGACGGTGGAGTTCCTGCTGGAGACCGATCCGGCCGCCGACCACGCCTTCTGGTTCATGGAGATGAACGCCCGGATCCAGGTGGAGCACCCGGTCACCGAACTCGTCACCGGCGTGGACCTGATCGCCGAGCAGTTGCGGGTCGCCGCGGGCCGGCCGCTCACCGTGCGGCAGGAGGACATCGAGATCCGCGGGCACGCCCTGGAGTGCCGGATCAACGCCGAGGACCCCGACCGCGGTTTCGCGCCCACACCGGGCCTGCTGGAGAACTACCGCGCCCCCGGCGGCCCCTGGGTGCGCGTCGACACCGACTACGTGCCCGGCTCCCGGGTCAGCCCCTACTACGACTCGATGATCGGCAAGCTCATCGTGTGGGGGCCGGACCGCGCCACGGCTCTGGACCGGACCCTGCGCGCCCTGGAAGAATTCGACGTGTCGGGTCCCGGAGTGCGCACGACCATTCCGCTGCACCAGGAGATTCTCCGTCATCCGGAATTCCGGCGCGGCGGTGTGCCCACGGATTTCCTCTCCCGTCACTTTTCACTCTGACCGGGAAGAACTCCGCCCAGGTGTATGGAAATATCTGATTCCCGCTTCCGGATATCCGTTCGGCGAAGGCTGTACTTATCGCCGGGCAAATCCAACAGTGAGAGCCATGTCTGTTCACCCGATACGGACCCACCCGCTGCGCGTCACGGTTTCCAGCGTCTCCTCCGACGCGCACATGTGGAACCTGGTCCATCTGCAGCTGCTGCTCGAAGAGGCCGGGCACGAGGTCACCAACCTCGGGGTGTGCCCGCCGGACGCCACCGTGCTGGACGCCTGCCGCGGCGCCGACCGGCCCGATCTGCTGGTGCTGTCCACCGTCAACGGCCACGGGCACCTCGACGGACTCCGCCTGGTGCGCACCCTGCGCCGCGACCCCGAACTCGCCGCCCTGCCCGTGGTGATCGGCGGCAAGCTCGGGGTGCGCGGCGCCGCCGACGACCGGCTCGGACAGCGGCTGCTGGACGCCGGGTTCACCGCCGTGTTCAACGAGACGGAGGAACCCGCCGAGCGGCTGCTCGCCGACTTCCTGGGCTTCCTCGGCACGCTGGCCGCGACGGCCCCGCCGATCCCCGCCGGAGCACGCTGATGGGCCGGTTCGCCGACCGGGTGCGCGCCGCGCGGGCCGAGCGGCGGCTCGTGGTCCAGCCGCGGATGGGCTTCGGCGCGCTGGAGAAGATGCGGGCCGGTCTGCTCGCCGTACGCGACTGCCGGGCCACCACCGTCGGCACGGTCACCCTCGACAGCTACACCCGCGTCGGCGACCACGCCTCCGCCCGCCGGGCCCTCGCCGAGACCGGCGGCGCCGACCTCAACGGCTTCCCGCTGCAGGCGTACGGCGCGAGGGCCGTACGGGAACTGCTCGCGAGCGTCGCCGCGGACGGCTTCCCGGTGCAGGTGCGGCACGGCTCGCCGCTGCCCCTGGACCTGTTCCGGACCATGGTCGAGGCGGGCGTCGACGCCACCGAGGGCGGCCCCGTCTCGTACTGCCTGCCCTACGGCCGCGTCCCGCTGCCCGAGGCCGCCGACAACTGGGCCCGCTGCTGCGAACTGGCCGCCGAAGCCCCGCGGCCCATGCACCTGGAGACCTTCGGCGGCTGCATGCTGGGCCAGCTGTGCCCGCCCTCGCTGCTGGTGGCGCTCAGCGTGCTGGAAGCGCGGTTCTTCCGCGAGCACGGACTGCGCTCGGTCTCCCTCAGCTACGCCCAGCAGGTCCACCTCGGCCAGGACCTCGAAGCCCTGGCCGCGCTGCGCCGGCTCGCCGCCGAGCACCTGCCCGGCGTGGACTGGCACGTCACCCTCTACACCTACATGGGCGTCTTCCCGCGCACCCCCATCGGCTCCTTCCGGCTGCTGGAGGACAGCGTCCGGCTCGCCGTGCACAGCGGCACCGAACGGCTCATCGTCAAGACGCCCGCCGAGGCCCGGCGCATCCCCGCGATCGAGGAGAACGTCGAGGCGCTGGAGTTCGCCGACGCGATCGCCCGGCAGGCCGCCGCCGACTGCGCGGTCACCCGCTGTCCCGAGCCCGCCGGCACCGGCCTGCTCGACGAGGCCCGCACCCTGATCGACGCCACCCTGGAGCTGGGCCGCACCACGGGCGCCGCCCTGGTGTCCGCGTTCGCCCGCGGCGTCCTCGACGTGCCGTACTGCCTGCACCGCGACAACGCGGGCGCCGCCCGCGCCGTCATCGACGAGCACGGCATGCTCGCCTGGTCGCGGGCCGGCGGCATGCCGGTGACGGTCCGCGGCACCGGCCTCGGCAGCCCCGGCCCGCTCACCGCCCGCCGGCTCACCACGATGCTCGCCCACAACGAGCGCCGCTACGACCGCGAGCACACCGTCGGCGCCCTGCTGCGGAGCCCGGCATGACCGCCCGCACGGCCCTCGCCGGCACCCTGGCCCGGGTACGCGCCCGCGGCGCCGTGCGCGCCCTGGTCTCCCAGGGCCAGCCCGGGCTCTCGCTGCGCACCCCGGACGGCCGCTGGACCGGCCTGGACGCCGATGTGGCGCGCGCCGTCGCCGCCGCCGTCGCCGGGGACCCGGAGGCCGTCGACTGGCGGCCCGCGAGCCCCGCCGAACGGCTCACCCGGCTCGCCGCGGGCGAGGCCGACCTGACGGTGTGCAACGTCAGCTGGACCATGGGCCGCGAAGCCGCGCACGGGCTGCTGTTCGCCGGGGTCACCTGCTACGACGGCGAGGGCTTCCTGGTGCCCGCCGCCTCCGGCGTCACCGACCCGGCCGCGCTCGCCGGACACCGCGTCGCCGTGCACGCGGGCTCCACCACCCCGGCCAACCTGGCCGCCTGGTACGGGCCGCGCGGCCTCGCCGTCCACCCGGTCGCCTTCGACGACCCGCGGCGGGCGCTGCACGCGTACGCGTCGGGGGAGTGCGCCGCCTACGTCCTGGACAAGGTGGCCCTCGCGGGAGCGCGCCGCACCCTGCCCGACCCGGCCGCGCACCGCATCCTGCCCGCCGAGATCTCCCGCGAGCCGATGGCCGCCGTGGTCCGTGACGACGACCCGGGCTGGTTCCGGATCTGCCGCTGGGTGCTCCAGCTGCTGTTCGCCGCCGAGTACGAGACCCACCGCACGGGTCCGGGGGCCCGCGCCGCGGTCGCCCGGCAGGCGGGCCGGCACGGCCCCGCCGCCGGACTCGACACCGGCTGGGCCGCCCGGGTGCTGGACGCCGTCGGCGGCTACGCCGAGCTGTACGAACGCAACCTGGGCCGCGCCTCCGGGCTCGACGTGCCGCGCGGGCCCAACGAGCTGTGGACCAGGGGCGGCCTGCACTACGCCGTGCCCCTGCACTGACATCCCCCCACCCGAACGCGAAGGCGAGGTACGACCTGTGACCACCCCACCCCCCGGGCAGCAGACCAGAGGCGCCGTGGAGCTCACCGCCGCGATGGTCCTGTCGGGCACCCTGGGCGTCTTCGTCGTCGAGTCCGGCCAGTCCAGCTTCAACGTGGTCTTCTTCCGGTGCCTCTTCGGCGCGCTCGCCCTCGCCGCCTACTGCGCGCTGCGCGGCTTCTTCACCGACCACCGCTTCACCCGCCGCACCTTCGCGCTCGCCGCGCTCGGCGGGGTGTGCATCGTCTTCAACTGGGTGCTGCTGTTCAGCGCGTACACCACCACGTCGATCTCGGTGGCGACGGTCGTCTACCACACCCAGCCGTTCTACGTCGTGCTGCTCGGCCTGCTGCTGTTCAAGGAACGCCTCGACCGCCACCAGGCGGGCTGGATCCTCCTCGCCTTCGCCGGAGTGCTGCTCGTCGCCGACCTCACCGCGGGCGGCGGCGCGGACGGCGGCGCCTATCTGCTCGGCGTAGGCCAGGCGCTGCTCGCCGCGCTGCTGTACGCCTTCGCCACCGTCATAGCCAAGCACCTGACCGGCGTACGCCCCGAACTCACCGCACTCATCCAGGCGTCCGTCGGCATCCCGCTGCTGCTGCCGTTCGCCGCGCTCGGCGAGACCGCCGGACTCGGCGCCGGCTGGGCGTGGCTCGCGGGCCTCGGGGTGATCCACACCTGCCTGATGTACATCCTGCTGTACGCCTCGTACCAGAAGCTGCCCACCGCGAGGATCGCGGTGCTGTCCTTCGTGTACCCGGCGGTGGCGATCCTCGTCGACTTCACGGTCTACGGCCACCACATCACGCTGCTCCAGGCCCTGGGCGTCCCGCTGATCGCGGCGGCCGGCCTCGGCGTGAACCTCGGCTGGCCCCTGCTGCCCGCCGCCCGGCGCCGCACCTCACCGGACGATGTGCCGCCGGCCGCGCTCACCCGGACCGCGACCACCCTTAAGGAAACCCGATGACACTCGTCAGCGACCCCACGGCCCCGCGCCTCGCGATCGCCGGAGCGACCGGAGCCGTCGGCCGGACCCTCATCGAACTGATCACCTCGCGCGGCCTGCGCCACCGCGGGGTGAGACTCGCCGCGTCCGCGCGCTCCGCGGGCCGCGTCATCGACGTCGACGGCCGCGCCACGGTGGTGGAGGACCTGGAGCGCACCGACTTCTCCGACGTCGACATCGCCTTCTTCTCCGCCGGCACGTCCGTCAGCCTCCAGTGGGCCCGCAAGGCGGCCGCGCAGGGCGCGCTGGTCATCGACAACACCAACGCCTTCCGCATGGACCCGGACACCCCGCTGGTGGTGCCGCAGGTCAACGCGGGCGTGCTCACCGGCCGTCCGGCGAGCGGCATCATCGCCAACCCCAACTGCTCCACCATCCCGCTGGTCCGGCTGCTGACCGCGGTCCAGGAGCGCTGGGGCATCCGGCAGGCCGTCGTCAGCACCTACCAGGCCGCCTCCGGGCAGGGCGAGCACGGCATCACGGAGTTGCGGGAGGGCAGCGAGCTGGCGCTGCGCGACCCCGGCGCCGAACTGCCCGCGGAACGCTTCACCGCCCCGCTCGCCTTCAACGTGGTGCCGTTCATCGACAAGCTGCTGGACAGCGGGTTCACCCTGGAGGAGCAGAAGATGCTCCAGGAGTCCCGCAAGATCCTCGGCCTGCCCCACCTCGACGTCACCACCACCTGCGTGCGGGTGCCGGTGGTCAACTGCCACTCCGAGGCCGTCTGGGTGGAGGCCGCGGCCCCGGTGGACCGCGAGGAGCTGGTCGCCCGGCTCGCCGCGCTGCCCGAGGTCACCGTCCACGACCGGGACGTCCCGGGCCGCTTCCCCACCCCGCTCACCGCGGGGAACCCGGACCACGTGCACGTCGGCCGGGTGCGGGTGGCCGAGCACAATCCGCGCGGCTTCTGGCTCTGGCTGGTCGCCGACAACCTGCGGATCGGAGCCGCCCTCAACGCCGTCCAGATCGCCGAGAACGTCCTCGAACGGGGGTTGCTGTGAGCGACGTCGCCATCCTGAAGTTCGGCGGTTCCACCTTCCGCACCCACGCCGCCTACGACGTGCTGGCGGCCGGCCTGGAGGAACGGCTGGACCGCGAAGGCCGCCGGCTGGCCGTGGTGGTCAGCGCCATGCAGGGGGAGACCGAGCAGCTGCGCGGCCGGCTGCACGAGGTCAACGAGCACCCCGAGGACGCCACCTCGGCCGGCATGCTCGCCACCGCCGACCTGGTCAGCGCCCATCTGCTGGCGACCGCCCTGCACCGCAGGGGCCGCACCGCCAGCGTGCTCGCCGGCCACCAGGTCGGCCTCGTCACCAACTCGTCGTTCCTGTGGGCGCGGGTCATCGAGACCGACCCCGGCCCGCTCAGCCGCACCCTGGCCGACCACGAAGTCGTGGTGGTGCCCGGCGGCCAGGCGGTCGACGCCCAGGGGCGGCCCACCTGGCTGGGCAAGAACAGCTCCGACCTGTCCGCGATCGCCGTCGCCCGCGCGGTCGGCGGCACCGCCTGCGAGATCCACTCCGACGTCGACGGCATCTACACCTCCGACCCGCACCTGGTGCGCGGCGCCCACCTGCTGCCCCGGGTGTCGTACAACATGGCCGCCCTGATGTCCCTGTACGGCGCCAAGGTGCTGCACCGCAGGGCCGTGCAGCTCGCCCTGCGGCACGGCATCGAGATCGTGCTGCGCTACAACCGGGCCCCGTTCTCCCGCGGCACCACCATCAGCCGCGAGGGCGACCAGATGGCCGCGATCGTCTTCAACCAGCGGTCCGTGGTGCTCGGCTACGACTCCGACGACGCCGCCGACTGCGCGCACGGCGTCTTCCACGCCGCCGGCATCGACACCGTACGGCTCACGGAGAAACCCTGGGTGGCCGTCGTCGGCGGCTACGTCGACCTGGAGGCCGTCCAGCGCCGGCAGAACCTCACCCCAGGCGCCTACGTCGGCGTCCCCGTGGCCGAGATCCGCGGCTCCAAGGTCACCACCCACATCGCCGAGAGCGGAGAGGACGCCCTGCACCTCGCCCAGCGGCTGCACGACGGGCTCGACATGCCGGCCGCGCAGGCACCGCGCCCCCACCTGGCCGGAGTGTGACCGCCATGACCTTCGCCGACCTCACCCTGCCGGACGGCGTCCGCGACGACCTCGCCGCCCGGCTGGCACCGCTGCCCGACCCGGCCCCCGACGTCGACGCCGCCCTCACCCGCTGCCTGAAGGCCTTCGCCGCCGCCCTGCCCGCCGAACTCCTCCAGCAGCTCCTCGACTTCGGGCGGCACAACGACGCCCCCGGTCTGATGCGGGTGCGCAACCTCCCGCGGGACGCGGAGCTGCCGCCCACCCCCGCCGACGGCGGGCCCAGCACCGCCAAGGGGAGCTTCGTCGCCGAGAGTGTGCTGCTCGGCCTGACCGGACTGCTCGGCGAGCCGATCGGCGTGCTCACCGAGAAGGACGGCCGCCTCGTGCACGACGTGGTGCCGGTGCGGGAGGGCGAGCGGGCCCAGACCAACCAGGGCTCCGCCGTCTTCCTCAACTTCCACAGCGACATCACCTACGACACCATCGGCCGCTACGACCTCGCCAACCCGGACTTCCTCGTCCTCAACTGCCTGCGCGGCGCCCCCGACGACGACGCCGTCACCTACTACGCCGACGCCCGCGACCTGTGCCGCCGGCTGCCCGGCCCGGTCGTCGACACCCTGCGCAGCCCCTTGTTCCGGCTCAACGCGCCCGGCAGCTACACCCGCAAGGTCGCCGGGGACGCCGAGGTGCTGTCCGACCCGGTGCCGATCCTCAGCGGAGCCGAACGCTTCCCGGAGATCGCCGTGTCCGCCAACGGCGTCCGCGCGCTCACCCGGGGCGCCGAGGCCGCGCTCCAGGCGCTGAAGGAGGCCTGCCGGGAGACCGCCGACGCGGTCCGTCTCCAGCCGGGCCACGCCCTGCTGATCAACAACCGCAAAGGCGTGCACGCCCGCTCCACCTTCCGGGCCGGCTACGACGGCCGGGACCGCTGGCTCCAGCGCACCTACATCCGGCGCAGCCTGTGGACCGTCCGCTACCGGGCCACCACGGAGGACCGCCGGGTGCATCACTGACCCCGTCACGCGGCCCACATAACGCTGTCAAGACGGCGTGCGGCCGGGGCCCGCACAGCGCCCGGCCACCGCCCTACGCTGGAACAGATGACCGACCGAGGTCGCGGGAACACCGCAACAGCCTTCAGGGGGTGAGGAATTGAACGACGATAATCCTCACCTGGACGAGCTGGCGGTCGCGGCCTACGAGCGGGCCCTGCGCCTCGGATCCTTCGACGACGCGGAGATGGCCACCGGGCTCGGCGTGGACCCCGCCCGCGCCGAGCAGGCCCGCAAGACCCTCCAGGACCTCAGGCTGCTGAGCGCCGGCGCGCCCGGCCGGCCCGTCGTCCCGCTCGACCCGGAGGCCGCCGAGGCCGAACTGGTCACCCCGCTGGAACTGGCCATCGCCCGGCGGCGCCGCGAGGCCGCCCGCATCCACCGGGAAATGCGCTCCCTCGCCGCCGCCTACCGGGCCCGGCACCGCGGGCCCGCCTCCGGTGCCACGGTCACCGTCCTCGACGACGTGGAGGACGTACGCCGGGAGATCGACCGCGTCCGGTACGGCTGCACCCGGGAGCGGATGAGCCTGCAGTCCGGCGGCGGACGGCCGCCCGGACTCCTGGAGGCCGACCGCGAGCACACCCTGGAACTGCTGCGCCGCGGCGTCCGGGTGCGCACCCTCTACCAGCACACCGCCCGCGCCAGCCTCGCCACCCGCACCTACGTACAGGAGATCACCCGCCAGGGCGCCGAGGTGCGCACCGTGGAGGAGCTGTCCGAACGGCTCATCGTGTACGACCGCGAGGTCGCCTTCATCCCGAAGGAGCCCACCGGCGGCGGGCCGCCCGGCGCGGCCGTCGTCACCGAGCCGACCGTCGTCGGCTACCTCTGCCGGTCCTTCGAGTCGGTCTGGCAGATCGGCCGCCCGTTCGAGGTGGACGGGCAGCCCGCGGAGTACCAGCAGCTCGCGGAAGAGGTACGGCAGTCCATCCTCCGTCTCATGGCCCTCGGCCTGAAGGACGAGGTCATCGCCCGCCGGCTGGGCATGGCCACCCGGACCTGCCGCCGCCACATCTCCGCGATCATGGAGGACATGGGGGCCGTCAGCCGATTCCAGGCGGGCCTGATGATCGGCCGTCAGGAAACGGCGCGGGCCGAGCACGACGCGGCTGACCGCTAACGGACGCCGCCTGTCCGCAAAGGGACACCACCGGACCGTGGAATCACCGTCCACGCCGGTGGTGTGCTGACAAAGGAAATGCATCCGGTGTTTCGGCCCAGGCAGGGAGAGGACCATGGATATCAGGCAGCTGGCGGCGTTCCACAAGGTGGCCACGCTGCTCAGTTTCTCGAAGGCGGCCACGGAGCTGAAATACGCCCAGTCCAGCGTCACCAGCCAGATCAAGGGCCTGGAGATGTCGCTCGGCGTGGACCTCTTCGACCGCCTCGGCGGACGCATCCAGCTCACCGAGGCGGGCCAGCGGCTGCTGCCCTACGCCGAGCAGATGCTGACCCTGGCGGGCGAGGCGCGCGGCGCCACGGTCGGCTCGGGAGACCCGGCGGGCGTACTGACCATCGGCTCGATGGAGTCCATCACCTCCTACCGCATGCCGCCCCTGCTGGAGTTCTTCCACCACCGCTACCCGGCCCTGCACATCGTGCTGCGGCCCAGCCTGTGCGCGGAGACCTGCCACGCCCTGCGCCAGGGCATGTTCGACATGGGCTTCCTGATGGAGGCCGAGACCCAGCACCCCGGCGTGCAGACCGAGGTGCTCGGCTCCGAGCCGCTCACCGTGGTCGCCGCCCCTGACCACCCGCTGACCCGGCTGCCCAAGGTGACCACCGAGGAACTGCGCCGCACCCAGGTGATCTCCGCGGAGGCGGGCTGCGCCTACCGCGAACTGTTCGAGGCCGAGCTGAACGACGGCACCGGCGAAGCCCTGCCGTTCCTGGAGTTCGGCACCATCGAGTCCATCAAGCGCGGGGTGGCCGCCGGACTCGGCATCTCGCTGCTGCCCACCGCCTGCGTCCAGGACGCCCTCGACGCGGGTATCCTGGTCCGGCTCGACTGGGAGATCCCCTTCCAGGTCTTCACCCAGCTGGCCTGGCGCCGCGGCAAGAACCTCACCCGCGAGATGCGCGTCTTCACCGACCAGACCATGCGCTTCCTCGCCGAGGAGTACGGACGCTAGGCCTGTGGCGGCGGGCACGCCGAAGGCCCTCCCGGAGTTCGGGAGGGCCTGCGCCGTACACGGGGGCCGGGCGGCGGACGTCACTCCCGGGCCACCGGGGCCAGCTCCTCCAGGGTGCTGCGCAGCAGCCGCGCGTGCTCGTCGGCGGTGGCGAGACCGAGCCCCATGGTGTTCAGCGACAGATGGGTCGCCCCCAGGTCCCGCCAGCCGGCCACGAAGTCCGGCCACCTGGCCTCGGGCACCCGGGACAGCTCCAGCCGCGCCTCGAACCCGAGTTCCGCGGGGTCCCGGCCGGCCTGGAGGGCGTACGACCGCACCCGGCCCACCATCGCCCGGGCCTTCTCGTCCGGGGCCCGCAGCGGCAGCCAGCCGTCGCCGAGCTCCCCGGCCCGGCGCAGCACCGGCTCGGCGTTGCCGCCGAACCACACCGGGATCCGGCCGCGCGGCGGGCGGGGCAGGATGCCCGCGTCGTCCACCCGGTCCCAGCGCCCCTCGAAGGTCACCGTGGGCTCGCCCCACAACCGGCGCAGCAGCTGCACCTGTTCGGCGCTGCGGGCGCCCCGGTCGTGGAAGGACGCCCCGAGTGCGTCGTACTCCACCTTGTTCCAGCCGACACCCACCCCGAGCCGCAGCCGGCCCCCGCTGAGCACGTCCACCTCGGCGGCCTGCTTGGCCACCAGGGCGGTCTGGCGCTGCGGCAGCACCAGCACCCCGGTGGCCAGCTCCAGCGTGCGGGTGACCCCGGCCAGATAGCCGAACAGCACGAACACCTCGTGGAAGAGGTGCTCGCTGGTGAAGCCGTACCATCCGGGCCGCGAGCCGGTGCCGACGCCGAGCACGTGGTCGAAGGCGGACACATGGTCGAAACCGGCGTCCTCCACGGCCTGCGCCCAGTCGCGTACGGCCCCCGGGTCCGGGCCGATCTCCAGGTGCGGGAAGACCGCACCCAGCCTCAGACTCCTGCGTCGTTCCATCGTCCGGCCGCTATCCGACACCGGCCAGACCCCAGCCGTCGTCCTCGCCGGGCGGTGTTCGCCGGGCGCCGGCGCGGGTGCGGTTCACCATGGGCATCTCCTCGTCGCTCGATGGGCCGTCGCCCCACCCTCCGCACCCGGCCAGGGACGCCGGTCCGGCGGGCCGAACCGCCCGGCGGACTCTGTCAGACGCCGCATGACACTGCGTCAAGTGATCGGAAGTGTCGGTCTGCGCGCGCTCATGTGACGTAGTCCGTACCGCGTCCCCCCGCCCCCGCGGCGCCCGTCCCGCCCGTCGTTACGTTCACGGAAACCGACCGCAGTGCACGTTCGAGGGGAGCACCCATGGAACTGGACCTCGCCGGCAAGACCGCCCTGATCACCGGCGCCAGCCGGGGAATCGGCCTGGAGATCGCCAGGACCCTGGCCGCCGAGGGCGCCCGGGTGATCGGCGGCGCCCGCACCGTCAGCGACGCGCTCCGGGAGACCACGCCGTACGTCTTATCCGTCGACCTGGCGACGGAAGGGGGCCCGGCCGAACTGGTCGACTACGCCCTGGCCGAGCTGGGCGGCATCGACATCCTGGTGAACAACCTCGGCTTCCCCTACACCCGGCCGGGCGGCTTCCTGTCCGTCGACGACAAGGGCTGGCAGGAGTCGCTCACCATGAACCTGCTCACCGCCGTACGGACCACCCGGGCGGCGCTGCCCAGCATCATCGAGCGGCAGGGCTCCATCGTGAACCTGGGCTCCACCAACGCCCGCAGCCCCGTCCCCGTGGTCGTCGACTACTCGGCGGCCAAGGCGGCCCTGCTGAACCTCGGCAAGGGGCTCGCCGAGGAGTTCGGACCGCGCGGCGTCCGCGTCAACACGGTCGCGGCCGGACCGGTGATGACCGACGCCTGGACCGGTCCGGGCGGCATCGCCGACACCATCGCCGGGCAGTCCGGGCTCTCCCGGGACGAGGTGCTCGCCCAGGTGCCGCAGATGCTCGGCAGCTCGACCGGACGGACCACCACGGCGCGGGAACTGGCCGCGCTCGTGGCGTTCGTCGCCTCCCGCAAGGCACCCAACGCCAACGGCGCCGAGTACGTCGTCGACGGCGGTTTCCTGAAGACCGTCTGAGCCCCGCCCGCCCGTCCGCCGCGGTGATCTGACGTAGTACCCGGGCGGACCTCGCACAGTGGGGCGAGGGCGCCCCTGACGTCCGGCAACCCCGCTGAGGTGCGTCGATAGCGTCGTTCGGACACACCTCGCACAACTCGACGGAGGTGCCCATGAGTTCCCCGGAAGACCGTCTCGACGTGATCGAGACCTGCACCAGGATGCTGTGGTACGTCGACCTGCGCCAGTGGGACGCCCTGCCGGCGCTGCTCGCCGAGAAGGTGACCCTCGACTACACCAGCCTCTTCGGCGGGGAGCCGATCGTCCGCACCCCCGACCAGGTCATCGCCGACTGGTCCGCCGGGCTCGGCCACCTGAAGGCCACCCAGCACATGATCGGCAACCAGATCGCCGAGGTACGCGGTGACGCGGCGGTCCTGACCGCCCACTTCCAGGCCACCCACCTGCTGCCCAACCCGTACGGCTCCGAGACGTGGACGCTCGGCGGCCGCTACCGCTTCGACCTGGCCCGCACCACCGCCGGCTGGCGTATCGCCGGCGTGCTGATGACGGCCCTGTGGGCGGACGGCAACCAGCAGATCATGACCGTTTCGGACGGCCCGAAGGAGACGACATGAGTGAAGCCACCGAGCACACCCGGGACGTCGCCAAGCGCTGGTTCTCCGCCCTGACCGGCGGCGACTTCGCGACCGCGCTCTCCCTGCTCGCCGACGACGTGGAGTGGGTCAACTACCGCCCCGTCCCCGGCTACAACGACGACATGAAGTGGATCGGCACCCTGCACAGCCGCGACGAGGTCGCCGAGAGCGTGCAGGTCTTCGCCGGACAGTGCGACGTGATCTCCGAGGAACTGCTCGACCTCGTCGTCGAGGGCGAGAAGGCCGCCGGGATCATCCACGAGATCTCGCGGGTCAAGGAGACCGGCATCGACTTCGAGATCGTCTTCACCCACTGGCTGACCGTGCGCGACGGCCGCATCGTCCGCTGGGAGTCGCACACCGACCCCTCCCAGATCATCCGCGCCATCCGCGGCGACGCCCCGACGGCGGAGGCCGCGTCATGAGCGCCGAACTGATCGACGCCGTCCGCGGCCGCCGCACCGAACAGGTCAGGCGGCTGCTGGAGGCGGGCGCCGACCCCAGCACCCGGGAGGCCTCCTCCGGGCTCACCGTGCTGATG
Source organism: Streptomyces glaucescens (assembly GCF_002154375.1). GTDB lineage: Bacteria > Actinomycetota > Actinomycetes > Streptomycetales > Streptomycetaceae > Streptomyces > Streptomyces glaucescens. The sequence goes on along the minus strand of NZ_MUND01000158.1, from coordinate 8,014 downwards.
ATCGCCGCCGGCCAGGCCGACCCGGCCACCACCGGCGTGCTGATCGCCGCGGGCGCCGATGTGCACACCGCCGACAGCAGGGCCGGCGCGACCGCGCTGCACAAAGCCTGCCAGGGCGGCGACCTGGACGTGACCCGGCAGCTCGTGGAGGCCGGCGCGTTCGTGGACGCCGTCGCCCCCACCACCGGGCACACCCCGCTGATGGACGCGCTCTGGTACAAGTACCCCGACCTGGTGGAGTACCTGCTCGACCGGGGCGCCGGGCTCAAGCTGCACACGCACTACGGCTTCTCCCTCGAGGAGCACTTCGCCTATGAGCTGAACGTCAACACCTTCGGCAAGGACAAGCTGCTGCGCGCCGAGCAGCTCCTCAAGGAGCGCCGCGAACGCGACAGCGAGACCGTCGAGGCGCAGCCCCTGATGGCCGCCGTCTCCGCCGGCGACACCGACAAGGTGCGCGAACTCCTCGCCGCCGGCGCCGAGGTCGACGCCCGTCACCCGATGCTCAACGGCTTCAACGACGCGCACACGCCGCTGCTCGTCGCCGCCCGCGACGGACACGCCGAGATCGTCCGGCTGCTGCTCGACGCGGGCGCCGACATCAACGCCGTGGAGCCCTGCTTCGGCGCCGTACCGCTGCACAAGGCCGTCTACAACGGCCACGCCGACATCACCGCCGACCTGGTCGTCCGCGACGGCATCGACCTGGACTTCCAGGGCGCCACCAACGGCTACACCCCGCTGCACGACGCGCTGTGGCACGGCTACGCCGACTGCGTGACCGCGCTGCTCGACGCCGGCGCCCGGCTCGACCTGGTCGGCCACGACGGCAAGACGCCGCTCGACCTGGCCGTCGAGGTGTTCGGCACCGACGACCCCATCACCGAGCGGATCGCGTCGCTGGCCGCGGCCTGACCGCTCCACTCCCCAAGGAGTCCCCATGCTGTTCTACGTCCAGATGCGCTGGAACCACGAGGGACGGATCTCCCTGGACGAACTGTGGGAGATCGAGCGCGAGGAAGCCGAGCACGCCCAGGAGACGCTCGACTCCGGCTTCGCCGTCGGCCTGTGGAAGGTCGCCGGCCAGAAGCGGGTGATCGGCATCATCGACGCCCCGAACGCCGAGGAACTGGACCGCACCGCGCTCGGCCGGCTGCCGATGCGCGAGTACCTGGAGTTCGAGCAGGTCTGGGCCCTGCGCGACTACCTCGGGTTCGCCGAAGACGTCAAGAAGGCCTACAAGGTCTGATCCCCGCCCCCTGGAGGCAGCCGTGATCCACCAGTTGATCTTCGCCCATCCCAAGCCCGGAATGTCCGAGAAGGAGTTCCAGGACTACTGGGTGAACGTGCACGCCGTGCAGTACGCCAGCAAGATCCCGCAGATCAAGAAGTACCTCATCGACACCCGCATCCCCTTCGGACCCGAGCCCGAGGACCCGATGTGGAGCGGCATAGCCGAGATCTGGCTGGAGAACGAGGAGGAGCAGCTCGCCTCCCTCCAGACCCCCGAGTTCCTCCAGGGCGCCCGGCTCGACGAGCCGAAGTGGGCCGCCTTCTGGCGCACCGTCGTCCTCGACACCGACGCCCACGTGCTGCGCGCCGGCGACCACCCGGCCCCGCCGGAGGGCGTGAAGCTGGTCGTCCTGGTCAAGCGCACCAACGGCACCACGGTGCAGGAGTTCCGCGACCGCAGCCTCGGCGCGCACGCGGAGCAGGTCCTGCAGGTGCCCGGCCTGCGCCGCTATCTGCAGTGCTTCACCCGCGACGGTGCCTACGCCGTCGGCGAGGCCCTGCTGGACGCCGCCTACCTGCTGTCCTTCGACAGCGTGGAGGCACTGGAGACGGCCGTGGCCTCGGCCGAGTTCACCAAGGCCCTCGATGACCTCAACACGTTCGTCGAGCCCCGCTACATCCACCGGATGGCGGTCCGCGAGCACTGGGTCATCGGCAACGAGAACAGCTGAGCCGCGCCACCGAGCCCGGCCCGGCACCACGCACACGACAAAGGTGGTTCATGTGACAACTCCCGCGCAGTCCCCAAAGGGCGGGACCCGTACCGGGCTCGCCCTGGGAACGCTCGCCCTCGGCGCGTTCGTCTTCGGTACGGCGGAACTCGTCATCGTCGGCATCCTGGACCCGATGGCCGAGGACATCGACGTCTCCGTCGGCACCGCCGGCCTGCTGGTCACCGCCTACGCGCTCGGCATCTGCCTCGGCGGACCGCTGCTCACGGCCGCCACCATCCGGTTCGGGCGCCACCTGCTGGTGTGGTCGTCGCTGGCGGTGTTCCTCGCCGCCAACCTGGTCGCCTCGCTCACCACCGAGTACGCGGTGCTGATGGTGGCGCGTGTCGTCTCCGGCTCTCTGCACGGCCTGTTCATCGGCGTGGCCTCGATGCTCGGCGCGCAACTGGTCTCGGCCGGGCAGCAGGGCCGGGCCGTCGCCATGGTCTTCGGCGGCGTCGCCGTCTCCACCGTCATCGGGGTGCCGCTGGGCACCCTGGTCGGCCAGGGGATCGGCTGGCAGGCCACCTTCGTCGGGGTCGCCGCCCTGACCGCCCTGGCGCTCGCCGCGACCTTCCTCTTCGTCCCGCGGATCGGCGCCACCGGGCCCACGACCAGCCTGCGCTCGCAGGCCCGGTACGCCTTCGCACCCCGGGTGCTGGCCCAGCTGAGCATCGGACTGCTGCTGATGGGCGGCCAGTTCGCGGCCTTCACCTACCTCGCGTCCTACCTGGAGGACGTCACCGGCATCTCCGGCGGCGCGGTCAGCGCCTTCCTGCTCGTCTACGGCGTCGCCAGCGCCGTCGGCGTGTTCGGCGGCGGCCGGTTCGCCGACAGCGGGGCGGCCCGCACCCTCGTCATCGCGAACGTCGTCCTCATCCTCGCCCTGACAGCGCTGTACTTCGTCGGTGAGACCCCGGTGCTGACCGCCGTCGTCCTGCTCGCCTGGGGCGTCGTCGGCTTCGGCCTCGTGCCCTCCTTCCTGCTGCGGGTGATCACACTGGCCGGCCCCGGCGGCGACCTGGGCTCGACCCTCGCCGCCTCCGCCGTCAACGCGGGCATCGCCATCGGAGCGGCCGTCGGCGGCTGGTCCGTGGAGAGCAACGGCGTCGACTCCGTGGTCGTCCTGGCCCTGATCGTCGTCGTCGCCGCGCTGCCCGCCACCTGGGCGACCGGACGGCTGCGGCCCCCGGCCGAGGCGGCCCTCGCCGACGCGGGCCCGGCCGCCACGACCGCGCCCGAGGCCGGCTCCGTGAAGGCACCGACCAGCTCCGCCTGACGCCCGCCCCCGCGGGGCGGCCCGCCGAAAGGACCCGACATGCAGATCATCGCCAAGAGCAGTCTGCCCACCATCCAGATCAACGGTGAGGTGGCCGCGCACATCCTCAACGCGAGCAAGCACGAGGGCCTGAGCGTCTCGGCGTTCATCGTCGACGTCGCCGCCGACGCCGGGCCGCCCCGCCACAGCCACCCCTACGAGGAGATCTTCATCGTCGTCGACGGCACCGTCCGGCTGGAGGCCGGCGGCGAGAAGATCGACGCCACGCCCGAGGACATCGTGGTGGTACCGGCCGACGTGCCGCACAAGTTCACCGCCCTCGGACCCGGCCGTGCCCGCATGGTCAACATCCACGCGGCCGTGGAGGTGGTCACCGAGTTCGTCCCGGACGACGACGACCACAACGAGTCCTACGCCTACAACCGACCCGGCAGCTGAACGGCCGAGGAAACGAGCACCCACATGAGGATCGGCATTCTGGGCAGCGGGCAGATCGGCGCCACCCTGGCCCGCCTGCTCACCGCGGCCGGACACGAGGTGACCCTCGCCAACCGGCGCGGCCCCGCCTCGCTCACCGGGCTCACCGCCGAACTGGGCGACCGCGCCCGGGCCGGCACCGTCGCGGAGGCCTGCGCCTTCGGCGACCCGCTGGTGATCGCCGCCGTCCCGTTCGGCGCCTACCCGAGCCTGCCGCCCGACGCGCTGGCCGGGAAGGTCGTCGTCGACACCACCAACTACTTCCCGGGCCGGGACGGTGTCCACGCGGGCCTGGAGGCGGACCGCACCACCTCCTCCGAGCTGATCGCCGCGCACCTGCCGTCCTCCCGCGTGGTGAAGGCGGTCAACACGCTCAACTACCAGTACCTGCTGGACCTCGGCCGCCCCGGCGCACCCCACGAGGAGCGTGTCGCGCTCTTCGTGGCCGGTGACGACCCCGAGGCCAACGGGCTCGTCGCCCGGCTTCTGGACGAACTCGGCTTCGCACCCGTCGACAACGGTCCGCTCGCCGCGGGCGGCCGCCGCCAGCAGCCCGGCACCCCCGTCTTCAACCGGCCCCTGCGGCCCGGCCAGGTGAGCCCGGCCCCCTGATCCCCCGACTGATCTCCCGACCGAGAGAGGGACGAGATGACCATCGTGGAGACCATCCGGTTCAAGCTCCGCGCCGGCGTCGACGACGCCGAGTTCCAGAACACGGACCGCACCATGCAGAAGGAGTACATGGAGCTGCGCCCCGGCTTCCTCAGCCGCGCCACCGCGCGCAGCGCCGACGGCGAGTACCTGGTCACGGTGCGGTGGAGCAGCCCCGAGGAGGCCGAGGCCACCATCGGCGCCTTCTTCTCCGCCCCCGAGACCCAGGCGTTCCTCGCCTCCGTCGACCTGGAGACGGTCCAGTCGGGCCGTTACGAGCTCATCGAGGCCTGAGCCTGCCCGTCCGGCGCCGTTCGAGGACCAGAGAAGAAGTGATGGACCCATGGCACCCTCAACGACCACCCCCGCCTCCGCCGCCGTGCGCTCACTGCGCGCCTCGCTCCGGGGCGGTGTGCTCGCCCCGGGCGACGGCGGCTACGACGCCGCGCGGCGCCTGTGGAACGGCTCGGTCGACGCCCGCCCGGCGGTCGTCGTCCGCCCCGCCGACGAGGCGGACGTGGTCCGGGCGGTCGGCGTCGCCCGGACCCACGGCCTGAGTCTCGCGGTCCGCGGCGGCGGCCACGACTGGGCGGGCCGGAGCACCGTGGACGGCGGCCTCGTCGTCGACCTGTCCGCGCTGCGCGCCGTCACCGTCGACCGGGACGCGCGGCTCGCCGTCGCCCAGGGCGGCGCCCGCGCCGGCGACGTCCTCGAAGCCACCCGGCCCCACGGCCTCGCCCCGGTCACCGGCACCGTCAAGGCCGTCGGCCTGGCCGGGGTCACCCTGGCGGGCGGCTACGGCCTGCTGAACGGCCGCTGCGGCCTCGCCCTGGACAACCTGGTCGCGGCCCGCGTGGTCCTCGCCGACGGCCGCGCCGTCACCGCGAGTGCCGACGAACACCCCGACCTGTACTGGGCGCTGCGCGGCGGCGGCGGCAACTTCGGCGTCGTCACCGAACTGCGCTGCCGGCTGCACCCGATCGGCACCGTGCTCGCCGGGATGCTCCTCTACCCGCTCGACCGCGCCCCCGCCGTGCTGCGCGGATACCGGGACCTCATCGCGGACGCCGAGGACGAACTCACCGTGATGACCGGGTTCTTCGGCGGGCCCGACGGCCGGCCGCTGCTCTTCCTGCTGCCGGTGTGGTCCGGCGACATCGACCGCTGCCACGACGTCGTCGACCGCTTCGACCGGCTGGGCACCCCGCTGGCCGGGCGGGTCTGCCCGCACGAGTACGCCGAGGTGCTCGGCATGTTCGACCAGTCCGTCGTCGACGGGCGGCACAACGAGGTGCGCACCCAGTGGCTGCCGGAGTTCACCGACCGGTCGCTGGACCTGCTGGCCGACGCGGCGGCCGGCGTGACCTCGCCGTACTCGGGCATGTACGTGCACCACTTCCACGGCGCGGCCGGGCGGGTGCCCGTACCGGACACCGCCTTCGCGCTGCGCCGCGACCACCTGCTCGTCGAGATCGCCGCGGCCTGGGAGCCCGCCGACGAGGCGGGGCCGCACCGGCGCTGGGCGCGCGAGGTGTCCGCCGCGTTCGCCCGGCACGCGCTGCCCGGCGGCTACCCCAACCTGCTCGGCCCGGAGGAGTACCAGCGCGCCATCGCCGCGTTCGGCCCGAACACCGGCCGGCTGCTGAAGGTCAAGGAACGCTACGACCCCGATCACCTCTTCAGCGCGGTGGCGGCGCTCGAACCGACCGAAACGACCCCAGGAGCATGATCACCATGACCGAAGAGGCGAGCACCCCGACCGTGCGGGACGCCACGCTCGACGTACTGCGCCGGCTGGGCATGACGACCGTCTTCAGCAACCCCAGCCACACCGAGATGAAGCTGTTCGAGTACTGGCCCGAGGACGAGTTCCGGTTCGTCATGGGCCTCCAGGAGGCCGCCGTCGTCGGCATGGCCGACGGCTACGCCCAGGCCACCGGCGAGCCCGCGCTGGTCCTCATCAACGGCGGCCCCGGCCTCGGCAACGCCATGGGCAGCGTCTACACCGCCGCCGCGGCCAAGACCCCGATGGTCATCCTCGGCGGCCAGCAGGCCCGCAAGATGCTGCTCGGCGACCCCTTCCTGGTCGCCAAGGACGCCACCCAGCTGCCCAAGCCGTACATCAAGTGGGCGGGCGAGCCCGGCCGGCCGCAGGACGTGCCGGCGCTGATCGCCCAGGCCTACCAGATCGCCAAGCAGGCCCCGCAGGGCCCGGTGTTCGTGGCCGTGCCCGAGGACGACTGGGTCCGCCCCGCCGACCCGGAGCCGGTGCGCATACCCGAGGTGCGCGCGGCCGTCGTCCCCGACCCGCGGGCGCTGGAGCGGATCGCCGAGGCGCTGAACGGCGCCGAGCGGCCCGGCATCGTCGCCGGCGGCCCGGTCGACGCGCAGGGCGCCCGCGGCGACCTGATCGCGCTGGCCGAGAAGCTGAACGCGCGGGTGTGGGGCGCGCCGGTGTGGGCGCGCGGCGCCTTCCCGGAGAACCACCCGCTGTTCGCCGGGGTCCTGCCGCCCATCCCCGAACTGATCAACGAGCGGCTCGGCGCCCAGCACGACGTGGTCGTGGTCCTCGGCGGCCCGGCGTTCACCCTGTTCACCGCGTGGGACCTGTTCTCCACCGCGCCCGCCGACCTGGACCGCACCCCGCGGCCGACGCTCACGTCCGACGTGCGGTTCCTGCACGTCACCGACAGCCCGCAGGACGCCGCGGCCACCCTGGCCGACGAGAGCTTCGTGGCGCCGCCCGGCGCGGTCGTCAAGGGCCTGGTGGAGCTGGTCGAGCAGCGCGAGCGGGTGGCGCTGACGCCGGTGCGCGAGCCGGTGCCGGTGCCGGAGCCCTCGACCCCGCTCACCCAGGCGTACCTGTTCCAGGTGCTGTCCGAGGTGCTGCCGGAGGACGCGGCGCTGTTCGAGGAACTGCCCATCGCCCGGGCCGACTTCCACGAGCAGATCCCGCTCGGCCCGGACAACGGCTACTTCGCCACCGCCAGCGGCGCCCTCGGCTTCCCGTTCGCGGGCGCCGTCGGCTACGCGCTGGCCCGCCCGGACCGCCGCGCGGTCGTGGTGGTCGGCGAGGGCTCCGCGCAGTACACGCTGCACGCCCTGTGGACCGCAGCCCAGCACAACCTGCCGGTCACGTTCGTCATCCCCGACAACTCCGGCTACCTGTCCCTGAAGTACTACCTCCAGGACCAGAAGGCCTGGCAGAAGGGCTGGGACCTGAGCGGCGTCGACATGGCCCAGCTGGCCCGCGGCTTCGGGGTGCGCGGCGAGCGCGTCGAGAGCCCCGACGGCCTGCGCGAGACGCTGCGCAGCGCCCTCACGGCCGACGGCCCCGTCCTCGTGGACGTCGTCGTCGCCGACCCGGGCCTGTTCCGCCTCTGACCGCCCCGTCGCGCCACCGGACGCCCCCCGCCGAGCGGGGGGCGTCCTTTCGTCTCCCCGGCTCTCTCCTCCGACTTTTCCGAGGGGTCGTTCGCCATGCCCCGAACCCAGCAGTACGACGCCCGCGCCGGGGGCCGTATCACGGGCCGGCGGTGCGTGGGGCGGGCGGCACCGACCGATGTCCCGGCAGCCTGCGCTGGGCGGCGGCGGTCGCCAACGC
>NZ_MUND01000157.1 GCF_002154375.1 Streptomyces glaucescens | reverse complement strand
CCCGCCGCGTGGGCGGGGCGCTCGGCGACGGGTCCGCGGGGAAGGCGGGCGGCCTGCTGGTCGCCTCCGGCGACGGGGTGGGCGTCGCGGTGACCGCGACCGTGCCCTGCGGGGGAGTGTCGTCCGACTTCACGGCGGACGCCACCGCGTACCCGCCGACGGCGAGCACGCCCGCGACGGCGGCGGTGGCCCCGGCCACCCGCAGCCAGCCGAACACCGGTGGCCGGGTGGCCCGGTGGGCGGCCGGACGGACCTCCTCGGTCATGCCGCGCTCGATCCGGGCCAGCATGCGCGCCCGGTCCGGCTGATGCGCCTCGGCCGCCTCCCGCAGCCGGGCGCGCAGCTCGTCGTGCACGTCCCGCCGCATCATCGGTCCCTTCCCGCGGCCTGGCCGGTCCGCGCCATCGCGGCATGCACCCGCTGTGAAGCCTGCTGTGTGCCGAGCAGTCTCTGCAGCTCGGCGATTGCCTTGGAGGTCTGGCTCTTCACCGTACCCACCGACACGCCCAGGGCCAGGGCGGTGTCCTTCTCCGAGAGGTCGAAGGCGTGCCGCAGCACCACACAGGCCCGCTTGCGGAACGGCAGCCGGCGCAGCGCGTCCTGGACGTCGACGACACCCGCGACGTCCGGGTTCTCGGTCCTCTCCTCGCGCTGCGACCAGAACAGGGCGATCCGGCGCCGCTCGCGCACCGCGCCGCGGATGCGGGTGCGGGCCAGATTGGCCACCACCCCGCGCGCGTACGCCACCGGATGATCGGCCGCGCGCACCCGGTCCCAGCGGTGCCACAGCGCCAGCAGGGCGTCCGCCGCGAGGTCGTCGGCGGCGTCCGCCTCGCCCGTCAGCAGGTGCGCGAGGCGGGCGAGTTCGGTGTAGTGGCGCTCGAAGAAGGCATGGAACTCCACGGAGGCGGCGTCGTCGACGACTGTGCCCACGGGCGGTCTCTCCTCGTAGCGATTCCCCGGCGTCGAACAGCCGTACGCCAGGACGAGATCCGGAACTGTACCAGCGCGCCGTACGGGGTTTCGAATGCCGTATGGCGGACCGAACTCCGTTCCGTAACACGGAGAAAACCCGCGATGGGTTCGGCCCGGGAACAATCCAGCCAGCATCCGCACCCGAACCAGCAGGCGCCGAGGAGCATCCGCCATGTTCGACAGGTACTTCCGGGTCTCCGAACGGGGATCCACCATCGGCCGGGAGATACGCGGCGGGTTCGCCACGTTCTTCACCATGGCCTACATCCTCGTCCTCAACCCGATCATCCTGGGCACCGCGAAGGACCGGCACGGCGAACTGCTCGACCCGGTCCAACTCACCACCGCCACCGCCCTGGTGGCCGCGGTGATGACCGTCGTCATGGGCATCGGCGGCAACCTCCCGCTCGCACTCGCCGCCGGACTCGGCCTCAACGCCGTCGTCGCCTTCCAGATCGCCCCGCTGATGAGCTGGGACGACGCCATGGGCCTCGTCGTCCTCGAAGGCCTGCTGATCTGCGTGCTGGTGGTGACCGGGCTGCGCGAGGCCGTCATGCACGCCATCCCGCAGCCGCTCAAGCAGGCCATCAGCGTCGGCATCGGCCTGTTCATCGCCTTCATCGGCTTCGTCGACGCCGGCTTCGTCAGCCGCGTCCCCGACGCCGCGAACACCACCGTGCCGGTTCAGCTCGGCGGCTCCGGCAGCCTCACCGGGTGGCCGATTCTCGTCTTCTGCCTCGGGGTGCTGCTGACCGCCGGACTGCTCGCCCGCAAGGTCAAGGGCGCCATCCTCGTCAGCATCGTCGCCATGACGGTCGTCGCCCTCGTCATCAACGCCCTCGCCGACGTCGAGACCTGGGGCCTCACCACACCCGAGTGGCCCGACCGGATCGTCGACGCCCCCGACTTCGGGCTCATCGGCGACTTCAGCCTGTTCGGCGCCTTCAGCGCCCCCGAGGTCGGCGTCGTCACCGTCCTCCTGCTGATCTTCACGCTGATCCTGTCGGACTTCTTCGACACCATGGGCACCGTCGTCGGCATCAGCGCGGAGGCCGGACTGCTGGACGAGGACGGCAAGGTGCCCGGCCTCGGCCGGGTCCTGCTCATCGACGGCGCCGCGGCCGTCGCCGGCGGCGCGGCCTCCGCCTCCTCCGCGACCTCCTACATCGAGTCGGCCGCCGGCGTCGGCGAGGGCGCCCGCACCGGCTTCGCCAACCTCGTCACCGGCGGCCTGTTCGCCCTCGCCCTGTTCTTCACCCCGCTGCTCACCATCGTCCCGCTCCAGGCCGCGGCACCGGCCCTGGTCGCCGTCGGATTCCTGATGATGACGCAGGTCAAGCACATCGACTGGGACCGGTACGAGATCGCGGTCCCGGCGTTCCTCACCATCGCCGTGATGCCGTTCACGTACTCCATCACCAACGGCATCGGCGCCGGCTTCCTCGCCTACGTCGTCATCCAGACCGTGCTGGGCAGGGCCCGGGAGGTCCACTGGCTGCTGTGGGGCACCTCGGCGCTGTTCCTCGTCTACTTCGCGATCGATCCGGTCGAGCAGCTGCTCGGCGTGCACTGAAGCGCCCGAAGGGGCGCGGGGAACCGCGCGACCGGCCGCGGACGGCCCGCGGACCGGTCGCGCGGCCCACGCTCAGTCCTTCAGTGCGGCCTGCATCACGGCCTTCGCCACCGGCGCGGCCAGCCCGTTGCCGCTGACCTCCGAACGCGCCGCGTCCGACTGCTCGACCACCACCGCCACGGCGACCTCCTCGTCCGAGGTGTCGGACTTGGCGTAGGAGGTGAACCAGGCGTACGGCGTCTTGCTGTTGTTCTCGCCGTGCTGGGCGGTACCCGTCTTGCCGCCGACCGTGGCGCCGGGGAACTGCGCGTTGGTACCGGTGCCCTCCTCGACGACCGTCCGCATCGCCGACTGCAGCTGCTCGGCCGTCTCCGGGCTGACGATCTCCCGGCCGGCCGGGTCGTCGTCGTAGTCCTCCAGCACATCGCCGCTGTGGTCGGTGATCTGCGACACCATGTGCGGCTGGACGAGCTCGCCGCCGTTGGCTATGGCCGCCGACACCATGGCGATCTGCAGCGGCGTCGCGGTGACATCGAACTGGCCGATGCCGGACAGGGCCGTCTGCGCCTCGTCCATGTCCTCCGGATACACGCTCTCGTACGCGCGCACCGGGACGTCCTGCTCGGCGTCGTTGAAGCCGAACCGCTCCGCCATCGCGCGGACCTTGTCCTGGCCGAGGTCGACGGCCATCTTGCCGAAGACGTTGTTGCACGAGTACTGCAGCGCCACGCGGAGCGAGGCGTTCTCGCAGGGCGCGTTCGGGTTCTCGTTGGTCAGGTTCTTGGAGGACTGCGGCAGCGGGTAGGGGTCCGGGCTGTCCGTGCGCTCGTCCACCGAGGAGACCAGCCCGTCCTCCAGCGCCGCCGCCGCGACCACCAGCTTGAAGGTGGAGCCGGGCGGCAGCGGCTGGCGCAGCGCCCGGTTGGTCATCGGCTTGTCCTCGCCCTTGGTGAGCCGCGTCCAGGCCTCGGAGTCGCCGGTGGTGATCTCCGACGGGTCGTACGACGGGGTGGAGACGACCGCCAGGATCCGCCCGGTCCCCGGGTCGATGGCGACGGCGGCGCCCTTCTTGTCGCCCAGCGCCTCGTACGCCGCCCGCTGGACCTCCGGGTCGATCGTGGTGATCACGTCACCGGGGTCGGAGCGCTTGTCGGTGACCGTGTCCAGCACCGTCTTCAGCCGCGAGTCCGTGCCGTCCAGCAGGTCCTGGTAGATGCCCTCCAGCTGAGTGGCGCCGAAGGCCTGCGAGCTGTAGCCGGTCACCGCCGCGTAGAGCGCGCCGTCCTTGTACGTCCGCTTGTATCTGAGGTCCCCGCTCTTCGTCCGCGCCGAGCCGGTGACCGCCTCACCGCCCACGACGATGTTGCCGAGCGGCTCGCTGTACAGCTCGATCACGTTCCGCCGGTTGTTCTTGTCGTCCGCCAGCGCCTGGCCTTTGTGGAACTGCACCCAGGTCGCCCTCACCAGCAGGGCGAACACCAGGAGCAGCGCGAAGACCGACGCGCGCCTGATCGTCTTGTTCATGCCGTCCGGACAGACGAGCGGGACCGGGAGGAACGTTCCCTTCCGCCCGTTTTCTCATCCGGTCCTCAGAAAGCCCGCCTCGTACGCCGCGATCACCGCCTGCGTGCGGTCCCGCACGCCGATCTTCGCCAGGACCGCCGCCACATGCGACTTCACCGTCGCCGGACCGACCTCCATCCGCCGGGCGATCTCCGCGTTGGTCAGCCCGCCCGCCATGTGCCGCAGCACCTCGCTCTCCCGGGCCGTGAGCCTCGCCGCCCACGGCGGGGGCGCGGGGTGCGCCTGCGCGTGCCGCACCGCCAGCTCCCGCACGGCCGACGGGAACAGCAGGGTGTCGCTGTGCGCCACCAGCCGGACCGCCTGCACCAGCGCGTCCGCGTCCGCCCGCTTCAGCAGGAACCCGGCGGCACCGGCACGCAGCGCGTCGTACACGTACGAGTCGTTCTCGAAGGTCGTCACGACCACGATCCGGGGCGGCACGGCCACGGTGGCGAGGATCTGCTCGGTGGCCCGGATCCCGTCGATCCCGGGCATCCGGACGTCCATCAGCACGACGTCCGGCCGCAGCTCACGCACCACCGACACCGCCTCGGCGCCGGTCGCCGCCTCGCCGACGACCTCCAGGTCCGGCTCGGCGGCGAGGATGGCGCGCAGCGCCGTGCGGACCATCCGCTCGTCGTCGGCGAGGACGACGCGCACGGGGGAAGGGGCGGTCACAGGGGTCCTTTCACGCGGGATCCTTCATCGGCAGACGTACGCGCAGCCGCCACGCCCCGCCGGCCGGGCCCGCCTGCGCGGTGCCGCCCAGCAGCCGGGCCCGGTCGGCGATGCCGCGCAGCCCGTGCCCGCCGCCGGGGCGGCACGGGGCGGGCCCGCTCAGCGGGTTCTCGACGGTGATCTCCAGCCGGTCGCCGGCCCGCACCACCCGCAGCGCCACCCCGCCGCCCGCGCGGTCGCCGGGGGCGCCGTGCCGCAGGGCGTTGCTCAGCCCCTCCTGCACGATGCGGTACGCCTCACGGGACAGCAGCGGCGGCAGCGCGGCCGGATCCACACCCAGGTCGCAGCTCACCCGCAGGCCGCCCGCGCGGGTACGGCGCAGCAGGCCGTCGAGGTCGGCGTCGAGCGTGGGCGCGGGAGCCGTACCGGGGGCGTCGCCGTCCCGCAGCACGCCCAGCACCGCGTCCAGTTCGCCCACCGTGCGCCGGGTGGTGTCCTCGATCGCGGCCAGCGCCTCGCGCACGAACTCCGGGTCGCTGTCCAGCACCCGGCGGGCGGCGCCCGCCTGGAGGGTGACCGCGCTGAGCGCATGACCGACGGAGTCGTGCAGCTCACGGGCGAGCCGGTTGCGCACGGCCAGGTCGGCGGCGCGCCGCTCGGCGGCGGCCAGCCGGTCCTCGGGTGCCGGGCCGAGCAGCGCGGGAGCCCAGCGGGCGAGCAGCGCGCCGCAGCCGGCCGCGCAGGCCGCCAGCGCCAGCAGCGACGCCACGCCCGCGGCCGGCGCCAGCGCGACCACCCAGGTGTGGTCGAGGGACGCGGGCAGCTCGAGCCCGTCGGCGTGGAACAGGGCGAGGACAGGCAGCAGGATCAGGAAGACGGCGAACGGCGGCAGCGCCAGCGACATCCCGGAGATGATCCCGCCCAGCCCCAGATGCAGGGTGAACCAGGCCGCCGTACGGCCCTTGGCGGCGCGCGAGCGGGCGGGGCCGTAGGCGAGCCGGTCCGGTGCCACCCCGCACAGCCAGCGCACCGCGCCGGACTCCAGCGGCCGGGTCAGCGGGAACAGGGCGGTGACGGCGGCGAGCGGCAGTCCGACGGCGAACGAGGCCAGTTGCAGGAACAGGTCCTGGAAGACGTACCGGGCGTCCATGGCGGGCCCGACGACGAGCTGGCCGACGAACACGTACGGCATGGCGAGCGCGCCGCCGAGGATCAGATGGATCCAGCGCCGGCGCGCCCGCCGCCCGAACAGTGCCCGGAGGAACGCCCTCACGCCGTGGGCCGGCCGGTGGCCGCCGAGCGCGCGACGAGGAAGCGGACGGCCAGGCCCGCGACGAGTATGCCGACGATCATCCCGCCAGCGTAGGCGAGGTTCATCAGCGGCGTGGGCCGTTCCGCGGCGCTCTCCGTGACGACCAGCGAGGCAACCGCCTGCCACCCCGACCAGCAGGCCACGGCCGCGGACGCGATCCAGGCGAGGACGAGCGGCACCCGGACCGGCAGCGCGCGCCCGCGCCGGAAGGCGAGCATCAGACCGGCGGCGACGGCGACCGCGACGAAGAGCGCGGACTGGGCCTCCACGACGTGGAAGTCGCTGGACCGGTCGGCGGTCAGGTCGTCGTTGAGGCCGACGGTGCTGCCGCAGGCCCACAGCAGGTGCGCGGTCAGCGGCGGCACGGCGAGGACGGCCGCGGCGACGGCGGCCGTCCTCTGGGCCCTGGTACCGAGGACGGCCCGCGACTGGTCCCACACCGGGCCCTGCCACAGCCGGCCCCAGCGGCCTTGGGCGTAGAGCGCGAACAGCGTCCCGAGGGCGAGGCCCTGCACGATGAATCCGCCGTAGACGACGCCGAACACCCAGGTGTGCAGGAAGGGCTCGCCCCTGTCGTCGGTCGCGTCGACGCTGCCGCCGAACGCGGTGACGAGGAGCTGCACCGGGAAGCCCGTCATGATCGGGGTGAGCAGCCCGGTCGCCACCCACATCGGCACGGTCAGCAGCCACGCGGGCAGCCGCCGGCCCCACGGCCGGGTCAGCACCAGCGCCAGTACGATCACGCACGCGTCCATCAGGACGGTGACGCCGTTGGCCACGGCCACGGCGGTGCGGTGCTCCAGCAGCACGCTGCCGTCCGGGATCCCGAGCCGGCTCCCGGCGATCCAGGCGGCCTTGAGGCTCAGATACGGCAGGCACGAGACGACGGCGACGGCCCGCAGCATCCTGCGGGGCCGGTCGGTGGTGGCGGGGGAGCTGCCGGTCCGCGCGGGAACGGCGACTGTCTGCGTCATGCCTCCACGCTCCCGCGCGGACCCCGTGGCACACGTCCTGCCCCGCGACGATCCGCCTCCGCCGCGCGGGGGAGGAGCCCTCCGCCGAGCGGGGCCTCGCCGCGGCCGTCGGCCTCAGCCGTCCGGCTTCAGCTCCGGCTCGGCCCCCGCTCCAGCCCCGGCTCAGTCCTCCAGCTTCAGGACGACCTCGTCGATCTCCTCGCCCCGCGCCTGTGCGTACCCCCGCTCCCGGGCGCGCACCCGGAATCCGCACCGCTCCAGCACGCGCAGCGACCCCGTGTTGTCGGCCGCCGCGCGGGCGTACAGCGGGCGTTCGGTGACCTCGGCGAGCAGGGCGCGCAGGGCGGCCGTGGCCACGCCGCGGCCCCAGTAGGCGCGGTCCACCCAGTAGGTGACCTCGCGTTCGCCGGGGACGCCGTAGACCGCCGCGTTCCCCACCACGTCACCGTCGAGCAGCACCGTGCGGGCGTGCACGTCGGCGGAGGAGCGTATGCCCTGCCACCGGGCCGTGAAGGCGTCCCAGTCGGCCGGGTCCTGCGGGGTGAACGCGGCCATCCGCAGGGACTCGGGGTCGTTCAGCTGCCGGTAGAAGACCGGCAGGTCGCTGTCGTGGACCGGGCGGAGTGCCAGCTGCACGGTCAGAGCCTCCGGGTCGCCAGGGTCAGCCGGTCCCGCGCGTCGAACAGCGCGTCCTTGACCATCTGTTCGTGGGCGGGGGTGAGCCGGGCCACCGGGATCGAGCAGCTGATCGCGTCGCGGGCCGGGGTGCGGTAGGGGATCGCCACGCCGAAGCAGCGCAGGCCCAGGGTGTTCTCCTCGCGGTCGACCGCGTACCCCTGCTCGCGCACCTGGTGCAGCTCCGCTATGAGCTTCTCCCGGTCGGTGATGGTGTTCTCGGTGAGCGCGGGCAGCGTCTCCGGGAGCATCTTGCGGACCTGCTCGTCGCTGTAGGTGCTCAGCAGCGCCTTGCCGAGGGAGGTCGAGTGGGCGGGCAGCCGTCGGCCGACGCGGGTGAAGGGGCGCAGGTAGTGCTGGGACTGACGGGTGGCCAGGTAGACCACGTTGGTGCCGTCGAGGCGGGCCAGGTGGATGGTCTCGGTGGTGTCGTCCGAGAGCCGGTCCAGGGTCGGCCGGGCGACCGCGACCACCTCGTCGCCGTCGATGTAGGAGGTGCCGACCAGCAGCGCCCGCACGCCGATGCCGTAGCGGGTGCCGGTCGCGTCGGTCTCGACCCAGCCGAGTTCGACGAGCGTGCGCAACAGCATGTAGAGGCTGGACTTGGGGTACCCGACGGCCTCCTGGACCGACGCCAGGGAGTGCATACCGGGGCGGGCCGCGAAGTACTCCAGCAGCTCCACCGTCCGCACCGCCGACTTGACCTGCGCTCCGCCGCCCGTCTCGCCTGCCGACATCGCCCTTGACCCCTTCGTTGGACGGGAAATAGTCTCTCGATCGTTCATCATCAGAGACAGTGTTCAGTATATCGAACGCCCCTGCCGGGCGGGCGACATACTGGGAGGGACCCGTGGTGGCAGCAGCACCAGTCTGGAGTGTCGACCCCCGTACCGGGAAGCAGCGGGAACAGGTTGCGGTGGAGGCCACAGCCCAGGACGTGGACGCCGCCGTCCGCGCCGCCCACGAGGCCCGGGGCGCGCTGACCGACCGCGCCCTCCGCGCCGCCTTCCTGCGGACCGCCGCCGACCGCCTCGACGCCGCCAAGGACCGGCTCGTCGAGACCGCCGACGCCGAGACCGCGCTCGGCCCGGTCCGGCTCACCGGCGAACTCGCCCGCACCTGCTACCAGCTGCGCGCCTTCGCGGACATCGTCGAGGAGGGCGCCTACCTCGACGTCGTCATCAACCACCCCGACGACACCGCCACCCCGCCGATCCCCGACCTGCGGCGTTACAAGGTCCCGCTCGGCGTCGTCGCCGTCTACTCCGCGTCCAACTTCCCCTTCGCCTTCTCCGTGCCGGGCGGCGACACCGCGAGCGCGCTCGCCGCGGGCTGCCCGGTCGTCGTCAAGGCCCACCCCGACCACCCGGCCCTGTCCGAGCAGGTCGCCGAGGTGCTGCGGGAGGCCGCCGCCGAGCACGGCATCCCGGCGGGCGTGCTGGGCCTGGTGCACGGCTTCCGGGCGGGCATCGAACTGATCGAGCACCCGCTGGTCGCCGCCGCCGGGTTCACCGGTTCCGTACGGGGCGGCCGGGCCCTCTTCGACGCGGCGGCCGCCCGCCCGGTCCCCATCCCCTTCCACGGCGAGCTGGGCTCCCTCAACCCCGTCCTGGTCACCGAGGCCGCGGCGGCCGAGCGCCCCGAGGCCATCGGCAGCGGGCTCGCCGGGTCCATGACGCTCGGCGTCGGCCAGTTCTGCGTGAAGCCCGGACTCGTCCTCGCGCCGGCCGGTGACGCGGGCGACCAGCTCGTCAAGTCCCTCACCGACGCGGTGAGCGCCGTCGACGCCGGAGTGCTGCTCGACCACCGGATGCGGGACAACTTCGTCGCCGGGGTCGCCGAGCGGGCCCAGCTGCCGGAGGTCGAGGCGCCGGTGACGCCGGGCGCGGGCGGGGAGCACACCGTGAGCCCCGGCTTCCTGACCGTGCCCGCCGGGAAGCTGGCCCGGGAGGGCGAGCACGACCTGCTGCTGGAGGAGTGCTTCGGGCCGGTGACGGTCGTCGCCCGCTACCGGGACGCCGACGAGGCCAAGGCGGTGCTGTCCCGGCTGCCCGGCAACCTCACGGCGACCGTGCACCTGTCCGCCGAGGAGGCCGCGGGCGAGGGGAGCGGCGCGGAGCTGCTCGCCGAGCTGACGCCGCTGGCCGGGCGCGTGCTGGTGAACGGGTGGCCGACGGGGGTCGCCGTCGCGGCGGCGCAGCACCACGGCGGGCCGTACCCCGCCACGACGTCGACGTCCACCTCGGTGGGCGGGACCGCCATCGAGCGGTGGCTGCGGCCCGTCGTCTACCAGGGGACGCCCGAGGCCCTGCTGCCCGCCGAGCTGCGGGACGACAATCCGCTGGGGCTGCCCCGGCGGGTGGACGGGGCGCTGGAGCGGTAGCGCCGGAGGGCGCGCTCCAGGCCCTTGGGAGAATATGACGATGGACATGGACATACCCGAACTCCCCTTCCCCCTGCGTACCTACGGTCCCGACGGGAACTGGTCCTACGAGGACGGGGTGCTCACCGGGTGGGCCGGGCCCCGGCAGGACCGGTTCGTGCCGCCCGTCGGGGAGGCGCTGGAACCGGCCTCCGACGCGCCCCGGCTGCTGGGGGCGCCGGAGGGGGACTTCCAGCTGATCGCGCGGGTGACGGTCGGGTTCGGCGCGGCGTTCGACGCCGGGGTGCTCTACGTCCATGTCGGCGACCGGGCCTGGGCCAAGCTGTGCCTGGAGTACTCCCCGGACGTGCCCACCGTCTGCACGGTGGTCACCCGGGGGCACTCCGACGACGTCAACTCCTTCACCGTGGAGGGGAGTTCGATCTGGCTTCGGGTGAGCCGCACGGGCCGCGCCTTCGCCTTCCACGCTTCCCGGGACGGTGAGCGGTGGACCTTCGTCCGGCTGTTCACGCTGGCTGACGAGAAGGAGACCGGGGCGGCCCTGGTCGGGTTCATGACGCAGTCGCCGCTCGGGGAGGGCTGCGTGGTGACGTACGACCACATCGCGTTCCGGCCCGGCTGGCCGGACGATCTGCGCGACGGCAGCTGAGCGGGCGGCTGGGCGGCTGCCGAGCGGGCGGCTGGGACGACGCCTGAGGGGGCGGCGGGCCGGCCGGGAATGAATCCGGCCGGTTGAAGGTTCACCTACCTTCGCGGAGGGAGTCTCCGTACCGAGACCGGAACAGCTGGAGAGCCGAGACCATGCGCGTCGAGATCTGGAGCGACATCGCCTGTCCCTGGTGCTACGTGGGCAAGGCCCGCTTCGAGAAGGCGCTGGCGGCCTTCCCGCACCGTGACGAGATCGAGGTGGTGCACCGCTCCTTCGAGCTGGACCCGGGGCGCCCCAAGGGCGACACCGGCCCGGTCGTCCCGATGATCGCGAGCAAGTACGGCATCTCCGAGGAGCAGGCCCAGGCCGCCGAGGACAACCTGGGCGTCCAGGCCGCCGCCGAGGGCCTGGCCTACCGCACCCGCGGCCGGGACCACGGCAGCACCTTCGACATGCACCGCCTGCTCCACCACGCCAAGCAGTACGGCCGCCAGGGCGAGCTGATCCAGCTGATGTACGAGGCCAACTTCGCCGAGGAGCGGTCCGTCTTCGACGACACCGAGCGGCTGGTCGGGATCGCAGCCGCCGCGGGACTGGACGCCGATGAGGCTCGCGCGGTGCTCGCCGACCCCGACGCCTACGCCGCCGAGGTCCGCGCCGACGAGCAGGAGGCCGCGCGGCTCGGCGCCACCGGCGTGCCGTTCTTCGTCCTCGACCGCAAGTACGGCATCTCCGGCGCGCAGCCCGCCGAGGTCTTCGCCCAGGCACTCGGCCAGGCGTGGGGCGAACGCTCGCCGCTCCGGCTGCTCGACGACGGCGCGGCGGACGCGTGCGGCCCGGACGGCTGCGCGGTGCCCCAGCCGTCGTGACGACGGACAGAGTCGCAGGTCGGAGCTGTTGCATAAGCAGCGCTTAGGGAAACCGGGCAAAAATTCGCAATGGACGAGAGACCGTCCGGGGACCACAGTGGATCCATGAAGATCTCCGGGAGTGCCTTCGAAGACCTCGTCCGTGCCGAGTTCACCCCGACGTCCACCTTCCTGAACACCGCGAGCAACGGCCTGCTGCCGGCCCGTGCCGTCACCGCCCTGCACGAGGCGGCGCTGCTGCGGGCCGAGGGCAGGCCGCTGACCTCGCTGTACGAGGACGTCGAGGCCTGCCGGGCCGCCTACGCCCGACTGGCCGGCGTGCCGGCCGGCCGGGTCGCCCTGGGCGCGTCCGTCGCCGCGCACACCGGGCTGATCGCCGCCTCCCTGCCCGCCGGTGCCGAGGTCCTCACCGCGGAGGGCGACTTCACCTCGGTGCTGAACGCGTTCCACGTCCGCGGCGACCTCAAGGTCCGCACGGTCCCGCTGGAGCGCATCGCCGAGTCCGTCCGTCCCGGCACCGCGCTCGTCGCGGTGAGCGCCGTCCAGTCGGCCGACGGGCGGCTCGCCGACCTGCCCGCCCTGCGCGACGCGGCCCGCGCCCACGGGGCCCGCACCTACGTCGACTTCTCCCAGTCGGCCGGCTGGCTGCCGATGGACGCCGGTGCCCACGACTTCAGCGCCGCCGTCTCCTTCAAGTGGCTGCTCGGCCCGCACGGCGCGGCCTTCCTCGTCGTCCCGGAGGACTTCGGCGGCCTGACCCCGCTGCTCGCGGGCTGGGTCGCGGGGGAGAAGCCCTGGGAGAGCACCTACGGGCCGGTCGCCGAGTACGCGCACGGCGCCCGGCGGTTCGACCTCAGCCACGCCCTGTTCACCTTCGCCGGGCTGCGCCGCTCGCTCGACCTGATCGAGGAACTGGGCGTGGCCGCCGTGCACGCCCACGACATGGCGCTCGCCGACCGGTTCCGGGCCGGGCTCGCCTCGCTCGGCCACCAGCCGGTGTCCGCCCCCGGATCGGCGATCGTCTCCGTGCCCGGCCTGGGCTCGCGCCAGCCGCGGCTGAGCGAGGCGGGCATCGAGGTGTCCGACCGCGCGGGCAACCTGCGCGCGGCCTTCCACCTGTACAACACGGCCGCGGAGGTGGACCGGCTGCTGGACGCGCTGGCGGGCTGACCGGACACGGGAGCGGGCGGTGTCCCGAGGACACCGCCCGCTCCCGTATGCCGCCTCAGCGCACCCGCACGGTCACCGCACCGGTGTGAAGTCCCGCGCCCCGATGAACTCGGGCCGGCGCACCGGCGCCGCGAACGGCTCGACCGCCGTGTTCTCCACGCTGTTGAACACGATGAAGACGTTGCTGCGCGGGAACGGCGTGATGTTGTCCCCGGAGCCGTGCATGGCGTTGCAGTCGAACCAGGTCGCCGAACCGGCCTTGCCGGTGAACAGCCGGATGCCGTACTCGGAGGCCAGCTGGGTCAGCGCCTCGTCGGACGGCGTGCCCGCGTCCTGCATCTGCAGCGACTTCTTGTAGTTGTCCTTCGGTGTGGCGCCCGCACAGCCCAGGAACGTCTTGTGCGAGCCGGGCATGATCATCAGCCCGCCGTTGGTGTCGTAGTTCTCGGTCAGCGCGATCGAGACGGACACCGTCCGCATGTTCGGCAGGCCGTCCTCGGCGTGCCAGGTCTCGAAGTCGGAGTGCCAGTAGAAGCCGCTCGCGCCGAAGCCGGGCTTGACGTTGATCCGCGACTGGTGGACGTAGACGTCCGAACCCAGGATCTGCCGGGCGCGGCCCACCACCCGCTCGTCGCGTACGAGGTTCGCGAACACCTCGCTGATCCGGTGCACCTCGAAGACGGAGCGGATCTCGTTCGACTTCGGCTCGACGATGGAACGCTCGTCGGCGCGGATCGCCGGGTCGGCGACCAGCCGCTCCAGCTCCCGCCGGTAGACGGCGACCTCGTCCTTCGAGATCAGCTCGTCGATGGCGAGGAAGCCGTCCCGCTCGAACGACTGCAGACCGGCGGGGTCGATCGGGCCGGGCGCGTCGGGCGCGCCCCACACGACCGGGTCCTGGCGCGGGACCAGCACCTCGCTGGTGCCCCGGGTCGGGTAGAGATCGGTGACGGTGGCGGTCGTGCTCGTGGTGGTGGTCATGGTCATGGTGATCACACCTCCTCGGGTTCGGTGAGCAGGGGGTAGACGCCGTTCTCGTCGTGGTCCTCCCGGCCGGTGACCGGCGGGTTGAACACGCAGATGCAGCGGAAGTCCTCCTTGACCTTGAGCGTGTGCCGCTCGTGGCCGTCCAGGAGGTACATGGTCCCGGGCGTGATGGTGTGGCTCTGCCCGGTCTCGTGGTCGGTCAGCTCGGCCTCGCCCTCGACGCAGACCACGGCCTCGATGTGGTTGGCGTACCACATCGACGTCTCGGTGCCCGCGTAGAGGATCGTCTCGTGCAGGGAGAAGCCGACCCTCTCCTTGGCGAGGACGATGCGTTTGCTCTCCCAGGTCCCCGACGCGGCCTTCACATGCCGGTCGGTGCCTTCGATCTCCTTGAAAGAACGGACGATCATGGTCTTGCACAGCCTCCTGGTCAGGCGGTCTCACGGACGGCGCGGGCGAGGGTCGTCAGTCCCTCGTCCAGCTCGTCCGGGGTGATGGTCAGGGCGGGCAGCAGCTTGACGACCTCGCTCTCCGGGCCGGAGGTCTCGATCAGCAGGCCGAGTTCGAAGGCGCGGCGCGCCACCCGCTCGGCGCGGCCCTTGTCGTGGAACTCCAGGCCCCACACCAGGCCCCGGCCCCGGTACTCCCGGACGTCGGACAGGTTCTCCTCGGTGATGGAGACCAGCGCCTGCTCGACCTGCTCGCCGCGCGCCCGGGTCTGCTTCTCCATGGCGGAGCCGTCGGTCCAGTACATCTCCAGGGCGGCGGTGGCCGTGACGAACGCCGGGTTGTTGCCGCGGAAGGTGCCGTTGTGCTCGCCCGGCTCCCACACGTCCAGCTCGGGCTTGAACAGGCACAGCGACATCGGCAGGCCGTAGCCGCTGATGGACTTGGACACGGTCACGATGTCCGGGGTGATGCCCGCCTCCTCGAAGGAGAAGAAGGCGCCGGTACGGCCGCAGCCCATCTGGATGTCGTCGACGATCAGCAGCATGTCCTGCCGCTCGCACAGCTCGGCGAGCGCCCGCAGCCACTGCGCGCGCGCCACGTTGATGCCGCCCTCGCCCTGCACGGTCTCCACGATCACGGCGGCCGGCTTGTTCAGCCCGGAGCCCTGGTCCTCCAGCAGCCGCTCGAACCAGAGGAAGTCCGGGACGGTGCCGTCGAAGTAGTTGTCGAACGGCATCGGCGTGCCGTGCACCAGCGGGATGCCGGCACCGGCCCGCTTGAAGGCGTTGCCGGTCACGGCGAGCGACCCGAGGGACATCCCGTGGAAGGCGTTGGTGAAGGACACGATGGCCTCGCGCCCCTTCACCTTCCGGGCCAGCTTCAGCGCGGCCTCCACCGCGTTGGTGCCGGTCGGGCCCGGGAACATCACCTTGTACGGCAGGTCCCGCGGGCGCAGCACCAGGTCCTGGAAGGTCCGCAGGAACGAGCGCTTGGCGGTGGTCGACATGTCCAGGCCGTGGGTGACGCCGTCGCGCTCCAGATAGTCGAGCAGCGCCCGTTTCAGCACCGGGTTGTTGTGGCCGTAGTTGAGCGACCCGGCTCCGGCGAAGAAGTCGAGGTACTCGTGGCCGTCCTCGTCGTACATACGGCTGCCGTGTGCCCGGTCGAAGACGGTGGGCCAGCCGCGGCAGTAGCTGCGCACCTCGGACTCCAGGGTCTCGAAGACGCTCAGGTCGGGCTGGGTGATGGTCACGACGAATCGCTCCTCAGTGCGAGAGGTGGGGGGTCAACGGGCCGATGCGGTACAGGACTTCGGGGTCGTGCGGGCCGTCCGGGAACAGCGGGGTGTCGAACAGGACCTCGTGTTCCACGCGGGCGCCGTGCCGGGCGGCGAAGGAGGTGAACAGCCGCTCGGACGCGGTGTTGCCCGGGGTGATCGTGGTCTCCACGCAGATCACCTCCAGCTCGGCCGCCACCCGGGCGGCGAGCCCGTCCAGCAGCCGGGCCGCGATGCCGCGGCCGCGGTGCGCGCCGTCGACGGCGACCTGCCACACGAGCAGGGTCCGCGGACGGTCCGGCCGCAGATATCCGGTGATGAACCCGATGGGCTTCCCGTCGCCGTCACGTGCCACCGCGGAGGTCGCGGCGAAGTCCCGGCACCACAGCAGATAGCTGTAGGAGGAGTTCAGGTCGAGATTTCCGGATTCCTTGGCGAGTCGCCACAAAGCGGCTCCGTCCGCCACCGACGGGCGGTCGATGTGCAGGTCTGCAGGTGTGTCTGCTGGTGCGGCAGTCATGCGAATTCAATTTACCGAGCGGAATTCAAAGATGCATGGCCGCTGGGGGTTGGGTGTGAAGGGGTCCTGTGTTATCACGCGGGCACGTGCGATGAGCATTGCTCGGTTTTGTCCGGGATTTTTGCCGCAAAACCGGCGCGCTGTGTAACGCGTCACACCCGTGTCACCCTCACGAGTTCCGCCCCAATTGCGCCGCACGGCGTTCGCAAAATCTTTGCGTTTAGGGCTGGAGGAACGGGGCAGAAGCTTAAGGGAAGCTGCCACCGATTTAATTTGTATAAGAACCCTGAATTCAGGTCCCGGTAACTCCGTCAATACGTTCCCGAAGGATGTCCGCATGGCCGTTGTGCCGCGCGTACTCCTCGATGAGATGAATGAACACCGCCCGAAGACTCACCTCGACCCCGTCCAGCGGCCCGCCGGTGAGCCGCCCGGTGTCCTCCAGCGACCGCCCGTAGGCCAGCTCCCGCCCGCGCGCGATCTCCCGCCGCCAGACCGCCAGCGCCTCGTCCAGCCCCCGCGCGGGATCGAGCGCGTACCCGGTCTCCTCCTCGAACACCGGCGGTACGTCCAGCCCGGCGAACACCCGCTGGAACCAGTTCCGCTCCACCTCCGCGAGATGCTGCACCAGCCCGAGCAGCGTCAGCCCCGACGGCTCGGCCGAGGCGAGCCGCACCTGCGCGTCGGTCAGGCCCCGGCACTTCAGCTCCAGGGTGGCGCGGTGGAAGTCCAGCCAGCTTTCGAGCACGGGGCGCTCGCCACCGGTCATCAACGGCACCGGGCGGCCGTCGGGAAGGGTCTGAAGCTCGTCGGTGGTCATGCCGGGAGCATGACACGGCGGGTGCGCGCCGTCCGGTCCGTCCGGCGATGCGGTACGAGGCCGTTCGGGCGGCCGGGGGTCCGGGGGCCGAGCCCCCGGAGGGGCGGCCCGGGCTCAGCGCCAGGCGTCCTCCGCCGCACGCCGCGCACCCTCCAGGTCCACCGGGACGCCCTGCTCGGCCAGCGCGGCACCCAGCGCCGCGAGGCAGGCCTGCACCGCGCCCGGCGTCGCGTCGGGCCCGTAGTGATTGACCCGGATCATCTCCTTCGCCAGGGCGCCGCCCCCGGCGGCCAGCGGCAGCACCGGGTCGCTCGCCAGGGCGCGGGCGACCAGGTCCGAGGCCGCCACGCCCGCCGGGGCGCGCAGCGTCGTCGCCACCGGGGCCGCCTCCGCCGCCTGGTGGACGTACGGCTCCAGGCCCCCGCCCAGGGCCGCCGCGCCCGCGCGGGTCGCCGCAGCGGCGGAGCGGTGACGGCCCATCACCGTCTCCAGCCCCTCCGCCTCGATCCGCTCGACGCACGCCTCCAGCGCCAGCATCTCCAGCTGCGCCGGCGCGTGCAGCAGCGCCTTGCGGCCGCCGTCGACCCAGCGCTCCTTCCAGTCGAGGAGCGAGAGGTAGGAGCGGCGCGGCGCCCGCGGGTTGGCCGCCATCCGGGCCCACGCCCGCTCGCTCACCGACACCGCCGACACGCCCGCCGGGCCGCCCATCGCCTTCTGCGCCCCGATCACGCACAGGTCCACGCCCCACGCGTCCGGCAGCACCGGTTCGGCGCCGACGGAGGCGACCGCGTCCAGGTAGAACAGCGCCCCGTGCGCCCGGACCACCTCGCCGATCTCCGCGACCGGGTTGGTGTTGCCGGTCGCCGCCTCGGCATGCACCAGGGAGACGAAGTCGATCTCCGGGTGCTCGGCGAACGCCTCCCGGATCTGCTCGGCGGCCACCGCCGTGTGGAACGGCACGGCGAGGTCGTGCACCGTGGCCCCGCAGTCGCGCAGCCAGTCCCCGAAGGTCTGCCCGTACGGCCCGGTGATCACGTTCAGCGCGACCGTGCCCGGTCCGGCGGTGCCCCGGATGGCCCCCTCCAGCGGCAGCAGCGCCTCGCCCTGCATGATCACGACGTCCTGCCGGGTGTCCAGCAGCCGGGCGACCCGGTCCTCGATCGCGGCGAAGTGCGCGGCGGTCAGCGGGGGCAGGTCGAGGAAGGGGTGGGTCACGGCGGCGCTCTCTTCGCTCACGGGCGGGGAAGGACTCGCTCACGGGGAGACGGGCTTCGCTCACGGGGCTTCCCGCACGGGGTGGACGACGTCGAGGGTAGCGGGCCCATGTCAACCGCCCGGGCGGCCCCCGCCGCCCACCTGGCGCGACTTCTCAGGCCGAACCGCCCCAGCGGCATCACTTCTATTTGAGTGACCCAAACATTTCCTTATAATCGGAACCCTCAGTCCCTTCAGGAGGTCCCCCGTGAACACCGTCCTCGGGCGCCGGGCCCGCACCCTGGTCGCCGCCACCGCGACGGCCGGGCTGGTCCTCGTAGCCGGCTGCACGTCCAGCGACGACGGCGACGGCGGCAAGAAGACCGCCGCCGGCGGTGTCGAACTGGTCAAGGCCGATCAGCTCACCACCTGCACCCACCTGCCCTACCCGCCCTTCCAGTCGGAGATCGACGGCAAGGTGCAGGGCTTCGACGTCGCGCTGATCGACCTGGTCGCCGAGGACCTGGGCGTGAAGCAGGAGATCCTCGACCAGCCGTTCGAGAACTTCAAGACGGGTGGCTCCCTCAACGCGGGCCAGTGCGACCTCGCCGCCGCCGGCATGACCATCACCGAGGAGCGCAAGAAGAACGTCGACTTCTCGGACCCGTACTTCGACGCCACCCAGGCGGTCCTCGCCGACAAGAAGAGCGGCATCTCCTCCTTCGCCGACCTCAAGGGCAAGAAGGCCGGCGCCCAGGCGCAGACCACCGGCGAGGACTACGCCAAGAGCAAGGGCCTCGACCCGGTCTCCTTCGAGTCCTCCGACGCCGTCCTCAACGGCCTGCGCACCGGCCAGGTCGAGGCGGTCGTCATCGACTACCCGGTGGTCCAGGGCTGGCTGAAGGACAAGGCCAACGCCGACGCCTTCGAGGTCGCCGAGCAGATCAACACCGGCGAGCAGTACGGCTTCACGGTGAGGAAGGGCAACGACAAGCTGCGCGAGGCCATCAACAAGGCCATCGCGGACGCCAAGGCCGACGGGACGTACAAGAAGCTGTACGAGCAGTGGATCGGTCCGTACGACGAGTCCGCCGCCTCCCCGTCCGCCTCATGACGGGCCCGGACGCCCCGGACACCGCACTCCAGCCGAAGAAGAAGGGCCTGACCCGGCGTCAGAAGCGCAGCCTGTCGCGCGGTGCCCAGTACGTCGTCTTCGTCGCGGCCGTGATCGCCTTCGCGGTCGCGGCCGACTGGGACCGGCTGGCCAACCAGTTCGCGCAAGCCGACATCGCGGAGCAGATGTTCCCCGAGGTCATCACGCTGGCGCTGAAGAACACCGTGCTCTACACCCTGTCCGGCTTCGCCGTCGGCCTGGTGCTGGGCATGGTCATCGCGCTGATGCGGCTGTCGTCCGTCGGCCCGTACCGCTGGCTGGCCGGCGTCTACATCGAGATCTTCCGCGGCCTGCCCGCCCTGCTGATCTTCATCTTCATCGGGGTGGCCGTCCCGCTCGCCTTCCCCGGCACGGAGATCGTCGGCGGCACCTACGGCAAGGTGGCCCTCGCGCTCGGCCTGGTCGCCGCCGCCTACATGGCGGAGACGTTCCGCGCGGGCATCCAGGCCATCCCCAAGGGCCAGATGGAAGCCGCCCGCTCCCTGGGCTTCTCCCACGCCCGCGCCATGATCTCGATCATCCTCCCGCAGTCCTTCCGGGTCATCCTGCCGCCGCTCACCAACGAACTCGTCCTGCTCTTCAAGGACTCCTCGCTGGTGCTGTTCCTCGGTGTCACCCTGGAGGAACGGGAGCTGTCCAAGTTCGGCCGCGACCTCGCCAGCCAGACCGCCAACTCCACGCCGATCCTCGTCGCCGGCCTGTGCTACCTGCTGGTCACGATCCCGCTCGGCTTCGTCGTACGCCGCATGGAGGCGAAGGCCCAGGAGGCCGTCAAATGAGCCGCCCCGAGATCGAGATCCGCGACCTGCACAAGTCCTTCGGCGACAACCAGGTGCTGCGCGGCATCGACCTGGAGATCGGCCAGGGCGAGGTCGTCTGCGTCATCGGCCCCTCCGGCTCCGGCAAGTCCACGCTGCTGCGGTGCGTGAACCTGCTCGAGGAGCCCACCAAGGGCCAGGTGTACGTCGGCGGCACGGAGGTCACCGACCCGGACGTCGACATCGACGCCGTACGCCGCCGGATCGGCATGGTCTTCCAGCAGTTCAACCTCTTCCCGCACCTCACCGTGACCGAGAACCTGACGCTGCCGCAGCGCCGGGTCCTCAGGCGGGACAAGGCCGAGGCCGCCCGCGTCGCCGCCGAGAACCTGGCCCGCGTCGGCCTCGCGGAGAAGGCGGACGCCTACCCGTCCTCCCTCTCCGGCGGTCAGCAGCAGCGCGTCGCCATCGCCCGCGCCCTCGCCATGGGCCCCGAGGTGATGCTGTTCGACGAGCCGACCTCCGCGCTCGACCCGGAGCTGGTCGGCGATGTCCTCGCGGTGATGCGGATGCTCGCCCAGGAGGGCATGACGATGATGGTCGTCACCCACGAGATGACCTTCGCCCGTGAGGTCGCCGACCGCGTCGTCTTCATGGACGGCGGCGTGATCGTCGAGGACGGCGACCCCGAGCAGGTCATCACCCGCCCCGCCCACGAACGCACCCGCCACTTCCTCTCCCGCCTGCTCGACCCCGCGATGGCGGACGTCGAGGAGGAGATCTCGGACCAGGTGGGGAAGTCCGGCTAGCGGCTCACCGAGGACCTGTCCGACGATTCCCGTCGCCCGCCCGGGGACAGGCGGGAACTGCCGGACACCCCCTGGCCGCGACGTCCGCCATCGGCGGAAGGCCGCCGTGATCAGATAGTCGGCGAAATGCTCGGTCAGCGGCTCGCCGGTGAGTGGTTCCAGGAAGAAGGCTGCCGCACTTCGCGGTCGCCGGCAGTCTCCGTGCCGGCACCCTCGTCCTCGGTGGCGGACGGACACGGCGCCCATGCGCGATGGCCGGTGCTCGCGAACGAGACGTCCGGGGCCGTGGGGCATCGGCGGTCGTCCCTGCGGCCTGGGCGTGCCGCCGGCGTTCCTCCGACCGTGCGACAGCAGGGGTCATGCCCTCGGTGGGCGGTCGGCCGCCCCCTCGGGGGCGAGGGCCGGGCCGGCTCGATCCGGCCGTGCGGGGAAGTAGTAGCCTTTCCCGGCTGGTTGCTCGCCTCGGACGTCTCCGCAGGTAAGCCCAGAGGGCTGTCAGGAGAGCTGAGTGCGAATGAGCAAGAGGGCTGCGCGCCGCAGGGCGGGCGGCGACCGGATCGTCGTTCTGGACGGGCTGCGGCTGATTGCCGCGCTGATGGTCGTCTCGTACCACTATGTGGCATTCGGGGAGGGCTGGGAGGGAGCGCAGGCACGGCTCTTCCCGGTGGTGTTCCGCCCTTCCGCCTACGGATGGCTGGGCGTGGAGCTGTTCTTCATGATCAGCGGCTTCGTGATCTGCATGAGCTGCTGGGGGCGCAGTCTTCCCGACTTCTTCACCTCGCGGGTGATCCGGCTGTATCCGGCGTACTGGGTCGCCGTCCTCGCCACGACCGTCGTGGTCACCGAGGTGTCCGGCGGTGTCGACCCGCTCGCCTGGCGCGATGTGCTGGTCAATCTGACCATGCTTCAGTGGCCGATGGGCGTCGACCACGTCGACGGGGTGTACTGGACGCTCTGGGCCGAGTTGCGCTTCTACCTGCTGTTCGCCCTGGTCGTGTGGCGCGGGCTCACCTATCGGCGGGTCGTGGCGTTCTGTCTGGCGTGGGCGACCGTCGCGCTGCTGGCGGACGGGTACGACATCCGCCCCCTCGCCCATCTGACGGTCGTGCCGCACTGCTGGTTCTTCATCGCCGGGCTGGCGTTCTACCTGATGTACCGCTTCGGTCCGAACCTGCTGCTGTGGGGCATCGTCGCCTTCTCCTACGTCATGGGGCAGCACACCGTGATGGAGACCTGGTCCCGGACCCTGGAGCGGGTCGGGCACCGCATCCCCGCCTGGGGCGTGACCGTGCTGATCACGGTCTTCTTCGTGGTGATGGCGGGCGTCGCGCTCGGGTGGTTCCGGCGGGTCGACTGGCGGTGGCTGCCGGCGGCCGGTGCGCTGACGTACCCGCTGTACCTGCTGCACGAGTCCATCGGCTGGGAGATCTTCCACCGCTTCCAGCACTCGGTGAACCGCTGGGCGCTCCTCGGTGGGACCGTCGTGGGCATGCTGGTGCTGGCGCACCTGGTGCACCGCTGGGTGGAGCGGCCGGTCTCCCGGCGGCTCAAGGTGGCTCTGCGGACGGCGTTCGCGCAGATCGGCTCCGAGGGCGCCGGCAAGGAGCCCGCCGTGGCGGCCGAGCCGTCGTACGGTGTCGCCGGGCCGCCCGGTCCGATGCCGTTCGTGCCCGGTGCCCGGTCCCCGGAGTTCGACACCGCCGAAGCCACGTACACCCGCTGACCCTCCGGTCGGGCGCCGTGCCGGTCTCGGCGTCGCAGGAACAGACCTTCGCCGGCTCACGGGCCGTGCGCAGCACCACAGCGGTGGCCGCGGGCACGCCGTCCGGCACGACCAGCCGTCCACGAGCCGGTGCATGTCCGCGTGACGGCCGACGCGATGGTGCGCCCGCGAGTCCGGGACCGGCCGACGATGAGTCGCAGCCCGCACCTCGCGCGAATCGCACGCACCGGACTCCGCGGCCCCCGGGCGGATAACGGCGATTGTCGGACAGGCCCTAGGGTGCGGTGCATGAGCGATGGATCGGTGCTGCACGTGAAGGGCCGGGTGCTCGTCACACCCGACGACATCCGCGACGAACTCTGGGTCGTCGGCGGGCGGATCACCTACGACCGCCCCGTCGGCGCCCGTGAGGTGCGCACGGTGACCGGCTGGGCGCTGCCCGGCCTGGTCGACGCCCACTGCCATGTGGGCCTCGACGCGCACGGCGCGGTCCCGGCGGACGTCGCCGAGAAGCAGGCGCTGACCGACCGGGACGCGGGCACCCTGCTGATCCGCGACGCGGGCTCGGCCGCCGACACCCGCTGGATCGACGACCGCGACGACCTGCCGAAGATCATCCGGGCCGGGCGGCACATCGCCCGCACCCGCCGGTACATCCGCAACTACGCCTGGGAGATCGAACCGGACGACCTGGTCGCGTACGTCGCCCAGGAGGCCCGGCGCGGCGACGGCTGGGTCAAGCTGGTCGGCGACTGGATCGACCGCGACCTCGGCGACCTGTCGGCGTGCTGGCCGCGCGAGGCGGCCGAGGCGGCGATCGCGGAGGCCCACCGCCTGGGCGCCCGGGTGACGGCGCACTGCTTCGCGGAGGACTCGCTGCGCGACCTGGTCGAGGCGGGCATCGACTGCATCGAACACGCTACGGGCCTCACCGAGGACCTGATCCCGCTCTTCGCGGAGCGGGGCGTCGCCATCGTCCCCACCCTCGTCAACATCGCCACCTTCCCCAAGCTGGCCGAGGGCGGCGAGACCAAGTTCCCGCGCTGGGCCGACCACATGCGCCGTCTGCACGCCCGCCGCTACGACACCGTCCGCTCCGCCCATGACGCCGGCATCCCGGTCTTCGTCGGCACCGACGCCGGCGGCTCCCTCGCCCACGGCCTGGCGGGCGCCGAGGTCGCCGAACTGGTCACGGCCGGCATCCCGGCCGTCGAGGCGATCTCCGCCGGGACCTGGGCGGCGCGCGCCTGGCTCGGCCGCCCCGGCCTCGACGAGGGCGCCCCCGCCGACCTGGTGGTCTACGAGGAGGACCCGCGCGCCGACGTCCGGGTGCTCACGGCGCCGCGGCGGGTGGTGCTGAACGGACGGGTCGTCGGCTGAGGGACACGGGATTCGAAGAGATGTCCGGCGAACTCCCGTTGGGGTGAACTCCCGTCGGACCGCTGACGGTTCGGACCCGGTACGACAGTCTTTCGGCGTCCCTTGCACGTCTCTTCAGGGAGTCCCCCTTGAACGGCACCACCCGCTTCTGCCTGCCCGCACGCAGACTCGTCACCGTGGCGACCGCCACCGCCCTGGCCGCCGGCCCCGCGGCCCTGGCCCGGGCGACGCCCACCACCACCGGCGAGGGCCGCGCCGCCGCGGTGGTCCTGCGCACCGGGCTGGACGTCTCGCTGCTGGACAAGACCGTGAACGTCCCCCTCGCGGTCTCCCTCAACGAGGTCCGGGCGCCGCGGAGCGCGGACCGGACCGCGCTGACCGTGGAGCTGGACGGAGTCGACGGTGGCAAGCCGTTCAGCGTGGTGCGCGCGGAGGTGGCCCAGGCGAAGGCGACGGTGGAGAACGGCACGGCGGAGGGCAGCACCCGCCTCGCCCACGCCCAGGTCCACGTCCCCGGCCTGCCCCTGCTCTCCCTGATCGAGGTCGAGCAGGTCACGTCGACGGCGACCTGCGAGGCGGGGCGGACTCCCGTGGCCGAGTCGAACCTGCTGGGCGCCGTCACGGTTCTCGGCAAGCGGGTGACGCTGACCTCCGGCGGCACCACGAACGTTCGGGTACCGGGCGTGGGCGAGGTCCGCCTCGACCTCTCCCACCGCGAGACCACCTCCCGCACGGCCGCCGCCACCGCCCTCGAACTGTCGGTCTCCGTCAACCCCCTCGAACTCAACGTGGCCGAGGTCGAAGGCACGGTCACCCTGGCCGAGGCCACCTGCGAGACCCCTCGGACCACCACC
>NZ_MUND01000156.1 GCF_002154375.1 Streptomyces glaucescens | reverse complement strand
GGTGGGCGGCGGCCAGCCCGGCCGCCGCCTCCGCGGCGATCCGCGCCACCCGCTCGGCGGACTGCGGCCCGGAGTGGGCGAGGAGCCCGGCCAGGCTGTCGCCGTCGACCAGTTCCATCACCAGGAACAGCTTGTTCTCGTAGGTGCCGAAGTCCAGGACACCGACCACATGGGGATGGTGGAGCCGGCCGGCGGTCTGGGCCTCCAGCCGGAACCGGGAGGCGGCCGTGGTGTCGGAGTCCTGGGGCAGCAGCAGCTTGACGGCGACCGGCCTGCCGAGCGTGTCGTCGTACGCCCGCCAGACCTCTCCCATCGCGCCGCGCCCGATCGGGTCCTGCAGCCGGTAACGGCCCGCTATGAGCACCTGTGCTTCGTCCTCGTCCAGAGTGAGTCGACAGCCGCGGGCCTAACTCACCGCGCGGGTGCGGGTGATGGTGGGGGGAACGCCGCGGCTGCCACAGCGTACCGGCAGCGCGGGGTCGTTGATCACCGCGGGCGGCAGACGCCCCGTCGCCCGGCGTCGATCTCGGCGATCAGAGCCTTCGCGCGATCCCGCCGTTCCTCGGTCCGGCCCGCACCGGCCGGCTGCGGTTCGCACCCGTCGCGGTGGCCTGCTGCATCGGCGCCGCCCACTGGTCGGGCGGAACCGCCCGGCAGCAGCGCCGCGACGGTGCGGGCCCGCGGTCAGACCTTGCGGCCGACCGCGCCGTACAGGGACACCGGGCCCGGGCCGAGATCCGACTCGCCCTCCGCCAGTTCCGGGCGCCAGTCGGCGACGGAGACGACGCCGGGGGCCAGCAGGTCGAGTCCCCTGAAGAACCGGGCCACTTCGGCCTGTGAGCGGGCCACCAGGGTCACTCCGCCCGCGGTGTACGCGGCGATGCCACGCCGGACGTTCTCCGGCTCGAAGTCGGCGGTCATCGCGGACAGCACCAGGCAGCTGCCCGGCGCGAGCGCGCCGACGAGCGTGTCCACCAGGTCGTAGGCGCCGTCCTCGTCCGCGACGAAGTGCAGCAGGGCGATGAGGGACAGGGCCACCGGGCGGTCGAAGTCGAGGGTCTGGGCGGCCTCTTCGAGGATGCGCTCCGGGTCCCGGGCGTCCGCCTGGACGTAGTCGGTGGCGCCCTGGGGGGTGCCGCGCAGCAGGGCGGCGGCGTGTGCCAGGACGATCGGGTCGTTGTCGACGTAGACGACCCGGGAGTCGGGCGCGGCGGCCTGGGCGATCTGGTGGAGGTTGGGCTCGGTCGGGATGCCGGAGCCGATGTCGAGGAACTGGCGGATGCCCGTCTCCCGGACCAGCAGCCGGGTGGCCCGCTGCATGAACCAGCGGTTGGCGCGGGCGGCCCGCGGGGCGCCGTCGTCGATCGCCATGATCTGCCGGGCGAGTTCCTCGTCGACCGGATAGTTGTCCTTGCCGCCGAGATACCAGTCGTACACCCGGGCCGGATGAGGCCGGGTCGTGTCGATCCGACGTACGGCCGGCTCGGTCCCCGTCACGCGCTGCTCCTTCGCTCGGCGGGCCCCGCGAAGCCCCGGGGCTGCGAGCAGTCTGGCACGATCACGCCGCCCGGCGGAGCGTGTCTTCGGCCACCTCCTTCGCCAGCGCCGCCCGCACCAACGCGGCGGCCAGCACGGCCGGTTCGGTGTCACCGGCGACCTCGAGCAGCCGGTCCGGGTCGGTCGGCAGGCCGAGCCGCCGGGCGCCGGAGAGCGCCTTGTCGTCGAGGTGGGGCCCGACTTCCGGCCAGACCCGCTGGACCTCGCGCAGGAAGATGTCCGCGCCCGCCGGGCCGAGCCCGGGCACCTCCTGGAGCAGCCGCCGCAGTTCCCCGCTGTCTCCGCGCGCCTCCTGGCGCAGCCGGCGCAGGTCGCCGCCCCAGCGGTGGGTGACCAGGTCCGCACCGTCGCCGAGCAGGGTGGCCGTGCGCTCGTCGTAGCGCCGGTACCCGCCCTCGCCCAGGGCGTTCACCCGGCGTTGCCGGCCCGCCTGCGCCATTCGGCGCGGATCGCGCATGCCCGCCTCGTGCAGGGCGCGCGCGGTGGCGACGGCGACGGACGCGCGGATCCGGGCGCTGAGCAGAACTGCCAGCACCAGCAGGCGGTACAGCGGCTGCGGGGTGTCCCGCAGCCGGATGCCCGCCTCCTCGGCGTACGTCCGCCCGTGCGCCCGCACCAGCTCGCGCACCACCCGCCGCGGGTCGGTCACGGCTTCAGCGGGTCGTGACCGATCGACATGAGCGTGTGGCGCTGGCGCGTCCGTTCGGCCTCCGGCTCGTTCGCCATGTCCGTCTGCCCGGACACCATCTCCACCACCAGCGACATCACCCGGACGTCCTCGTCCGTGAGATCGGTGCGCCGCTTCTGCAGGACGGCGAGCACCTGCTTCCCGAGCGGGGGTCCCGCCTGGTCCGGCAGCGGTTCGGTCAGCTCGCCGGCGTCGCGGGTCCGCAGCCAGGTGGCCAGCTCCTTGGAGGTCATGTTGACCACGCGGTGGAAGTCCTCCCACAGCGCGTCGAGTTCGCGGGAGTCCGTCATGGCCTGCCCCTTCCCCTGTGGTGCCTGCGCCCGGGTCAGTCCTCGTGCGGGAAGTTCTCGGCCTCGAACATCCAGCGCTGCTTCTCCAGGTCGCCGGTGATGGCGATCAGCAGGTCCTGGGTGACCGGATCCGGTCCCTCGGTCGCCTCGATCCGCTCCCGCAGCCGTCCGATGGCCGCCCCCAGCGACTCCACCATCACCTGGACCACCTCGTTGTCGCGCACCCAGCCCTCCTTCGGCCCGGGCAGCGCGAACCGCGCGGCGATCGTCTCGGGCCGGCCGTCCGGCGATTCGCCCAGCGCGGCGCACCGCTCCGCCACCGTGTCGGAGTGGGCGCGGGCGGTCGCGACCACCTCGTCGAGCTGGAGGTGGATCGACCGGAAGCGGGGCCCGACGATGTTCCAGTGGGCCTGCTTCCCGATCAGTGACAGCCCGAGCAGGTCGACCAAGGTGTCCTGCAGGGCGTCACAGGCGACCCGGCGGTCGTCGTCGGGCAGCGTGCTCTTCACTACGGTCATGGGGGGCCTCTCCTTGTCACTTCGTCCGCGAGTGTTCCTGGACGTACGGAGCGGCGCGGGTCGCTCGCCCCGACCGCTCCATGGGGGCGCGGGTGCCCCGCACGTACCGGTACAAACCCGGCGTGGCGCAGAGGTGGGAGGGTGGGGCCGGCGGGTGGCGGGTCCGTCCGGTCACTCCCCGAGTACCCGGTCCACGAACGCTGTGACCTCGGCGAAGGCCTCCGCCTTGTTCGTCTCGTGGAACACCTCGTGCCGCGCACCCGGGAAGATCCGCTCGGTCGCCGCGCCGCCGCTCAGCCGCTCGACGCCGGTGCGGCTGCCCGCGAGCGGCACCAGCCGGTCGTCGTCGCCGTGCAGCCACAGCAGCGGCAGCCGGCCCACGTCTCCGCCCCGGGCGACGTCCTCCAGCGTCCGGACGAACGCCCGCAGCGTCGGCCGCTTCATGGGGCCGTGCCAGACCAGCGGGTCCGCCGCGTACGCCGCGCCCACCGCCGGGTCGCGGGAGAGCGCGGCCGGGCTGACCGGGATGCGGGGCACCTCGCCGTGCGCCGCGTCGTGGGCGAGCAGCCGGGCCGGCGTCTCCCAGGCGCCGATCACCGGCCCGGACAGCACCAGTGCGGCGAGGGCGCTGCCGTGGCGCTGGGCGTACCGGGCGGCGATCAGGCCGCCCATGGAGTGCCCGATCAGCACCATCGGCACGTCCGGGTGCGCGGACCGCGCCCGCTCCGCGACGGCGTGCACGTCCGTGACCACGTCCTCGAAGTCCTCGATCACCACCCGCTCCCCGGCGGACCGGCCGTGGCCCATGTGGTCGGGCCCGAACACGGCCGCACCGTGCTCCGTCAGTACGCCGGCCATCTCCGCGTACCGGCCGATGTGCTCGCCGTAGCCGTGCACCACGAGCGCGGTGTAGCGAGGGCGCGGGTGCGGCCACTCGCGGGCGGTGATCGTGCCCCGTGTTCCGGGGAGGACGTGCTCGCGGGCGTCGGTCATGGGCTCCTCCAGCCGCGTCGGGGGAAGGACGGGTCGCAGTCCCGGACGAGTTCCGGGGGATCTTCCCAGGGAGCCGTCCGGAGGTCTATAGTCGAAAACTAGCAGTGCTAATTAATGCGGGCGCCCCCATCGCCCCCGGCACTGCCCTTGTCTGCTGAGCGATGACGGTCAGGAGTCCCTCGTGCGTCCCGTCCACTTCGCGGCCGCCCGCCGCACCCCCATCGGCAAGCTGCGCGGAGCCCTCTCCGCCGTCCGGCCCGACGACCTCGCCGCCGCCGTGATCCGCGGCCTGATCGCCGACGTGCCCGCGCTGGACCCGGCCCGCATCGACGACGTCTACTGGGGCGCCGCCAACCAGGCGGGCGAGGACAACCGCAACGTCGCCCGGATGGCCGCCCTGCTCGCCGGACTGCCCGACTCCGTGCCCGGCGCCACCGTCAACCGGCTGTGCGCCTCCGGCCTGGAGGCCGTCACCACCGCCGCCCGCACCATCGCCGCCGGCGAGGCGGACATCGTGCTCGCGGGCGGCTCCGAGTCCATGAGCCGAGCCCCCTTCGTGCTGCCCCGCCCCGACGAGGCCCTGCCGCACCGGATCGAGACCGCCGACACCCGGCTCGGCTGGCGGCTGGTCAACCCGGCGATGCGGGAGCTGCACGGCCTGCTGGCCATGGGGGAGACCGCCGAGGAGGTCGCCGCGCGGTACGGCGTCGGCCGCGAACGGCAGGACGAGTTCGCGCTGCGCAGCCACCAGCGGGCCGCCCTCGCCCGCAAGGACGGCCACTTCGACGACGAGCTGCTGCCCGTGACCCGCCCGGACGGCGTCGTCGTCGACAGCGACGAATGCGTTCGCGAGGACACCTCGTACGAGAAGCTGTCCCGCCTCAAGCCGGTGTTCCGCGAGGGCGGCACCGTCACCGCCGGGAACGCCTCGCCCATGAACGACGGCGCCGCGGGCCTCCTCCTGGTCAGCGAGGAGGCGCTGAACGAGCTGGGCCTCGAATCCCTCGGCCGTTACGTCGCCGGCGCCTCGGCCGGGGTCCACCCCGACGTCATGGGGATCGGCCCGGTCCCCGCCACCCGTAAGGTGCTGGACCGCGCCGGCTGGAGCATCGGCGACATCCAGGAGGCCGAGTTCAACGAGGCGTTCGCCGCGCAGGCCCTCGCCTGCGTCGACCGGCTCGGCATCGACCCCGACCTGGTCAACCCCACCGGCGGCGCCATCGCCCTCGGCCACCCGCTGGGCTGCTCCGGCGCCCGCATCCTGACCACCCTGCTGCACCGGATGCGCCGCACGGGGGCCGCACGTGGGCTGGCGACGATGTGCGTGGGGGTGGGACAGGGGAGCGCGCTCCTCGTCGAGCGGCATTAGCGACCCCCGGCAGTGACGGCCACCTCCCGCAGAGCCGCAGCAAGGAAACGGAGCGACAACCCCATGGCAACCCTGTCCCTCGCGAGCATCCTCGCCGAGAACGCGCGCCGCCGGCCCGCCAAGACCGCCCTCGTCGAAGGCGACCTGCGCCTCAGCTTCGCCGAGGTCTGGCAGCGGGCCCTGGCGCGGGCCGGTGCCCTCGCCGGGCTCGGCGTGCGGCCCGGGGACCGGGTCGCCCTGATGGCGCCCAACGTCGCCGACTTCCCGACGGCGTACTACGCGATCGCGGCGGCCGGCGGCGTGGTCGTCCCCGTCCACCTGCTGCTGTCCGCGCCGGAGGTCGAGCACGTGCTCACGGACAGCGGCGCCACCCTGCTGCTGTGCCATCCGGCGCAGGCCGAGACCGGCGCCGCCGCCGCGCGGGCCGCCGGGGTGCGGGTCGTCCTCCTGGGCGCCGAGTTCGACAAGCTCGCGGCGGACGCCGAACCGCTGCCGTCGTACGTCACCCGCGACGCCGACGACCCGGCCGTCGTCTTCTACACGAGCGGCACCACCGGCGTCCCCAAGGGCGCCGTGCTCAGCCACCTCAACCTGGTGATGAACGCGACCGTCAACGCGTTCGACGCCAACGACATCCGCCCCGACGACATCGCGCTCGGCGCGCTGCCGCTGTTCCACGCCTTCGGGCAGACCGTCTCCCTCAACTCCACCTGGCGGGCCGGGGCCACGCTCGTGCTGCTGCCCCGCTTCGACGCGGCGCGCGCCATCGAGCTGATGGTGCGGGAGGAGGTCGACACCTTCCACGGGGTGCCCACCATGTACGTCGCCCTGGTCGCCGCGGCGGCCGAGGCCGCGGCCCTGCCCGAACTGCGGGTGTGCGTCTCCGGCGGCGCCTCCCTGCCGGTGGCGGTGCTGGAACGGTTCGAGGAGACGTTCGGTGCGCCCGTCTACGAGGGGTACGGACTGTCCGAGACCTCGCCCACGGCGACCGTGAACCAGCCCGCCTTCGGCACCCGGGCGGGCACCATCGGGCATCCGCTGTGGGGCGTGGACGTGGAGATCGCCCGCGCCGATGTCGAGGACCGGGTCGAGCTGCTGCCCGCCGACGAACTCGGCGAGGTCGTCATCCGGGGCCACAACGTCTTCTCCGGCTACCTCGGCCGCCCCGAGGCCACCGCCGAGGCGGTGGTCGACGGCTGGTTCCGCACCGGCGACCTCGGCACCAAGGACACGGACGGCTTCCTGCGGATCGTCGACCGCAAGAAGGACGTCATCATCCGCGGCGGCTACAACGTCTACCCCCGCGAGGTCGAGGAGGTTCTGATGCGCCACCCCGGCATCGCCCAGGTCGCGGTCATCGGCCTGCCCGACGAACTGCACGGGGAGGAGATCTGCGCCGTGATCGTGCCCGCGCCGGGCGCCGCGCCCGACCCCGAGGGGATCACCGACTGGGCCAGGGAACGCCTGGGGCGCCACAAGTACCCGCGCCGCGTGGAGTTCACCGACGCGCTGCCGCTGGGGCCGAGCATGAAGGTGCTGAAGCGGGAGCTGCGGGGGCGGTACGCGGGGCGGTGACCCTCGGGGCGCGGCGAGGCACGGCGGCGGTGATGACCTCGTAGGACGGCCGTGGTCACCAGGCGAGACGGCGCTCACGGGCCCGGTTGCGTGCGCATAGCATCGGTGTCCGCATGGACACGATGACGCTCTGGCACCTCACCGGCTGGGAATTCGCCGCACTCGCCCTCGCGGCACTGCTCGTCGGCTTCTCCAAGACCGCGGTCAGCGGTGCCAACACGATCAGCCTGGCCGTCTTCGCCGCGGTACTGCCCGCCCGCGCCTCCACCGGAGTGCTGCTGCCCCTGCTCATCGCCGGG
>NZ_MUND01000155.1 GCF_002154375.1 Streptomyces glaucescens | reverse complement strand
CTCCGCCGCGCGGCGGAGTAGTTCGAATGTGTCGTACATTC
The DNA here is from genome assembly GCF_002154375.1 of Streptomyces glaucescens. Classification (GTDB taxonomy): domain Bacteria; phylum Actinomycetota; class Actinomycetes; order Streptomycetales; family Streptomycetaceae; genus Streptomyces; species Streptomyces glaucescens. The sequence goes on along the minus strand of NZ_MUND01000155.1, from coordinate 29,528 downwards.
CGTGTGTGCCCCCTCGAGCAGGTGTGCGTACGGTTCCGAGTCGACGCTTATCGGTTGCCATCCTTTAAGCGCTGTTCTTCGTTGTTGACTACGGGCCGCTAGGACCCAACCTGGGCCCACGGGAGGCTTATCGGGACCCTCCCATGGGCCCGAGTAACGGCACTAGCTCGTCACGTCGCCCAGCACCTCGTCGTGGATCGTGTTCTTGTAGGGCTCCAGCGCTTCGCACGCCCTGAGGTAGCGGCGGGCCACCGTGTGCCGGTCGATCCCGAGGCAGCGCGCGGTCTCGGCCTGGCTGAGTCCCTCGACGATCATGAGCCGGGCGACCTGGTACGGCTTGTCGGGGAGCTTGTCGCGGAGGAAGCGGTCGATGGCCTTGAGGCCGGCGTCCCGGACGTGGTCGCCCTCGTCCGGAGCGACGGGGACCTCGGGGAACTCCTCCACCGGGGACGAGGGGTCGCGGTCGTTGCGCCGGGCCGCGTCGGCGATGACGTCGTGCATCACCTTGCGGGCGAAGGCGCGTCCGCCGTCCTTCCGGTCCAGGACGAAGTCCGGCTTCGACCAGGCGCGGACCAACTGCAGGACGGCCGTCTGCACCAGGTCCTCCATCAGGTACTGCATGCCGGCCTGGCGCACCATCCCCTCAAGGAACGGCTTCAGGCGTTCGAGCTCCGCGACCTGTTCCGACGTCAGCCGGCGGCGCGGCGCCGACTCCGGTGAGGTGCGGGCTCCCGGGACGAGGTCCCGTCGTGTACTCGCTAGGTCGTGCGGGTCCGTCGGCCCTCGAACATCGGGGGCGTTGCGCATCTGGACCAGTCCTTCCCATGATGGGCCAACTCGGGGCGGGTGGAGCGGAGTTCACCGCCTCACATCCAGCTATGCCGAAGCGGGAGGCCCGCGTGGTGCGTTTCGCGGCACGTAACTTTGCGTGACCGGTGCGAACCGTGTCAGCGGAGGATCTGGTGGAGGAACACCGCGACGCCCACGCCGACGAGGAGGGCCGCTCCGAGCAGGGGGTTGAGCAGGGCTACGTAGGTGACCAGTCCCGCGATGATCAGCATGAGCAGGATGTGAGAGGTGTGCTGGTCAGGGCTCATGGGGCTCTCCCGGGGTGAGAGGGGGCGGGTCGGTACGTAGGGGGATGCCGTTCCGGTCGGGGTCCGAGGGTGTGCGGTCGATCGTGGGCATCGTCACCTCCGCTGTCGCACCCGGTCACCCGTCGCCCGCGCTTCCCGCTGTTCCTCCGCCCCGCTGTCCAGCCGACCCGCCGGTTTTCAATAGACGCATGAGCACCGCCGGACCTGACGTGGGCGGGGTGCGCAGGCCGTGGACGGTGCGACTCCTACTGCGTTCGGTGTGGTGTGGGGGGCCGTGCTCTTCCCGCTGCTGGACACGGGGAACTACGTGCTGATCACCGTCACGCTGAGCGGTGCGCCGCTGTGCATGGGCATCATCTACGGGCTCGCCGGGGCCTACCTGCCCGAGCTGGTCAGCACGCGGAAGCGGTACTCCGGGCCGGGTTCTCGTACAACCTCGGCGGGTCCTCGATGACGCCGCGGCGCCGCTGATCGTCACCGCCCTGGCCGAGAGTTACCGTCCGGCCGTGGACGGGTGGTTCATGAGCGCCAAGCCCTGTTGTCGCTCGTCTGCGTCCTGGCGCTGCCCGAGACCTGGGAGCGGGACCTCGACGCCATCTGCCCCGCCCAGGAGGTAGTCCGTACGTCACGCCGAGCGTTTGCGGGAGGACGCGGACTTCTTGGCCGGCGTCTTCTTCGCCGCCGTCGTCTTCTTGGTGCCCTGGGTGGTCGACTTGGCCGTCGACTTCTTGGTGGAGGACGTGGTGGTCTTCTTGGCGGTGGTCTTCTTCGCCGCCGTGGTCTTCGCGGCACCCGCCGTCTTCTTGGCCGCGGCCTTCTTGCCCGCGGACTTGGCGATGGTGGGGGGCGGGCCGGACAGGCTGCCCTTGGGGGCCTTCTTGACCGCGATGTCACCCTTGGGCAGCTTCTTCGAGCCGCTGACCAGGTCCTTGAAGCCCTGACCGGCGCGGAAGCGCGGCACCGAGGTCTTCTTGACCCGAACCCGCTCGCCCGTCTGGGGGTTCCGGGCGTAACGCGCCGGACGGTCGACCTTCTCGAACGAACCGAAGCCGGTGACAGAGACCCGCTCACCTGCGACGACCGCGCGGACGATGGCGTCCAGTACGTGGTCGACGGCATCGGCGGCCTGCTGGCGGCCGCCCATCTTGTCGGCAATCGCTTCTACGAGCTGCGCCTTGTTCACGTCTTCCCCTTCGGAGACATCGCCAGAACGAAAGTGTTCAAGCTTTTTCGCACGTTAGGCAGATATATACCGCAAATCAAACACGAAACGGGCTAATCACCCTCGTGCCGCAACCAACTCGGCAGTCCCGGACTTGCTCAGCCGTCCCCTTCGGGGAATCGCCCCTCGTCGAGGTCGGCGGTGAACCGTTCCAGGCGCCTTGTCGCATCGGCGAGATCGTGCTTGGCCGCGGCCGTGATGACCAGCAGCTTCCGGGTCAGCGCCACCCGTACGCCCTCCGGGACTTGCAGTGCGCGCACCCTTGCGTGCGCTCTCTTGAGTTGGTTCGCGACCGCCGCATAGAGCTCGAGTTGGCCGTCGTGTTCCATGCACAGATTGTGCCATCTGGGGCGAGTTGTCGCCTGCTCGGGGGGCAACTGCCGCCTCAAACGGCCCTCCGGACGGTCGCCGCCGCCGCGCCGCCATCGCCCGCGTACCCCGGCAACCACCGCTCTAACGTGGGAAGTTGAGGAGGCTCCGCGGCTCGGACGGAGCCGCGCGGGCACAGAAAAGGCCGTACCCCCGATCGAGCCGATCGGGGGTACAGCCGGGGTATTGGGGTGGCCGAAACTCGACCTTGCGGAGCGCCTCGGCGCCCCCCAGGAGATCAGACCTGGAGCGTCCGCGGCTTGTAGGCGGGGCGCTTCGCCTCGTACGCCGCGATGTCCTCCTCGTTCCGGAGGGTGATGGAGATGTCGTCCAGCCCGTTCAGCAGCCGCCAGCGGGAGTTCTCGTCCAGCTCGAAGGAGGCGGTGATACCCTCGGCGCGCACCTCGCGCGCGACCAGGTCGACGGTGATCTCCGTCTCCGGGTCCGCCTCGGTCAGCTCCCACAGCGCGTCCACGATCTTCTGCTCCAGGACCACCGTGAGCAGGCCGTTCTTGAGCGAGTTACCGCGGAAGATGTCGGCGAAGCGGGACGAGATCACGGTCTTGAAGCCGTAGTTCTGCAGGGCCCACACCGCGTGCTCGCGGGAGGAGCCGGTGCCGAAGTCGGGGCCGGCGACCAGCACCGTGGCACCCTGCCGCTCGGGCCGGTTGAGCACGAACTCGGGGTCCTTGCGCCAGGCCTCGAACAGCCCGTCCTCGAACCCGTCCCGGGTCACCTTCTTGAGCCAGTGGGCGGGGATGATCTGGTCGGTGTCGACGTTGCTGCGGCGCAGCGGGACGGCCCGGCCGGTGTGCGTGGTGAAAGCTTCCATGACTGATCAGACTCCAGCGGGCGTACGGGTCTCGACGTCGGACAGGTCGGCCGGGGAGGCGAGGTGCCCCAGGACGGCCGTCGCGGCCGCGACCTGCGGCGACACCAGATGGGTACGGCCGCCCTTGCCCTGCCTGCCCTCGAAGTTGCGGTTGGAGGTGGAGGCGGAGCGCTCGCCCGGGGCCAGCTGGTCCGGGTTCATGCCGAGGCACATCGAGCAGCCCGCGTGCCGCCATTCGGCGCCGGCCTCCTTGAAGACCACGTCCAGCCCCTCGGAGACGGCCTGCAGACCCACCCGCGCGGAGCCCGGGACGACCAGCATCCGTACCCCGTCGGCGATTTTGCGGCCGCGCAGGATCTCGGCGGCGTTGCGCAGGTCCTCGATGCGGCCGTTGGTGCAGGAGCCTACGAAGACGGTGTCCACCTTGATGGAGCGCAGCGGCTGACCGGCCTCCAACCCCATGTACTCCAGGGCCTTTTCGGCGGCGAGGCGCTCCGAAGCGTCTTCGTACGAAGCCGGGTCGGGGACGGACGCCGAAAGCGGCGCGCCCTGGCCCGGGTTGGTGCCCCAGGTGACGAACGGCGACAGCTCGGCGGCCTCGATGACCACCTCGGCGTCGAACTCGGCGTCGTCGTCGGTCCTGAGCGTCTTCCAGTACTCGACCGCGGCGTCCCAGTCGGCGCCCTCGGGGGCGTGCGGACGGCCCTTGAGGTACTCGAAGGTGGTCTCGTCGGGGGCGATCATGCCCGCGCGGGCGCCGGCCTCGATCGACATGTTGCAGATGGTCATCCGGGCCTCCATCGAGAGCTTCTCGATGGCGGAGCCGCGGTACTCCAGGACATAGCCCTGGCCGCCGCCGGTGCCGATCTTCGCGATGATCGCCAGGATCAGGTCCTTGGCGGTGACGCCGTCGGGCAGCTCGCCGTTCACCGTGATCGCCATGGTCTTCGGGCGGGCCATGGGCAGCGTCTGGGTGGCCAGCACGTGCTCGACCTGCGAGGTGCCGATGCCGAACGCCAGCGCGCCGAAGGCGCCGTGCGTCGAGGTGTGGCTGTCGCCGCAGACGACGGTCGTGCCGGGCTGGGTCAGGCCCAGCTGCGGGCCGACGACGTGCACGACGCCCTGCTCGACGTCGCCCAGCGGGTGCAGCCGGACACCGAACTCCGCGCAGTTCTTGCGCAGCGTCTCCAGCTGGGCCCGGGAGACCGGGTCGGCGATGGGCTTGTCGATGTCGAGGGTCGGGGTGTTGTGATCCTCGGTCGCGATGGTGAGGTCGAGGCGGCGCACGGTGCGCCCGCTCTTGCGGAGGCCGTCGAAGGCCTGCGGGCTGGTCACCTCGTGCAGCAGGTGCAGATCGATGTAGAGGAGGTCGGGCTCGCCCTCGGCGCGCCGGACGACATGGTCGTCCCAGACCTTCTCCGCGAGTGTCCTACCCATCGCTTTCCCTCCGGTCGGCAAAGGTGCGCCGACCCAACTAGAGATCTTGAGGAAGCGGCGCCCGCGCCCCTGGTTACGGGCGTCCGCCGCCAGGCCCGTCACCTGTGCGGGCCGCTGTGCCTTCGTGACATCCAGGGTGGCGTGTTCCACGGAAAATTGAACTTGCGTTTCACAGAGTGAGACGCAAGTATCGTTGCATGGACAACAGTAGCGGCGTCGGCGTTCTGGACAAGGCGGCCCTCGTCCTGAGCGCTCTGGAGTCCGGTCCGGCCACCCTCGCGGGTCTGGTCGCGGCCACCGGACTGGCACGACCCACGGCCCACCGCCTTGCCGTGGCTCTGGAACACCACCGCATGGTGGCGCGTGACATGCAGGGCCGATTCATCCTCGGTCCCCGCCTGGCAGAACTGGCCGCGGCGGCCGGCGAGGACCGTCTCCTCGCGACGGCCGGCCCGGTGCTCACCCACCTCCGCGACGTCACCGGCGAGAGCGCGCAGCTCTACCGCCGCCAGGGCGACATGCGCATCTGCGTCGCCGCGGCGGAGCGCCTGTCCGGCCTGCGGGACACCGTCCCGGTCGGCTCGACGCTCACCATGAAGGCCGGTTCCTCGGCACAGATCCTCATGGCCTGGGAGGAGCCGGAGCGCCTGCACCGCGGTCTGCAGGGCGCCCGCTTCACGGCGACGGCCCTGTCGGGCGTACGGCGCCGCGGCTGGGCCCAGTCGATCGGCGAGCGGGAGCCGGGCGTCGCGTCCGTCTCCGCGCCCGTGCGCGGTCCCTCCAACCGCGTGGTGGCCGCCGTCTCGGTCTCCGGTCCCATCGAGCGACTGACCCGCCACCCGGGCCGTATGCACGCCCAGGCGGTCATCGACGCCGCCGCCCGCCTCTCCGAGGCCCTGCGCCGCTCGGGCTGACGTCTGCCCGGACCGGAGGGAGAGCGAGCCTCAACGCCGCGGCACGCTCTCCCCCGGCGCCGCCGACCCGCACGGGTCGATCACGACGGGCGACGGGGCGTACGCGTTGAGTGCGCGTACGATTTGTTTCGTCTCCCCGGGCTGCGCCCGCGGCCCCGAAGTCCTGGCACCGTGCGCCCACTTGATACACGCCGAAGGGGCCCTCGCCGAAGCGAAGGCCCCTTGGGACTCGTACCCCCGACCGGATTCGAACCGGCGCTACCGCCTTGAGAGGGCGGCGTGCTAGGCCGCTACACAACGGGGGCGTGGACTCTGCGTTTCCGCAGGTCCGAGCTGGTCTACCTGGACTCGAACCAAGACTAACTGAACCAGAATCAGTCGTGCTGCCAATTACACCATAGACCAATGTGGTTTAGACCAGCAGTACCCCCGACCGGATTCGAACCGGCGCTACCGCCTTGAGAGGGCGGCGTGCTAGGCCGCTACACAACGGGGGCCCTAGCGATCATCTCGTGAGAGATCACCGTACCCCCGACCGGATTCGAACCGGCGCTACTGCCTTGAGAGGGCAGCGTGCTAGGCCGCTACACAACGGGGGCTTTGTGGATCAGATCCACGGTTGCGGATGAAGCTCCGCGAGCTGGCCTACCTGGACTCGAACCAAGACTAACTGAACCAGAATCAGTCGTGCTGCCAATTACACCATAGGCCACTGGAACGCAAGCCCCGTGCGGGGATCTTGTTCTAGTCTGCTCCTCCGGTTCCCGGCCTTTCGGCCCGCTCCCCGGCGGCGCAGGAAGAACATTACCTGAAGGTGGACGGGGCTCCAAAACGGCTATCCGCGCGGAGCAGCGCCGGGAGTTCGGAGAGGGACACGATCCGGTGCGGACCGGGCGGAACGACCACGGTGGCGGAGCCGCCCAGGCGGTCGATCCAGACCGACAGCAGCCCGGCCTCGGCCGCGCCCCGGCCGTCGATCTCCGGGTGGTCGCCGACGTAGGCGACCTGGTGCGGAGGCAGCGACAGGGCCTCGCAGGCGGCGAGGAAGGCCCGGGGCTCGGGCTTGGAGACGCCCAGTTCGGCGGCGCACAGGATGGTCTCGAAGCGGTGGTGGACGCCGAGCGCCCGCAGCTTGCGGTCCTGGACGGTGAGGCTGGAGTTGGAGAGCACCGCGTGGCGGTGACTGGCGGCCAGGGCGTCGAGGACGGGCAGGACGTCCGGGAACAGGGCCCAGACGGCCTCGTAGTGGGCGAGATAGCGCTCGAACCAGGTGTCGGCCTCCGCATCCGTCAGCGGCCGCTCCAGGAACGCGCGCACCCGGTCCCGGCGCTGCCCCTCGAAGGAGACCTCCCCCGCCGAGAAACGCGTCCAGTGCCGTTCGGTGAGGTCCTTCCAGCGCGCGAGGGCCCGCTCCGGGCCGCCGCAGCGGTCCAGCAGGCCTTCGGCCGCCAGATGGGCACGCATGCCCTCGCGGTCCGCGGTCGAATAGTCGAAGAGCGTGTCGTCCACGTCCCAGACCACGGCACGGATGCTCATGAGCCGACGGTAACGCCGGGGCACCGGTCCCGTCCGCGGTTCCGGGATTCCGGCCGGCCGAGCGGCCGGGGTGACGAACGCGACAGGGGCGGCACCCGGAGACCGGGTGCCGCCCCTTCACGCGCGCGTGGGTCCTACGCGGCGAGCTTCGCCAGGGCCGCGTCGATGCGGGCCAGGGTCTTCTCCTTGCCCAGGATCTCCAGGGACTCGAAGAGCGGCAGGCCGACCGTGCGGCCGGTGACGGCGACGCGGACCGGGGCCTGGGCCTTGCCGAGCTTGAGGCCGTGGGCCTCGCCGGCGGCCAGGACGGCCTCCTTCAGGGACTCGGCGGAAGTCCAGTCGGCGGCCTCCAGCTTCTCCCGGGCGGTGCGCAGCAGGGCGTCGCTGCCCTCCTTCATCGCCTTCGTCCAGCTCGGCTCGTCGAAGACCGGCTCGGACAGGAAGAGGAAGTCGACGTTGTCGGTGATCTCCGACAGGACTTTGAGGCGGGTCTGGGCGTGCGGGGCGATCGCCTGCCACCGGTCCTCGTCGAAGTCCTCCGGCGCCCAGGGCGCGAAGGGTGCCTTCAGCCAGGGGCGGCAGCGCTCCGTGAAGTCCTTCACGTCCAGCAGGCGGATGTGGTCGCCATTGATCGCCTCGCACTTCTTGAGGTCGAAGCGCGCCGGGTTGGGGTTCACGTCCTTCACGTCGAAGGCCGCGACCATCTCGTCCATCGTGAAGATGTCCTGGTCGGCCGAGAGGGACCAGCCCAGCAGGGAGAGGTAGTTGAGCAGGCCCTCGGGGAGGAAGCCGCGCTCGCGGTAGAGGTTGAGCGAGGACTGCGGGTCGCGCTTGGAGAGCTTCTTGTTGCCCTCGCCCATGACGTACGGAAGATGGCCGAACTGCGGGATGCCCTTGGCGACGCCCAGCTCGATCAGCGCCTTGTAGAGGGCGATCTGGCGGGGGGTGGAGGAGAGCAGGTCCTCGCCGCGCAGGACGTGGGTGATCTCCATCAGGGCGTCGTCGACCGGGTTGACCAGCGTGTACAGCGGGGCGCCGTTGGCGCGGACGATGCCGTAGTCCGGGACGTTCTCCGGGGTGAAGGTCAGCTCGCCGCGGACCAGGTCGGTGAAGGTGATGGTCTCGTCCGGCATCCGGAAGCGGACGATCGGCTCGCGGCCCTGGGCCTTGTACTCCTCGACCTGGGCGGCGGCCAGCTCGCGGCAGTGGCCGTCGTAGCCGGACGGCCGGCCGGCGGCGCGGGCGGCCTCGCGGCGGGTGTCCAGCTCCTCCTGGGAGCAGTAGCAGTGGTAGGCGTAGCCGCCGTCCAGGAGCTTCTGGGCGATGTCCTTGTAGAGGTCCATGCGCTGCGACTGGCGGTACGGCGCGTGCGGGCCGCCGACCTCGGGACCCTCGTCCCAGTCGAAGCCGAGCCAGCGCATCGAGTCGAGCAGCTGGTGGTACGACTCCTCCGAGTCGCGGGCCGCGTCGGTGTCCTCGATGCGGAAGACCAGGGTGCCGCCGTGGTGCCGGGCGAACGCCCAGTTGAACAGGGCGGTGCGGACCAGGCCCACGTGCGGGTTACCGGTGGGCGAGGGACAGAAACGGACGCGTACGGAGCCGGGTGCGCTAGCCACGCTTGACAACCTTGTTGGTGAGAGTGCCGATGCCTTCGATGGTGACGGCGACCTCGTCGCCGACGTTCAGGGGTCCGACCCCTGCCGGGGTGCCGGTGAGGATCACGTCGCCGGGGAGCAGCGTCATGGCCTCGGAGATGTTGACGATCAGCTCCTCGATGGAGTGGATCATCTCGCTGGTCCGGCCGAGCTGGCGCTGTTCGCCGTTGACCGTGAGCTGGACGGTCAGGTCGGACGCCGTCTCGAGGTCCAGGCCGGTCTCCACCCAGGGGCCGAGCGGGCAGGAGGTGTCGAAGCCCTTGGCCCGCGCCCACTGCTTCTCGCGCTTCTGCACGTCCCGCGCGGTGATGTCGTTGGCGCAGGTGAAGCCGAAGATCACGTCCTTGACGCGCTCGCGGGGGACCTCGCGGCACATCCGGCCGATCACGACGGCCAGCTCGGCCTCGTGGTGCAGTTCCTCGGTGAAGGAGGGGTACTGGATCTCGTCGCCGGGGCCGATGACCGAGGTCGACGGCTTGAAGAAGGCGAAGGGGGCGTCGGGGACCTCGTTGCCCAGCTCGCGCGCGTGCTCCGCGTAGTTGCGGCCGAAGGCCACGACCTTGTTGGGGAGCACCGGCGGCAGCAGCCTGACCTTGCTCAGCGGCACCTTCGTGCCGGAGAGCTCGAAGTCCGTGAACGGGATGCCCTTGATGATGTCGAGGACGAGCTCGTCCGGCTTGTCGCCCTCGACCGCGCCGAAGGCGACGTTCCCGTCGATGGAGAACCTGGCGATGCGCACGGGATGCTTTGCCCCTTGACTGAGCTGGCGGGAGTCTGACGCTCCAGGCTAGCGCGGCACACAGCGGGCGCCCCGCGCATGGTGCGCGAGGCGCCCGGGTGATCCGTGTCCGGTGTGGCTACTGGGCCGAGGAGGCGCCCACCGGGATCTCCATGAGGACCGTACGCTTGGGATTGGCCGTCTGGGACGGGAGCTCGACGGGGTGCTCCGGCTGCACCGGGGTCTGCAGTTCGTCGGCGCCCTTCAGGTGCGCCAGCGTCGTGCGCCGCGGGTTGGCGATCTTGTGGAACATCGTCGTCGTCTTCACGGGTGTCCTTGGTCGGTCGAGGTCGGAATGTCGCTCTTGTCAGAACGCTGACTCCTGTAAAGCGTCAGGCTAAACATGCGGATTCCCGTCAAAGGGCGGAAGCGCTCATGAAGCGCGTGTGAGTTTGCTCACGAACTCACCCCCAAAACGGTCAATTCAGGCTCGCAACTCATGCCCACGAAACGGACATTCAGCGCCTGAAGCGACCATTCCGCTCCTGATCATGGCGACTGGGACACCGCGAACACCTCGACGACTCGTAGGTAAATGTCCGTTATAAGGTGGAGCCAGCTGCACACCAGGTGACGCGCCCCTCACAAGCTGTCACGGAGGTCACAGCCTGACCAACTGGCCTTGTTGGAGATCCTGCACTGTGCTGGAATTCCACGGACCGCCGCAGGAACGAGCCGGCGCGCAGGGGGCGCGACAAGCGCCGAGTGGCGGCGAGAAGGGGGAAGCGGTCACTCACGACCACCCGGGGACGTATTCAGGGCGTCCCCGACGACGCCGACACCGTCCTTCCGTTCCGGAAGGACGCCTGGTCCAGAGGTTGCGACGCTAGTGCAGGGACGTTTCAAGAGGGATGGCAGCGCTTCGGCGGAGCCGGAGCCGCACGGCGGGACTGGCCCCATGGCCGGCAGCTCCTCGCCCCAGCACGCCCAGGGCCAGGGCCCGTCCGCCGACGGCGGTACCCGCCCCGGGCGCCCCGGCACGTCCGCTTCCGCGGGCCCGGCGGCCCCCACGCCGACCGTGAAGCCGCCGCAGGGCCCGACCGGCCCCGGCCCCCGAATAGCCCTGCGCAACTGGCGGATCTCCACCCGTCTGGTCGCGCTGCTCACCCTCCCCGTGGTCGCGGCGACCTCGCTGGGCGCGCTGCGCATCACCCAGTCGATGGAGGACATGCAGCAGCTCGACAACATGAAGCTGCTGACGGACATGACCAAGCAGGCCACCGAGCTGGCCGCGGCGCTCCAGGAGGAGCGCGACAAGTCCGCCGGTCCGCTGGCGCACGGCTCGACCTCCAGCGCCATCACCGTCAAGGGCTACCGGGACAAGACCGACCGCGCCCTGAAGAACTTCCTCGACTCCTCCGAGGAGATCGACAGCGCCAGCCGGGACGGCAACCTGCAGGGCGTCCGGGACAGCGTCGTCGGCCTGGCGCGCGACCTGATGACCCTCAACAAGGTCCGCAGCACGGCCTACGAGGCCAAGAACAACAACATGCAGACCGTCGAGGCCTACCACCGACTGATCGAGCACCTGCTCGACCTCTCGCAGGACATGGCCGAGGCGACCAGCAACCCGGAGATGATCCAGCGCACGCGCGCCCTGGCGGCCTTCTCCTCCGCCAAGGAGTACGCCTCCATCCAGCGCGCGGTCCTCGCGGCGGCCCTGCCCGCCAACAAGGACACCTACGGCAACCTCTCCGCGAACGACCGCCTGTACGCCGAGTCGGCGCTGCAGAGCCAGAAGTCGGACATCAGCAGCTTCCGGAGCATCTACGGCGACGAGAACGCCGCCGAACTGCTGGAGCCCATCGAAGAGGGCAACTCCACCATCGAGGCCACCGACCTCTACGCCTCGCGCGCGTTCGGCCGGCCCGAGGGTCTGGAGGGCCTGGACAAGCGCTCGTACCAGGACTGGCTGGACGACAGCTCGGCGAAGATCGAGCAGATGAAGAAGATCGAGCGCACGCTGCTCGAGGAGATGGAGCAGAAGGCCCGCGAGCTGCGCAGCGAGTCGGAGCAGGAAGCGATCATCTCCGGTGCGCTGATCCTGCTCGTGCTCGGCGTGTCGCTGGTCGGCGCCTTCGTGGTGGCCCGCTCCATGATCCGCTCGCTGCGCCGGCTGGAGGACACCGCGACCAAGGTCGCCTCCGAGCGCCTGCCCGAGCTGGTCAAGCAGCTGTCCGAGGCCGACCCACAGGACGTCGACACGTCCGTGGAGTCGGTCGGCGTGCACTCCCGGGACGAGATCGGCCGGGTGGCCGCGGCCTTCGACGACGTGCACCGCGAGGCGGTCCGCCTCGCCGCCGAGCAGGCCCTGCTGCGGGGCAACGTCAACGCGATGTTCACCAACCTCTCGCGCCGCTCCCAGGGTCTGATCCAGCGCCAGCTGTCGCTGATCTCCGAGCTGGAGTCCCGCGAGGCGGACCCGGACCAGCTGGCCTCGCTGTTCAAGCTGGACCACCTCGCCACACGTATGCGCCGTAACGGTGAGAACCTCCTCGTCCTCGCGGGTGAGGAGCCCGGCCGGCGCTGGACCCGCCCGGTCCCGCTGGTCGACGTGCTGCGTGCCGCCGCGTCCGAGGTGGAGCAGTACGAGCGCATCGAGCTGGCCGCCGTGCCGACCACGCAGGTCGCCGGCCGGGTCGTCAACGACCTCGTGCACCTGCTCGCCGAGCTGCTGGAGAACGCCACCTCGTTCTCCTCGCCGCAGACCAAGGTCAAGGTCACCGGTCACGCCCTGCCCGACGGCCGGGTGCTGATCGAGATCCACGACACCGGTATCGGCCTGTCGCCGGAGGACCTGGCCGCGATCAACGAGCGGCTCGCCTCGCCGCCCACCGTGGACGTGTCGGTCTCCCGCCGCATGGGTCTGTTCGTGGTCGGCCGGCTGTCCCAGCGGCACGGCATCCGCATCCAGCTGCGCCCGTCGGACTCCGGCGGCACGACCGCGCTGGTCATGCTGCCCGTCGATGTCGCCCAGGGCGGCAAGAAGCCGCAGCCCAAGCAGGGTCAGGGCCCCGGTGTCTCCGGCGGTCCGGCCGCCGCGCAGGCCGCCGCGGGCGCGGCCGCGGCCCGTCGCCAGAACGGCGGCGGGAACGGTGGTGCCCTCGGTTCCGGCGGTGCCGGTGGGGGGCTGCTCGGGGCCGGTCAGGGACCGCGGGCCGCACTGCCGGGCCGCGACGCCGGCGGGCGTCCGGGTGCACCCGGCGGACTCGGCGGTCCCGGTGGCGCGCGCGGGCCGCAGGCTCCCGGGCCGCAGCAGGGCCGTCCGGCCCCGGCCGGGGCCGGTGCGCCGCAGGGCCTTCAGGCCGCCGGTCCGGCCGGTGCGCCGCAGGGCCAGGAATCCCGCGGCCCGGTGTCGCAGCGGCGCGGCGGCCAGGACGGCGAGCGCGGCGGCCGGCGTGGCCGGCAGGCGCGGCAGCCGCAGCTGCCGCCGCGCGGCGGCCCGCGGGCCGAGCTGCCGGGTGGCAACCCGCAGCCGCGGGTGCCGAGCTGGAGCGACGAGAACGCCCAGCCGCCGGTGCCGCGCGCCTCGCTGGACACCCCGCGCGGGCACGAGGAGCCGGACGTCTCGCAGACCTCCCGGATGCCGCGGGCCGACGACCGCCAGGGTCCCGGCGCCACCGCGGAGATGCCGGCGATCGGCCGGCAGGACGAGCGCCAGGTACCGCCCGGCGGTGCCGACTTCGGCCGCCCGGGCGCGCAGGAGCCGCAGCAGACCGGCCAGTTCGTCCGCCCGGACGTCTTCGGTACGTCCGCCGCGGCCGACCCGTCGAACACGGGCGGGTTCCCGGTTCCGCAGGGCTACGACAACGGTTCCACCGGCCAGTTCGCCGCGTCGCAGGGCTACGACGGCAGCAGCACGGGCCAGTCCCGCGCGCCGCAGGCCTACGACAACGGCTCCACCGGCCAGTACCCGGCCGCCCAGCAGCAGGCCTACGACAACGGCTCCACGGGCCAGTATCCGGCCGCCCAGCAGCAGGGGTACGACAACGGCTCCACGGGCCAGTACCCGGCCGCCCAGCAGCAGGGGTACGACAACGGCTCCACCGGCCAGTACCCGGTGCCCGCCCAGGACGCTTCGGCCACCGGCCGGCACGCCCTGCCCGGCGGCCGGCGAAACGGCCAGTCCGACTTCGGTGCCCAGCGCGCCGCGCAGCGTCCGCAGCAGCGGCGTCCGGAACCGGAGGCACTGCCGCCGGCGTCCGGTCCCGGTGACGGGCGTACGCCGCTGTACGACACGCTGGAGACCAATTGGTTCCACGGCCAGCAGGCCCAGCAGGGCCAGCAGGCGCAGGACCAGGGCCAGCAGGACCAGGGCCAGCAGGGCCGGCCGGCCCCGCAGGCCCGGGCCGAGCGGCCGGCGGGCAACGGCTCCGCGCCCGACCGGGCGCAGCCGCAGGCTCCCACCGGACCGCAGCGGGCGGCCTCGGCCGCCTGGCGCAGCTCGCCGAACGACGACCTCGTGAAGCAGGCCGAGCGCGTCCGCCAGCCCGCCGCGGGCGGAGTCACCACGTCCGGCCTGCCGCGCCGGGTCCCCCGGGCGAACCTCGTCCCGGGCACCGCGCAGCAGCAGCCGAACCAGAGCGGTCCGCAGGTCTCGCGTGCTCCCCAGGACGTACGCGGCCGGCTGACCAACCTCCGTCGGGGTATCGCACAGGGCCGTCAGGCCGGTTCGGGCCAGACGGGCAGTTTCCCGAGCCCCACTCACCCGCAGGAGCGTTAGTTGAGCCCGATGAGCCAGGCCGCACAGAACCTCAACTGGTTGATCACCAACTTCGTGGACAACACCCCCGGGGTGTCCCACACCGTCGTCGTGTCCGCCGACGGTCTTCTGCTGGCGCTGTCCGAGGGTTTCCCGCGCGACCGTGCCGACCAGCTGGCGGCCGTCGCGTCCGGACTCACCTCGCTGACGGCCGGGGCCTCCCGGATCTTCGAGGGCGGCACCGTGGCGCAGACCGTCGTCGAGATGGAGCGGGGATTCCTCTTCCTCATGTCCATCTCGGACGGCTCGTCGCTGGCCGTCCTGGCGCATCCGGAGGCGGACATCGGCCTCGTCGGCTACGAGATGGCGCTGCTCGTGGACCGTGCGGGCGCGGTGCTCACACCGGACCTGCGCGCCGAACTGCAAGGCAGTCTGCTCCACTGACCGTTCGAAGATCCACCCGTCTCACCAAATCACCGTCCGGCCGCCACAATCCCCCCACCGGCCCCCCGTCAGACGGCTTGACTGACCGACTTGCTGTCCCGCCCGGAGGATTCATGACCCCGCCCACCGCCTCTCATGATCCGTACAGTGATCCGTACGGGGACGAGGGCGACCAGCCGCTGGTGCGTCCCTACGCGATGACCGGCGGCCGGACCCGGCCGCGCTACCAGCTGGCCCTCGAGGCTCTGATCAGCACCACGGCCGACCCGGCAGCGCTCATGGGACTGCTCCCCGAGCACCAGCGCATCTGCCATCTGTGCCGCGAGGTGAAGTCGGTCGCCGAGGTGTCGGCGCTGCTGAACATGCCGCTCGGCGTGGCCCGGATCCTGGTCGCGGACCTCGCCGAGGCCGGACTGGTCGCCGTGCACCAGCCGGGCGGCGACGAGAACAACGGCGGTGCGCCGGATGTGACACTGCTCGAAAGGGTGCTCAGTGGACTTCGCAAGCTCTAGCGGGGCGGCTGCTCCGGGGCGTTCCACCACCTCCGCGAAGATCGTGGTCGCGGGTGGTTTCGGCGTGGGCAAGACCACGTTCGTGGGTGCCGTCTCGGAGATCAACCCGCTGCGCACGGAGGCCGTCATGACGTCCGCTTCGGCGGGCATCGACGACCTCACCCACACCGGGGACAAGACCACGACGACCGTGGCCATGGACTTCGGCCGTATCACCCTGGACCAGGACCTGATCCTGTACCTGTTCGGTACGCCGGGCCAGGACCGCTTCTGGTTCATGTGGGACGACCTGGTGCGCGGCGCGATCGGCGCGGTGGTCCTGGTGGACACCCGGCGGCTGGCCGACTGCTTCCCCGCGGTCGACTACTTCGAGAACAGCGGCCTGCCGTTCGTCGTCGCCCTCAACGGCTTCGACGGTCATCAGCCGTACAGCCCGGAAGAGGTGCGCGAGGCCCTGCAGATCGGTCCCGACACCCCGATCATCACCACCGACGCCCGGCACCGCGCGGATGCCAAGTCCGCGCTGATCACGCTGGTCGAGCACGCGCTGATGGCCCGGCTGAAGTAGGACTCAAGTGAGGCGTGCTCCGCGGTGGTTGCCGCAGGCACTCTCACCTGTACAGCGGAGCCGACTGTGGCCTTAGACACGGTCGGCTCCGCTGTTCATAACGTTTCGGCAGAGGAATCGGGTGGTACCGCCACGCGTCGCGGTCAGGTCGTCTCGCTGCGCGCACGAAAGCCCCGCCTTTTGGCGGGGCTCGTTCTTTATGACCGTTTTATCTGCGGCCTTCCTCACGCGGTTTCACCGCATTCCCATGTTTGGAAGAGCACTGGTCCACGTGCTGGAATGCCTGAACTGCCCAATAGTCAAAGACGTACTCGATGGTCGATGGCGAGCTGGGCTCTGAGAAACCGCGGCACGACGTAGGTGCCGACCGCCGAGAGGTTGTTGGTCGAGTGAGGCGAAGCAAGAACGGTCCCGAGCCGCCCGCCCGGGGCAACTTCACCCCGCCGCCGCGCGGAGCGGCATCCGCCCCTGTGGTGCCCGGCTCGGAGCCGACGCCCGCGCCCGCTCCGAGCGGCGGTCGTTTCTCCCCGCGCAACTGGCGGGTGACGACCCGACTGAACGCGATCCTGCTCATCCCCGTGCTGGTCGGCCTCGTCATGGGCGGCTTCCAGGTGAAGAGCTCGATCGACACCTGGCAGGAGGCCGAGGACGCGGAGAACACCGCGCGTCTGGTGCGGGCCTCCCTCACCTACGCCGATGCCCTCTACAACGAGCGCGACACCACCGCCTCTCCGCTGCTGCAGGGCAAGGGCCCGGACGACAAGGCCGTCCTCGACGCCCGCAAGAAGACCGACGAGGCCGCCGACGCCTTCGACGAGGCCGCCCAGAGCATGCCCGGCAAGGCCGGCCTGGAGCGCCGTCTGGAGCTGTTCCGCAAGGTCGAGCCCCAGCTCGAGGCGCTGCGCCAGGCCGCGTACACCTCCCGGCTGAAGGGTGTGGAGACCGAGGAGGGTTACGTCCAGGTCGCCCACCCGCTGATGGAGTTCGCCAACGAGCTGGGTCTGGGCACCGGAAACATCACCAGCTACGGCCGGACCGTCTACGCCATCTCGCTGACCAAGGCCGCGCTGTCGCTGCAGCGGTCCATCGGCATGCACATGCTGATCAAGCCGGGTCCCGGCAAGGGCGACTTCGCCTCCCAGCGGGTGGCCCTGTCGTCGTACGCCTACCTCGAGCGCATCGCCATCGAGGAGTACCGCGGCGGTGGCACCGAGGCCGACGCGGACAAGCTGGAGAAGGCGACCGCGCAGATCAAGGTCGACGCCGAGGCCGCGGCCAAGGAAGCCCTGGCCACGGACCCGAACTACAAGGCGCCGCCGTCCGACCCCACGAAGATGGTCACCGCCATCGCGGGTCTGCCCGACACCTCCCAGGCCGCACGGGACGCGCTCGCCGCGCAGGGCATCACCCCCGCCAACTGGTGGGCGGTCAACACCCTCAAGTACGACGCGTACAAGCAGATCGAGTCCGACCTCGCCGACACGGCGGTGGCCGAGGCCGCCGACATCGCCGGTGACGCCAAGACCGACGCCTTCATCACCGGCGCCGCGGTCGTGATCGCGCTGCTCGCCGCGTTCATCCTGGCCGGCATGGTGGCCCGCCAGATGAGCCGCTCCATGCGCCAGCTGCGCAACGCCGCCTTCGGCATCGCCGAGCAGCGCCTGCCGATGCTGGTCGACCAGCTGTCCCGCACCGACCCGGGCCGGGTCGACACCCGAGTCGCGCCCATCCCGATCTCCTCCACCGACGAGATCGGCGAGGTCGCACGCGCGTTCGACCAGGTCCACCGCGAGGCCGTGCGGCTCGCCGCCGAGCAGGCCCTGCTGCGGGGCAACATCAACGCGATCTTCACCAACCTGTCGCGCCGCAACCAGTCGCTGATCGAGGGCCAGCTGACCCTCATCACCGACCTGGAGAACAACGAGGCCGACCCGGACCAGCTGGAGAACCTCTTCAAGCTGGACCACCTGGCCACCCGTATGCGCCGCAACGGCGAGAACCTCCTGGTCCTCGCCGGCGAGGAGCCCGGCCGCCGCTGGGACCAGCCGGTCCCGCTGGTGGACGTGCTGCGCGCCGCCTCCTCCGAGGTGGAGCAGTACGAGCGCATCGAGATATCCGGTGTCCCCGAGGCCGACATCCACGGCCGTGCCGTGACCGACCTCGTGCACCTGCTGGCCGAGCTGCTGGAGAACGCCACCACGTTCTCCTCGCCGCAGACCAAGGTGCGGGTCACCGCGACCCGGCTGCCCGACGGCCGCGTGATGGTCGAGATCCACGACAAGGGCATCGGCCTCACCGCCGAGGACTTCGCGGACATCAACCACAAGCTGGCCAACCCGCCGACCGTGGACGCCGCGATCTCCCAGCGCATGGGTCTGTTCGTGGTCGGCCGGCTCTCCGACCGGCACGGCATCCGCGTCCAGCTGCGCCCCTCCGGCGAGCAGGCCGGCACCACCTCGCTGGTC
Source organism: Streptomyces glaucescens (assembly GCF_002154375.1). GTDB lineage: Bacteria > Actinomycetota > Actinomycetes > Streptomycetales > Streptomycetaceae > Streptomyces > Streptomyces glaucescens. The sequence goes on along the minus strand of NZ_MUND01000155.1, from coordinate 10,997 downwards.
ATGCTGCCGGACGCCATCACCCACGGTGGCGGTGGCGAAGGCGCGGCGGACCGCGAGGAGTTCACGGTCTCGCAGATCATCCCGGAGCAGCAGTTCCAGGGTGAGGACTTCGGCCAGCCGATGCGCACCGCGGCGGAGCTGGGCTTCGACGACAGCCGCTACACCGAGGTCCCGGACGACATCCGCGAGCTGGACCCGGTCGGCCGCTCCCTGATGCGTGAGGAGCGCCGCGCGGCGCTGGAGGCGCAGACCCACGGCCAGCACCCCGGCCAGGAGCAGCACGGCGAGACGCAGTCCTACGCCGACGGGTTCGACCAGAACACCGGGCAGGGGCAGCAGGCCCAGCACGGCTACGACAACGCCCAGGGCGGCTACCCGGAGCAGACCGGCTACGGTCAGCAGCAGGCGTACGAGGAGCAGCAGCAGCCGTCGTACGACGAGCAGTACTTCGCGCAGGACGGCGGACTGCCGCAGAACGACGGCTTCCACTCGTCCGGCGGCTACCCCGAGCCGGCCTATACGGAGCCGGCTCAGCAGGAGCACTCGGCGGCGCCGGCCGCTGCCCCGGAGAGCTACTCGGGCTACGAAGAGCAGTCCTACCAGGCAGACTGGCAGCAGCAGGACGGTTACCGGAACGGCTACCCGGACCAGTACGCTCCCGAAGCGGAATCTGTGCAGGCCGCTGACGCGAGTGAGCAGGACCGCGTAGGCTTCGACCGTCCGGGACCGGCCCACTCCGCCGGTCACGCGCTGACCGACGCCGGACTTCCGCGCCGCGGATCCACCGCGAGCGGCACGAGCGGCGGTTCGCAGCGCGTGCACCAGGAAACGCCGGCCCCCACCCCGGAGAACGACGGCGGCGACGCCTGGCGCTCGGCGAACGACGAGCGATGGCAGCAGGCCGCGCAGCTCCGGAAGCCCAAGGCGGGCGGAGTGACCTCCTCCGGCCTGCCGCGGCGGGTGCCCAAGGCCAATCTGGTCGAGGGCTCCGCGGAGTCGACCCCGCAGGGAGGCCCACAGGTCTCCCGCGCCCCCGAGGACGTCCGGGGCAGGCTGAGCAACCTGCGCCGGGGAGTGCAGCGGGGACGCACCGCAGGAAGTGAAACGAACGGCCAGGGCTTCGGTCCTGACAGCACCTACAACCAGGAGCGTTAGTGTGAGCCCGATGAGCCAGGCGGCACAGAACCTGAACTGGTTGATCACCAACTTCGTGGACAACACCCCCGGGGTGTCCCACACCGTGGTGGTCTCCGCCGACGGACTCCTTCTGGCGATGTCCGAAGGCTTTCCCCGCGACCGCGCCGACCAGCTCGCGGCCGTCGCCTCCGGTCTGACCTCACTGACCGCCGGTGCCTCGCGCATCTTCGAGGGCGGCAGCGTGAACCAGACGGTTGTGGAGATGGAGCGAGGATTCCTCTTCATCATGTCCATCTCGGACGGTTCGTCCCTCGCGGTTCTGGCCCACCCCGAGGCGGACATCGGCCTCATTGGGTACGAGATGGCGCTTCTGGTGGACCGAGCGGGCACGGTTCTCACCCCGGATCTCCGTGCGGAGCTCCAGGGGAGCCTTCTCAACTAACAGACAGACGGTGCGTTTTCGCGTCCCGTGGCCGTAAGGTTTCGGGACGCGGCTCCACACAGATGGGTGCCCGGCGCAGTCGGAGGAGGAGAAAGTGGCAACACCCCCAGGCGGTTCGTCTTCGGGCAACTGGTCGTACGGCCCTGCCCAGGGCCAGAACGACGGTTCCCAGAACCGGTACAACTTCCCCTCCGCCCCGAGCCACCGGCAGCCGTACGCGCCGCAGGGCCCCGGCCCCGCGCCCTACGACCAGCCGCAGGCCCCGCGTGTCCAGCCCGTGCAGCCGCAGCGCCGCACCTCTGAGCCGGCGCCCGCCGGGGCGTCGAACAACCACAACCCCCTGGTGCGTCCGTACGCCATGACGGGCGGCCGCACCAGGCCGCGATACCAGCTCGCCATCGAGGCGCTGGTGCACACCACCGCGGCTCCGCACCAGATGCAGGGCCAGTTGCCCGAGCATCAGCGGATCTGCAACCTCTGCCGTGAGATCAAGTCGGTAGCCGAGATCTCGGCCCTTCTGACCATCCCTCTCGGCGTGGCCAGGATCCTCGTCGCCGACTTGGCGGAGGCGGGACTGGTCGCCATCCATCAGCCCGGCGGCGACGAGAACGCCGGTGGCCAGCCAGACGTGACACTGCTCGAAAGGGTGCTCAGTGGACTTCGCAAGCTCTAGCGGCGGTCCTTCCCGCTCCACCACCTCCGCGAAGATCGTGGTGGCGGGCGGCTTCGGCGTGGGCAAGACCACGTTCGTCGGCGCCGTCTCGGAGATCAACCCGCTGCGCACGGAGGCCGTCATGACGTCTGCTTCGGCAGGCATCGACGACCTCACCCACACCGGAGACAAGACCACGACGACCGTGGCCATGGACTTCGGCCGTATCACCCTCGACCAGGACCTGATCCTGTACCTGTTCGGTACGCCCGGCCAGGACCGCTTCTGGTTCATGTGGGACGACCTGGTGCGCGGCGCGATCGGCGCGGTCGTGCTGGTCGACACGAGGAGGCTCGCCGACTGCTTCCCCGCCGTCGACTACTTCGAGAACAGCGGCCTGCCGTTCGTCATCGCCCTCAACGGCTTCGACGGCAACCAGCCGTACTCCCCCGACGAGGTCCGCGAGGCCCTGCAGATCGGTCCCGACACCCCGATCATCACCACCGACGCCCGGCACCGCGCGGATGCCAAGTCCGCGCTGATCACGCTGGTCGAGCACGCGCTGATGGCGCGCCTGCGGTAGCGCTCCGCTCGTTGCAGCCCCCTGCGGCCACCTGGCCGCGGGGGGCTGTCCCATGCCGACGGTCCCACGTCCCAGGACAACGCGAAGGGCCCCTCCGTGCGGAGGGGCCCTTCGCGTGGTGTGTGCGCTCAGCGCCAGCTGTGCGGGGCGCGGAAACCGGGCTCGCGTTCCAGGCGGCGCCAGCCGGCGCGGACGCGGCCGTGGTGGGCGGGGACGGTCTCGGCCGGCCGGGCGGCGGCGCGGGCCAGGAGGAGGGCCGTGATGGCGGCGACCTCCTCGGGCTCGGCGTGGCCCTTCTCGACGCGGATGTCAGGCATGGACATACGACAGGCTCCTCAGGGTCACTGCGGGGGGTTGCCGTGCTTGCGGGAGGGCAGGTCGGCGTGCTTGGTGTGCAGCATCGCCAGGGACGTGATCAGCACCTCGCGGGTCTCGGAGGGGTCGATGACGTCGTCTACCAGACCGCGCTCGGCCGCGTAGTACGGGTGCATCAGCTCGGACTTGTACTCCTTGACCATCCGCGCCCGCATGGCCTCCGGGTCGTCGGCCTCGGCGATCTGCCGGCGGAAGATCACGTTGGCGGCGCCCTCGGCGCCCATCACGGCGATCTCGTTCGTCGGCCAGGCGTAGGTGAGGTCGGCGCCGATGGACTGGCTGTCCATGACGATGTAGGCGCCGCCGTACGCCTTGCGCAGGATCAGGGAGATCCGCGGCACGGTCGCGTTGCAGTACGCGTAGAGCAGCTTGGCGCCGTGGCGGATGATGCCGCCGTGCTCCTGGTCGACGCCCGGCAGGAAGCCGGGGACGTCCAGGAAGGTGATGATCGGGATGTTGAAGGCGTCGCACATCTGGACGAAGCGTGCGGCCTTCTCGCTCGCCTCGATGTCCAGGACGCCGGCGAGGGTCGACGGCTGGTTGGCGACGATGCCCACCACCTGGCCGTCCAGGCGGGCCAGCGCGCAGATGATGTTGCGGGCCCAGCGCTCGTGGACCTCCAGGTACTCGCCGTCGTCGACGATCTCCTCGATGACCTTGGCCATGTCGTACGGCCGGTTGCCGTCGGCCGGGACGAGGTCCAGGAGCAGGTCACTGCGGCGGTCGACGGGGTCGGAGGACTCCACCCGGGGCGGGTTCTCCCGGTTGTTCTGCGGGAGCAGCGAGAGGAGGTAGCGGACCTCCGCGATGCAGGTCTCCTCGTCGTCGTAGGCGAAGTGGGCCACGCCGCTGGTCTCCGCGTGGACGTCCGCGCCGCCCAGCCCGTTCTGCGTGATCTCCTCGCCGGTGACGGCCTTGACCACGTCGGGGCCGGTGATGAACATCTGCGAGGTGTCGCGGACCATGAAGACGAAGTCCGTCAAGGCGGGGCTGTAGGCCGCGCCGCCCGCGCACGGGCCGAGCATCACGGAGATCTGCGGGATGACACCGGAGGCCTTGGTGTTGCGCTGGAAGATGCCGCCGTAGCCGGCGAGGGCGGAGACGCCCTCCTGGATGCGGGCGCCCGCGCCGTCGTTGAGGGACACCAGGGGCGCGCCGGCCGCGATGGCCATGTCCATGATCTTGTGGATCTTCGTCGCGTGGGCCTCGCCCAGCGCGCCGCCGAAGATGCGGAAGTCATGGGCGTAGACGAAGACCGTCCGGCCCTCCACCGTGCCCCAGCCGGTGATCACACCGTCGGTGTACGGCTTCTTGGCCTCCAGGCCGAAACCGGTCGCCCGGTGCCTGCGCAGCTGCTCGACCTCCCGGAAGGACCCCGGGTCCAGCAGCAGCTCGATACGCTCCCGGGCGGTCAGCTTGCCCTTGGCGTGCTGCGCCTCGGTCGCCTTCTCGCTCGGGCCGGCCAGTGCCTGCGCACGGATCTCGTGCAGCTCGGCCACCCGGCCGCGCGCGTCCGTCGGCTCACCCGTCGCCTCATCCAAAACGGTCATGTAGCGACCTTACGAAGGAGACCAAGGAAAGCGAGCCGTCGACTCCGTACAGTCTCCGGCTCGTTTTCCTGGTACCCCTGAACAGAACCCACGCCTTGTGCAGGCTTTCCGACTGCTCAGGGGGCCCTGTCGTTGTAGGGGTCGCACAAACTCGTCAACCGAGAGTCACCTCACATTCATGGGTGGCACATGCCATCCCCGGAGTGACGCGCAGCCGCAGACGGCGGCCGGTGGCGAGGATCTCGACCGTATCGTCGGCCCGGATCACCCCGCGCACCGGGTGGTCCCAGCCGATCTCCAGCGGGGCGCCGGTGCGGGGCGGCTCGCTGATGTGGAGGCGGGCCGTCCGGCCGTGGCGGCGGAGCAGCACGCTCGCGCCGGCCGACGCGGTGAGCGGGCCGGCCGTGCCGGGCTGCCAGAAGTTGGCGGCCGTCAGTCCGAGCGAGGGCACGGTCACCGCCTGGCGGGCGGCGTCGTTGGCGAGCACCGTCAGCCAGCGGCGGTCGGCGGCGCGGGCTGCCACGGCCCGGCGGGAGGCGCCCGGCATGAGCACGTAGTGGTAGTCCGCGTCCGCGGGGTCCGTGCCGTGGTCGAGCCAGAGGGTCTGCCAGCGCCGGGTGCGCCGCTCGGTGGTGCCGCCGGTGTTGATGTCGGACCAGGCGCCGGTGCGGTCCTCGCACAGGGTGCGCAGGGCGCCGTGGGGGACGAGCCAGCCGCCGTGGCCCGCCAGGTGGGCCCAGCCGGGGCCGCGGACGAAGGGCTGGGTGCCGCCCTCCCCCAGGTTGCGGTTGTCCACGACCGTCTCGACCGGGACGCCGTCCGTACAGCTGATCCCGGCGCCCAGGCAGACGATCGCGTCCGCGAGGAAGAACCACGACTTGCGGGCCCGGAGGGTGGAGCCGAGGCCCTTCAGGTGCTGGCCGACGGCCGCGAACTCGCCGTCGGTGGTGCCGCCGACCCAGCGGACGTCCGGTTTGGGCGCGCCCCACTCCCCGCCGGCGCGGTCGGGCAGCCGCCTGGTGGAGACGGTGGTGCCGGGCAGGCGGTACCAGTCGACGGTGGGCCAGTACCAGTCGGTGTACTGGCCGCCGAGGCCCGGCGCCCACCAGGAGAGCATCCCGGCGCCGGTGTGCCAGCCGCGCGGGTTCTCGCCGTTGCCGCACTCGTAGGACGCGATGCGGTCGCTGGCCATGGCGAGGCCCGCGGTGAAGGCGGGCCGGCGGTGGACCGCGCGGTCCATGGCCGGGAAGAGGCGGTGGCCGACGGGTTCGGGGGCGGCCGGGACGGGTGCGTCGGCGATGGTGTGCAGCCGGGCGAGGTCGGCCACGTCGAACTGGCGGGCCGTCAGGACGGGGCTGACCGTGTTCCGCTGGATCCAGCCCTTGACGGCGGCGTGCCAGCGGTCGCGTTCGGCGGGGCTCGCGCCGAGGGCGAGGAGCGCGACGGCCGCGATGATGTTCTGTCCGTGGAAGTGGTCGCCGCGCAGGACGTGCCGTTCGTCGGCGGTGAGGTGGCCCCGGCTGATGGCCCGCCCGTTGACCATGTCCATCACCAGGCCGTCGTGGATCAGCGGGGCGTAGGCGCGTTCGACGCTGTCGAGGACGATGCTCCGGTTCGGGTCGGTCACCTCCCACTCGGATCCGGCGAGCAGGGCGAAGAGGCGGCCGAGCCCGTCGAGCATGACCTGGCCGTAGGTACCGGAGTAGGCGACCCAGGTGTGCTGGACGAACGAGCCGTCGGCGTAGAGGCCGTCGCCCCGGGTGACGTACGGGAAGACGGGTGAGAGGGCGTCGCGGGCCAGGGCGATGCGGTCCGGGGCGCGGCCGGCGATGCCCCGCAGGGCGACGGAGCGGCACAGGTCGACGCGGTTGGCACCGGTGGAGGTGCCGGAGTAGTCGTGGAGCATGGCGTCGGGGATGAAGTGGTCGACGGCGGCGCAGGCGGCGGCGGTCCGGGCGGCGCCGAGGTGGTCGTGGAGCGCGGCCGTGATGTCCATCAGGAGGCGGGGGCTGCCGATCTGCCATTCCCACCAGTTGCCGTAGCGGGTGGTGCCGGGGCGGTAGACGGTCGCCGCGAGGTGGTCGAGGCCGCGCAGGACGGCCGCGAGGAGGCCGGGGTCCGCGGTGGAGCCGGTGCCGGGCTGGACGTACGCCCGGGTCATGGTCCACAGGCGGCCGTAGGCGCGGGTGATGCCGGCGGGCGGGTCGAAGGGGGTGTCCGGCCACAGGGCGGTGGGCGGCGGCGCGTCGGGCAGGGTGGCGAGAAAGCCGCGGGCGAGGTCGCCGGTCTCCTTCAGGCGGGACGCGTACGGTTCGGCGGCGGGGTCGTAGCCGGTGCCCAGGGTGAGGTCCAGCCAGCGGTGGCGCAGGGTGTCGTAGGGGTCGGGGGCGGCGTGGGCCGCGGGCGGGGAGGGTGCGGTCGCGGTCAGGGAGAGGGCGGTGGCGAGGAGGACGGTTCTGCGGCTGAGGGGGGCGCGGACGGGCCGGGATGCGCGTTCGGACGTCATGCTCATGCCGTAGCAGGAGAGCGGGCGCGGGGGAACCGGCCGGACCCGGCGCCGTACGGAAAGGCCCCGGTCAGCCGAATCGGTGCAGCAGCAGCCGGTACAGTCCGGGCGCGACTGCGCGGACCCGGCCCGGGAGGGTCAGCCAGCCGGGGACGTAGGCCTCGTCACGCGGACGGGTGACCGCCTCCCAGACCGTGCGGGCGACCGTCTCCGGGGAGGTGGGCCGGGGGTGGGCGCGGCGGTACGGGACACCGCGGCGGGCGAAGAACTCCGTGTCCACCGGGCCGGGAACCACGAGGGTGACGCCGACGCCGGTGCCGCGCAGCTCCTGCCGCAGCGCCTCGGCGAACGCGGCCACCCCCGCCTTCGCGGCCGAGTACACCGCCTCCTCGCGCACCCCGACGCAGCCCGCCACCGACCCGATCAGCACCACCCGGCCCCGGCCCGCCGCCACCATCGCGGGCAGCACCTCCCGGACCAGGTGCAGGGTGGCGGCGAGGTCCACGCCGAGGACGCCGTCGATCGCGTCGTGCGGCATCGACACGAACGGGCCCGCCCAGCCGATGCCCGCCCCCGCGACCAGCAGGTCGATCCGCCCGGCCGACTCCAGCGCGGAGCGCGCCAGCAGGCGCGGCCCGCCCGGGGCGGCGAGATCCGCGGGCAGGACGGCGGAGGAGGTGCCGGCCGCCGTCTCCGCCAGGCGGTCCCGGTCCCGGCCGCTGAGCAGCAGGTGCCAGCCGCCCTCCGCGAAGCGGCGCGCGACGGCCGCGCCGATCCCCGAGGACGCGCCGGTGACCAGGGCCACCGGCCGTTCGGTGCGCGCGGGCCGGGGCGCCCGGTCCGCGGACGGGACGGGCCCGGCGTCCGCCCGGGGATCGGAGGTGGAGCCGGTGTGGGTCACGGGTCGGTCTCCCAGCGCTGTCGGTCCGGTTGCTCGGGACTCGTCTTCCAGGACACCGCCGAAGCGGTGCCCGGCGCCAGTTCTGCCGCCCGTCCGCCGCCCCGGCTCACCCGAACCGACGCGCGGCTCCGGGCGGCGGGCGGGTCGGCCCCGCGGTCCGGTCCCCGCGGGGCCCGCCACTCCTGGGGGCCGCCGGGTGCCGCCAGGCGGCGGTACGGGCCGTGCGGTGACGCGGGGGCCGGGATACGAAAGGGAGATCCCCGGAGGTGCTCATGCGACTGCTGCTCGTCCACCCCAGCGCCCTGATGTACTCGGAGATCTTCCTGCGCCTGGAACCCCTCGGCCTCGAACGGGTGGCGGGCGCCGCGCGCGAGGCCGGTCACGAGGTCCGGGTGGTGGACCTCCAGGTGCTCGGCCGGGAGCGGCTGCGCGCCGAGGTGCGGTCCTTCCGGCCCGAGGCGCTGGGCATCTCCCTGAACTACCTGGCCAACATCCCCGAGGCGATCGACCTGGCCGCGCGGGTCAAGCGGGAACTGCCCGGGTGCTTCGTCTTCCTCGGCGGGCACAGTGTGTCCTTCGTCGCCGAGGAGGTGCTGGAGCAGGCGGAAGGGGTGGTGGACGCGGTCGTGCGCGGCGAGGGCGAGCCGGCGGTCGGCCCGCTGCTGGAGGCCGTGCGCGACGGTGGGGTCGACGGGGTGCCGGGGATCGTCACCGCGGCGGGGCGCGGTCCCGCGCCGCTGATGCTGCACGGCATCGACGGTCCGCTGCCCGCCCGCGACCTGATGCACAGCCGGCGGCGCTACTTCATCGGCGAGCTGGACCCGTGCGCCTCCGTCGAGTTCACCCGCGGCTGCCCCTGGGACTGCTCGTTCTGCTCCGCCTGGACCTTCTACGGCCGCAGCTACCGCAAGGCCTCCCCCGAGGCCGCCGCCGCCGAACTGGCCTCGATCCGCGAGCCGAACGTGTTCATCGTCGACGACGTCGCCTTCATCCGGCCCGAACACGGCCACGCCATCGCCGCGGAGGTGGAACGGCGGCGGATCCGCAAGCGCTACTACCTGGAGACCCGCAGCGATGTGCTGCTGCGCCATCCGGAGGTCTTCGAGCGGTGGGCGCGGCTCGGCCTGAAGTACATGTTCCTCGGCATGGAGGCGATCGACGCGGAGGGTCTCGACCAGTTCCGCAAGCGGATCAGCCCCGACGAGAACTTCAGGGCCCTCGAGACCGCGCGGCGCCTCGGCATCGCCGTCGCCATCAACCTGATCGTCGACCCGGCCTGGGACGAGGAACGGTTCCGGGTGGTGCGGGAGTTCGCGCTGTCGGTGCCGGAGATCGTGCACTTCACGGTGATGACGCCGTACCCCGGCACGGAGATCTGGCACACCGAGTCCCGCCGCCTGACCACCCGCGACTACCGCCTCTTCGACATCCAGCACGCGGTCGTCCCCACGACCCTGCCGCTGGAGCGTTTCTACGAGGAGCTGGTGCGCACCCAGGCGGTCATCAACCGCAAACACCTGGGCCTGCGGACGGCGTTCGGCGCGGCGCGCGTGCTCGGCCGCAACCTGCTGCACGGACAGACCAACTTCGCCCGGATGCTGTGGAGGTTCAATCAGGTGTACAACCCGCGGCGGCAGCTCGCCGACCACGCGAGGCCGGTGCGCTACGAGCTGCCGCTGCCGCAGCGGCTCGACGTCGGTGACCGGCGCACGCTGTATGTGCACACGCGGAGCCGGGAGCGGACCGAGTAGGGCCGCAGTACCGCAGGGAGGGGGCTGGTCCGCCGATGCCCGTCGCCGTGCTCGCCTCGCTCGCCGCGGGGGCGTGCTTCGCGCTCGCCGGGCTGCTCCAGCAGTGGGCCGCGGGGGCGCGCCCCGACGAGGAGGCGCTGCGGCTGCGGCTGCTCGGCGGGCTGGCCCGCAATCCGCTGTGGCTGTGCGGGATCGCGCTGGCCGTGCTGGCGTACGGCTTCCAGTCGCTGGCCCTGGCGTTCGGGCCGCTCAGCCTGGTGCAGCCGCTGATCGTCGCGGAACTGGTCTTCGCGGTGCCGCTCTCGGCGCGGCTGCACCGGATGCGGCTGGGGCGCCGGGAGTGGTGGGGCACGGCCGCGGTGGCGGCCGGGCTGGCCGCCGCGCTGGCCTCGGCCCGGCCGCACGGGGGCCGCCCGGCGGCGGCGAGCCTGCCGGAGTGGCTGCTGACCCTCGGTGCGACGGCGGCCGTCGCCTGCGCCGCGCTGGCCACCGCCCGGTGGCTGTCCGGGCCCTGGCGGGCCTCGGCGACCGCGCTGGCGGCGGGGACGGTCATGGGCACCCAGTCGGTGCTGCTCGCCGCGACCGTGGACCGCCTGCGGCACGGCCCCGGCGCGGCGCTCACCGCCTGGCAGACCTACGCGCTGGTGGTGGTGTCCCTCGCCGGCCTGCTGCTCATCCAGACCGCCTTCCAGCAGGGGCCGCTCGCCGCGAGCATGACGGTCATCGACGCGTCCGAGCCGGTCGTCGCGGTGGCCGCCGGCACGCTGGTCCTCGGCGAGTCCCTCACCACCGGCTGGCCGGTCAGCGTCCTCACCGTGGCGGGCCTGGCCCTGGTGGGCGCCGGCATCGTGGCGCTGGACACGTCTGCGGTGGTGGCGGCCCTGCACGAACGCAGGGGCCGGGACGCTCCGGTGATCCGACGGGGCTCGTGAGGCCGCCGTCGGCCGCCTACGGCACGTCGTCCCGCGACGGCCGCTCCGGCAGCCACACCGGGAGCAGGTCCTCGGCCAGGACCCGGTCCCAGGACGGGTGCGCCTCGCGGGCCGTGGCCGCCGCGCGGTGGCGTACGGCCGTCAGGCGGGGCGGGTCGTCGAGGAGGG
>NZ_MUND01000154.1 GCF_002154375.1 Streptomyces glaucescens | reverse complement strand
CCCCGGGGATGCTGCGCAGCAGCGCCAGGTCCTCCAGGCAGTGGTGGGTGGTGCCGAACCAGGCCCCGGCGACCCCGGCGTACGGCGCGACCACGGTGACGCCCGCGGCCAGGTAACCGAGGGTGAGCTTCATGCTCTCGGCGGCGCGCAGCGCCGCGAACGGCGCGAACGTGGACACGAACGGCCGGTAGCCGGCGGCGGCCATCCCGGCCGCCATGTCGAGCATGGCGCCNNGTGAGTTCGGCGCGGTAGGCGTCGCGCCCCGACAGGGTCATCCGATCATCCGTTTCCACTTGGCGGCGCGCTGGGCGTCGATGGTCACGTAGTGCGAGGCGGCCTTGCCCTCGACGGGCGGCAGGCCCTTGCCCTTGACGGTGTCGGCGATGACTGCGAGCGGCCGGTCGGCGCCGGTGCGGTCCTCGTCGAGCAGCGCCCGCAGCGCGGACAGGTTGTGGCCGTCGACGGTGGCGATGTTGAAGCCGAAGCCGACGAACCGCTCCGCGAGCAGCGGCATCGGGGAGATGTCGGCGACCATGCCGTCGTTCTGGCCGCCGTTGCGGTCGACGACGAGGACGAAGTTGCCGAGCCGCTGGGCGGCGGCGACCTGGCAGGTCTCCCACACCAGGCCCTCCTGGAGCTCCCCGTCGCCGGCGACGGCGATGCCGAGCCCCTGCTGCCCGGCGAGCCTGCGGGCGAGCGCCCAGCCGGCCGCGTAGGGCACGCCGTGGCCGAGGCTGCCGGTCGGGAAGCGCACCCCGGGCACCTTGGCGCTGGGGTGGCCGGTGTACGGGTGGCCCGCCATGCCGTAGTGCGGGGCGGGGTTCTCCGGCAGGATGCCGCTGACGTGCAGCGCGGCGTAGAGCCCGGCCGCCGCGTGGCCCTTGCTGAGCACCACCTCGGTGCCGTCGCCGCGCTCGGCGCGGTGCAGGGCGGCGATCAGGATGTCCAGCACGGACAGGCTGCCGCCGAGGTGGCAGCCGCGCGGGCTCGCGGCCATGTCGACGACGAGCTTCCGGGCGGCGGTGGCCCGCTCGCGCAGCACCGCGTCGATCCGCTCTCCGTCCGGCTCCTCGGTGATCTCCACGGGCGCGTCGCGCAGGGGGACGGTCATGGCGTGGCTCCTTCCGGACGGGTCCGCTCGGGTGCCGGCAGGGCGAACCAGCGGGCCACGGCGTCCGCGAGCACCCGCCGGGCGGTGCGCACGTCACCGGCGCCGATGCGTTCGGTGTCGGTGTGGTCGAGCGCGGAGTCGCCCGGCCCGTACGCCACCATCGGCACGCCCTGCCAGGTGGTGGCCAGGGTGTTCATGTCGGAGGTGCCCTTCTTGACCACGTGCCGCGGCCGGATCCCGGCCTGCGCGAAGGCGCGGGCGAACACCTTGGCGAGCGGGCCGGTACGGCCGCCCGCGTGTCCGGGGGTGGCGCGCAGCACCTCGATCCGCACCCCGGGACCGGCCTGGTCGAGCGCCAGCTTGCGCAGCAGCTCCAGGTCGGCGCCGGGCGGCACCCGGAAGTTGAGGATGCCGACGGCCTGGTGGTGTTCGCGGCCGGTGCGGCAGCTGATGTCGATGACGGCGCTGAGCGCGTCGGACGCCTCCTGCCGGACCACGTCCCGGATGTCCTCCAGGGCCCGCACCAGCGCGTCGGGCGCGGTGACCGCGTCCATGCCCGCCGAATGGCCGCTGGCCACGCTGACGGTGACGCGCAGCTTGAACAGCCCGAAGTAGCCGAGGGTGAGGGTGCCGGAGCCGCTGGGCTCGCCGATCACCACGGCGTCGGCCGGGTAGTGGTCGCGGGCGTGGAAGGCGCCCTTGGAGGAGGAGATCTCCTCCTCGACCGCGCCGACCACGCGCAGCTGTCCGTCGGCGGGCACCTCGGCGTCGGCGAGCACCTGGAGGAAGTTCACCAGGCAGCCCTTGGCGTCGACGCTGCCGCGGCCCCACAGTTCCTCGCCGCGCCACTCGACGGGCCAGCGGTGCGGGACGGTGTCGAGGTGGCCGAGGAGCAGCAGCCGGCGCCGGGTGCCGGTGCCCCGGGTGGCGACCAGGTTGCCGGCCTCGTCGACGGTCGCGTCGATGCCGCGTTCGGCGCACCAGTCGCGCAGCAGCGCAGCGAGTTCGCGTTCGTCACCGGAGACCGAGGGCACGCCGACGGCCCGGGTGAGCAGCGTCAGGTCGGCGTCGGGGCCCTGGGTGCGCCAGAAGCGGGTCCAGGAGGAGGTGTCCGCCATGGTGTGCGGGCCGGTGATGGCGACGTCGGCGGAGCCGTCGAGGGCGAGTTCGGCGGCGCGCACCTTCTGCCGCATCCGCCCGCCCGCGTACCGCGCGGCCTCGCCCCGGTGGGCGTGGCGCAGGGTGGAGGACGGGTCGGCCGGGTCGGTGAGCAGTCCGGCGGTGCCGGTGACCAGCCGCAGGTGGTCGGCGTCGAGGGCGACGGAGAGCCTGGCGGCCAGCATGTCGGCGTCCACGTTGAGCGGGCTGCCGCCCTCGGGGTCGCGCACCGGCGGGCTGAGGCTGACGACGTCGTAGGTGTCGAGCAGCACGGTCAGGCGGGTGACGTCGACGTCGGCGGGCACGCCCGCGCGGTGGTCGCGGACCACGCGGGCCCGACCCTCGGCGGTGACGGTCTTCAGCGGCCGGTTGGCGCGGCCGTCGACCAGGCCGCCGCGGGCGGCGACGGAGGTGAAGGCGGTCACGCCGACGGCGGCCAGGCCCCGCTCCACGGCGGGCAGGGTGACCCGCTCGTAGGCGTCGACGATGTGGGCCATCTCCGGTGGCGGGCAGTAGCGCACCGAGTCGCCGTTGGGCAGCCGCAGTTCGGGCATGGGGCGGCCGATGTCCGCGTAGTGGCGGGCGATGCCGGTGGCGCCGCCCGCGACGAGCAGCACCCGGGCGCCGCCCGCGACCAGCTCGGCGATCTCGCCGAAGATGCCGCCGCGGTCCAGGGTGGCGCTGCCGGCCTTGATGACGTACAGCGGTCTCACGGTGCCACCGCCGTCCGGGGCAGGCCGACGCCCTCGTCGAGCCCGTGCAGCATGTTCATGGCCTGCACGGCCTGGCCCGCGGCGCCCTTGACCAGGTTGTCGATGGCGGAGACGGCCACGCACTCGCCGTCCCGCACGGACACCGCGACCTCGGCGACGTTGGAGCCGACGACCGCCTTGAGCATCGGGAAGTCGTGCGGGGCCTTGGGCGCCGGGCGGACCCGGACGAACGGCTTGCCGACGTACGCCTTGGCGTAGGCCCGCTTGACGTCGATGGGCTCCACGCCGGGCAGCAGCTGGCTGTAGGCGGTGACCAGGATGCCGCGCGGCACGTCCAGGCTGTGCGCGGAGAACTGCAGGTCGAGCGCGGAGCCGGTGAACTCGGTGAGCGCCTGGTGCAGTTCGGGCACGTGCCGGTGGCCGTGCAGCTTGTGCACCCGGAAGTTGCCGGAGCGCTCGGCCGGGGGTTCGCCGCTGTTGCGTCCGCCGCCGGTGGAGCCGGTCTTGGCGTCGACGATCACCCGGGTGCCGATCAGGTTCCCGGCGAGCAGCGGGTAGAGGGCGTAGATGCTGGCGACGGCCATGCAGCCGGGCAGGCTGACGAACCGGCCCTCGGGGAGGTGCGGGGTCAGCTCCGGCACGAAGTAGGCGAAGTCCTCCAGCGGCGGGTGCGCCGCCGACTTCGGGTAGTGCTCCTGGATCTCGTGCGGGTCGCGCAGCCGGAAGTCGCCGGCGAGGTTCAGTACCCGCTTGGCGCGTTCGGCGAGGACGGGCAGCCGCTCGGGGAGGGCGCCGGTGGGCAGGCAGCTGAACGCCACGTCCACGTCCGGCAGCTCGTCCAGCGGCCGGAACTTCAGCTTGGACATGCGCGGGCAGTTGCGCAGCCACGGGTGCACGGCGCCGATCGCCTTGCCGGCGTGCCGTTCGGCCGACAGGAAGACGATCTCGACGTTCGGGTGGTCCAGCAGGAGCCGGATCAGCTCGCCGCCCGTGTAGCCGCTGGCGCCGACGATCGCGACGCGGATCGCGGGGTCGGTGCCGCCGATGTGCTCAGCCAAGGCGGGCCGCCTTCTCGTAGGGGCGGCGGTAGTCGCCGTCCGCGACCAGCTTGCGGATCGCGTCGGGGCGGCGCGCCACCTTGCGGAACGCGTCGGCGTAGCGCAGCAGCCGCTCGTACTCGACGGGGGCGCGCAGTTCGCGGCAGAGCACCAGGGTGCTCTCCAGCATGCCGACGGTGACGGGGAAGTCCTGCGGGCGGTGGTCGCGCACGGCGCCCGGGTTGAGGGAGAACGGGTAGCCGCCGCCGAACCCGTCGCGGTGCCGGAACGGCAGGTGGCAGGGGATGGGGGTGTTCTGCCACTCGCGCGCCGGGACGCCCTCGGCGACCAGCAGCTCGTGCACGGCCTCCTTGACCGCCCACACCGGCAGGTCCTCCAGGCCGGCCCGCTCGGGGTGCAGGCCGATCCGGTACATGTTGTACGCGTGGACGTGGCCCTCGGGGACGTACGGCGCCGAGAACAGGCCGGTCTCGTCGAGTGCCTGGCCCAGCACGCGGGCGTTGCGGGCGCGGACGGCGTCGTAGTACGGCAGACGCGCCAGCTGGCCGCTGCCGAACGCGGCGGCGATCCACGACATCTCGTAGTCGATGCCGTGCCGGCGCACGTAGTCGGCGGCCCGGCGGTAGGCGGACTCCTCGCGGAAGAAGGCGATGCCGCCCTCCCCGCCGAGCGGGAAGTTCTTGTCGGCCATCAGGCTCTGCCCGGCGGCGTCGCCGAAGGAGCCGGCGACCTGCTCGCCGATGCGGGCGGAGTGCGCGTGGGAGGCGTCCTCGACCAGCGCGATGCCGTGCTTGTCGGCGAGGGCGCGCAGCGCGGGCACGTCGGCGGGCAGGCCGTGCACGTGGACCGGCATGATCGCGCGGGTGCGCCCGGTGATCGCCGCGGCGGCGGCCTCGGGGTCCATGCAGTAGGTGCGCGGGTCGATGTCGACGAACACCGGGACGGCGTGCGCGGCGACGACGGCCTGCGCGGTGGCGATGAAGGTGAACGCGGGCACGATCACCTCGTCGCCCGGCTGCACCCCGGCGCCCACCAGGGCCAGGTGGAGGCTGGAGGTGCCGCTCGCGGTGGGCAGCGCCCAGCCGGCGCCGACGTAGGCGCGGTAGGCCTCGGCGAAGTCGGCGACGACCTTCTCGGGCGCCTGCCGCTGGGCGAGCATCAGCGTGAACACGTCTTCCTTGGTGATGACGGGGAAGACGGTCCGGCGCAGGTCCTTGGGGATGATCTGGCCGCCGCCGAACGCGGCCAGCTCCGCGCCGACCTCGGCCGGGTCCGGCAGGGGCAGCGGGTTCTTGGGGAAGTCGGTGATCACGAGGCAGCTCCGGAGGATGCCGGGGTACGGGTGGCCTGGCCCAGGGCCATACGGACGCACGCGGCGACCAGGGGGCTGAGCCGGTAGTTGAACTGGACGCCGGGCACCAGGTCGGCGGCGTCCTCCTGCTGGGTCCACATGGTCCGCAGGTCGTACGCGCCGAAGATCTTCAGCCGCTCGGCGCGGGCTTGCAGGGCGGGGTCGTCCGTGAGGACGGCGGCGGCCGGGCCGAAGCCGAGACCGGTGAGGTCCACCACCAGCGCCGGCGCGGTGGCCTCGGCGGCCAGCTCGCCCAGCCGGTGGACGTCGCCCGCGTCCAGCGCGATGTGGTCGAAGGCGGGCGTGGCGTCCTCGGGCCCGTCCTCGCGGACCGTCACCCCGAGCCAGGCCAGGAAGGCCCGGTCCTTCTCGCCGAGACCGCGCTGCCGGATCTCGTCGCCGTGGCCGATGCCCTGCCCGGCCAGCGCCGAGTGCACGGCGGCGCTGCGGCTGTTCACCAGCACGGCCCTGGCACGGCCGGTGCGCTTGGTCAGGAGCCTTTCCAGGCCGGGCAGTTCGCGGTCGTTCTTCTCGATGCTCATGACCACACCCGTGGTGAGCACCCGGGTGAGCACGGTCGCCGTGTCGAACAGTTCCATGGTTGTCCGGTTTCTCCTTGTGTCCGAGCGAGTCGGAACGGATCGGTGGGGCCTGCGCCCCGTGCGCGGGCCCGGATCAGCCGGCGTCCGCGCCGGCGGTGCGGTCCGCGTACGCCGCGACGGTGCGGGCGGTGTACGCCGCGAGCAGTCCCGCCACGTCGACGCCGTGCCGCGCCGACGACTTGGCGAACTCCGGGTTGGCGTTGACCTCCAGGACCATCAGCTCGCCGGTGGTGCGGTCCTCGACCAGGTCGACCCCGTAGAAGCCCTCGCCGAGGGCCTCCACCACCTGCGCGCAGCGCTTGGCGATCTCCGGGGTGATCTCGGTCCGGCGGATCTCGGCCCCCAGGTGGGTGTTGGTGCGCCAGTCCTCGGAGACCCGCTGGATCGCCACCACCGGGGTGTCCCCCACGACGACGACCCTGAGGTCGTGGCCGGGTTTGTCGACGTAGCTCTGGACCAGGACCGGGAAGAGCTTCCCGGCCGCGTCCACGGACTCCCGGCCGCCGATCCACGCCTCCGTGCCCGGTCCGTCGGCCAGCAGGGACACGCCGCGCCCCCACGAGCCGCTGACCGGTTTGACGACGGCCGGGTGGCCGAGCCCGGCCACCTCCTCGCGGACCTGGTCGTAGCCGAAGGCGTGGACGGTGACCGGGTGCGGGATGCCGTACCGGGCGAACAGCAGGGCCTGGAGGCCCTTGTCGTTGCAGATCTCGATCGCCGAGGCCCGGTTCAGGGTGGTGACTCCGGCGACCTCGAGGCGCTGGGCGGTGCCGTGCGCCTCGCGGTGGGACAGGTTGCGGATCAGGCCGAGGGCCGGCGGGGCGACGCGCCCCGCCAGCACCTCCGTCAGGTCCGCCGGCAGCGCGGTCCGCACCCGCAGCCCCTGGTCGCGCAGCGCGTTCAGGAGCAGCTTCTCGTCGGGCCGCAGCATCGTGACGGACAGCAGGACCTCCGGGTCGGCGGTCACTCGCCCCAGTCCTCCTCGACCTCGGGCGCCAGCTCGACCCGGACGACGGCGTCGGTCTTCTCGACGATCTCGTGCTCCTGGCCGCAGGCGCCGCACTCGGTGATCTCGCCCTTCTCCCAGTCCGCGTCGATCTCGAACTCGGAGTCGCAGACCAGGCACTGGGGCGCGGTGATGGCGGTGGTCATCTCATACCTCTCGTCGTGTTGTGCTCCGGCGTCCGGTTCCACTCCGGCGCCGGCCTTCTCGGTGAAGGTCTGGGTGGTTCGGGGGGCCTGTGGGGCCTGAGGCCTCAGGCCGGGTCCACGTGCAGCGACACCTGGGCCACGGCCCGCTTGGCCGCGAGGTCCAGGTCGGCGTCGAGCGGCGCGTCGACGACCACGGAGGCCGAGCGGTGCCCGGAGTGCTCCTGCACACCCAGCACGTCGCCGGGCAGCCGGCCCACCAGGACGCCCCGCAGTCCGGCCTCGGCGTCGGCCGCGACCGGCGTCAGCGCGGGCCAGCGGTCGTCGCGGGCGGGCCAGGACACCTCGGCGCCCTCGGCGGTGACGTCGCGCAGCACCCCGTGCGGGTGGTCCACGAACTGCTGGCGGGCCCGGCGCCGCGGGGCGGGGTAACGGGTGGGGACACCCAGCGCGAGGTCGAGCATGATCGGCTCGACCGGCACTCCGGTGGCCAGCTCCCACAGGAAGGTGATCGCGTCGCCCGGCAGCCGCGCGGCGATCTCCATCAGCACCACGCCGTCGGCCGTGAGCCGGTACTCGCCGTGGGTGATGCCGTCACGGACGCCGACCCGGCGCAGGATCTCGGTGTTGGCCGCGATCAGAGCGGCCTCGTCGGCCGGGTCCAGCAGGGCGGGGCTGGTGTGGGACAGCTCGGTGAAGTAGGGGCCCTCGTGCTCGTTGGTCTCCTTGCCGGTGACCCCCGACCACAGCACCTCGCCGTTCTGCACCAGCGCCTCGACGGAGAACTCGGGGCCGTGCACCCGGCTCTCCACCAGGGAGATCTCGTCGTCCCCGAACTGGGTGAGCGCGGCGGTGAGTTCCTCCTGCCCGGCGACCTCGGTGACCCCCGAGCTGTAGAACCGCCCGGCCGGCTTCACGACCGCCGGGAAGCGGTCCGCGGGCAGGGTGAAGGAGGCCCGCTCGGCCACCGGCACGACCTGCCAGCGCGGCGAGAACTCCGGTGCGGCGGTGCGCTGGAGCAGCTTGTTGCGGCAGATCACCGCGGCCTTGGAGCCGGTGCCGGGCAGGCCCAGGCAGTCGGCGAGCACGCCCACCGGCTCGACGAACACCTCGCCGACGGAGATGACGCCGCGCACGTCGTAGCGGCTCAGCAGGGGCTGCACCGCGGGCAGCACGGACGCGATCCGGGCGTCGGCGACCTGCACGACCTCGCCCAGGCCGTGCAGCGAGTGGGCCGGGTCGGAGCGTACGGCGTCCAGCCGGGCCAGGTCGGTGTCGGTGGACACCACGGCGAGCGGGACGAGATCGCGGGCGAGCGCTTCCTGGACGAGCCGGCCCTGCCGGGCCAGAACGACCAGATCGCCCATGAACAGGACGGCCTCGGGCCGGTCCGGGGCGCTGACGGAGGTGTCGCGGGACACGGTGGGAACCCCTTCCGGGTGTTTTCGGGCATGACGGGGCCCGCGGGTGGCGGAGCCGGGTGACGTGCCGGGGTACGGCGGTGAGGGGAGGCGGCGCAGAGGGGACCGCGCTCAGCAGAAGGGCGCGAAGAGTTCGCTCTCCAGGGCCTTGGACACGGCCGGCGAGATCGCGGCCAGCTCGGCGGTGCGCGCCGTGTTGTACGCGCGGATCCGCTCGCCCTCCCCGGCCAGGACGCTGTCCTCGCTCAGGTCGAGCAGCCACAGCGGCCGCAGCCGCGCACCGCGCAGCGCCTTCGCGTCGGGCGACTCGATGCCGGGGTGGATCCAGCGCAGCCCGCTCTCGGCCGCGATCCGCACCGACGTGTAGTAGACGAGGTTGAAGTACTCGGCGGCACCGCGCACCAGCCGGTCGTAGTCGAAGCCGACCGCGCGCACGTACAGCGTGTCGCCGTGGACGTAGAACAGGCTGAAACCGACGGGGGGTTCGCCCGGCCGGGCGCAGAACAGCACCTCGGCGCGCTCGC
Source organism: Streptomyces glaucescens (assembly GCF_002154375.1). Classification (GTDB taxonomy): domain Bacteria; phylum Actinomycetota; class Actinomycetes; order Streptomycetales; family Streptomycetaceae; genus Streptomyces; species Streptomyces glaucescens. The sequence goes on along the minus strand of NZ_MUND01000154.1, from coordinate 1,068 downwards.
CCATGGCCGCCGCCTGCCGCCGGAACGACTCGGTGAGCACCTCCAGGTCGTACGGGTGGCCGTAGCGCCGCTGGGTGGCCGCGAGCAGCCCGGCCGCCTCCGCGTAACTGTCGGCGAGCGGCACCCGGGTGATCTCGTACCCCGCCGCGGCGAACGCCTTGACCTCCTGCTTCACCGAGTCCCTGCGGCCCTTGGACGGCAGTGTCCGCAGCCACGCGTCCCAGCCGCCCTCCGGCACGTCGACCCAGGCGTCCGTGGTGAGCAGCACCGGCACCGTCGCCACCCCGGCCGCGCGCAGCGCCAGCGCGTCCTCGGTGGCGACGAAACTCGCCACGCAGGGCGCCGGCCGGTCCGCCGCCGCGTCCGGCAGCAGCTCGGTGCCGGGCAGCCGGGCGGCCAGGTCCCGTACGGCGTCCAGCAGGCCCGGCGCCGCCCGGCCCGCCTCGACACCGTCACGGGTGAGGAGGCTGGTGCGGTAACCGCGCCGCTGGCCCACCAGCAGCCCCGCCGGGGCGGGGGAGGGCAGTCCGCGCGCGGCGAGCTGGGTGTGCCACTGGTAGAAGGAGTTGGGCTCCTCGGCCAGCGCGGTGACCGGGACCGCGCCGTCACCGGTGCGCACCGCGCCCGTCGCCGTCCGGCCGCCGATGTCGGTGGCGCAGAACCGGAGCCAGTCGGCGGAGGAGTAGAGACGGCCGGCGGCGAGGGAGTCCCAGGTGTCCGGGGACGTTCCGCCGAGGTGGTCGTCGAATTCGGGAAGGCCGGTCATGGTCGTTTCTCTCCGGGGCTCGGAAAGCGGTGAATCGGAACGCGGTGGCGCGGAATTCAGGAGCGGATCGTTTCCCCACCGCATTTCGAGTCGACGTACGGCGTCCGGGGCGGAGAATTCGAGGGGATTCACGACTGTTTCCTCTCTGCCTCTCTCACTCTGCCGAATTCCGGCCACGGGCACCACGTTCGCCCGCACAAGGTGTCAAGTCGGTGAGAGCGCCCAGGTAGGAGCGGACGTTGCGGCGGGTCTCGGTGACGCTGTCCCCGCCGAACTTCTCCGCCACCGCGTCGGCGAGGACC
>NZ_MUND01000153.1 GCF_002154375.1 Streptomyces glaucescens | reverse complement strand
CCCCCGACGGTGTGTTCAGCGGCCCCGACCACCTGATCGACATCGTCGACCTCACGGCGGGGCAGGGCCACCGCGCCGCACTGGCGTCGGCACCCGTTCCCCTCCCCGCCCCCCGACGGGACGCCGCTCCCCAGCTCGCGGAGGACCGATGAGCGGCCCCCTTGCCGAAATCCTCGACGGCCAGCGGCAGGCCGACCTCCAGAAGGCCGCACGCGCCCTGCTGAAGGAGCCGCTGCTCACCGCCGACGGACCGCACGCCGACGAGTTCCGGCTGGTGCGCCGGCATACCGCCGAACTGCGGGAGTGGTTCGAACGGAACGTCGGCTGGACGCTGCGCACGGACGCCGACGCCGCACGGCTGCGCAAGACGCCGGGCACCCTCACCGACGCCACGCACCCGGCGCGTGAGGCCGCCCGCAGCGCCCTCCCCTTCACCCGCCGCCGCTACGTCCTGCTCTGCCTGGCCCTGGCCGCACTGGAACGGGGCGAGTCGCAGGTGGCGCTCGGACGTCTCGCCGAGCAGGTCGTCCTGGCCGCCGCCGATCCCGAACTCGTCGCCGCCGGGATCACATTCACTCTGGAGCGGCGCGACGAGCGCCTCGACCTCGCGGCCGTCGTCCGCCTGCTGCTGCGGCTCGGGGTGCTGCGGCGGGTGGCCGGCGACGAGGACGCCTACGTCAGCGGATCGGGCGACGTGCTGTACGACGTGCGGCGGCGCGTGCTGGCCGGGATGCCCGCGTCCCTGCGGGGTCCCTCCATGGTCGAGGCCGAGGGCTTCGAGGAGCGCCTGGTGGAGATGACCGCGTGGACCGCGCTCGACAGCGACGAGCTCAGGTTCCGGGCGGTCCGCTGGAAGCTGACCCGCATCCTCCTGGACGACCCGGTCCTGTACTACGACGACCTGACCGACGAAGAACTGGCCTACCTCACCCGGCAGCGAGGCTTCATCACCGCCCGCATCAACGAGCTGACGGGACTCGTCCCGGAGGTCCGGGCCGAGGGCATCGCCATGGTCGACCCGATGGACGACCTCACGGACACGCGCATGCCGGAACAGGGCACCCACGGTCACATCACCCTGCTGCTGGCGGGCCACCTGGCCCGGGCGGCCGGGCCCGTCGAACCGGCGGAGCTTGCGGCCCGCGTAAGGGAACTGGCCGTTGAACACGGCGGGTTCTGGTCCAAGTCGGCGAGGGAACCGGGCGCGGAGCCCGAACTCGTCGAGCAGGCACTGACCAAGCTGGTGGCGCTGGGACTCGCCGAGCGCACCGAACGGGGCGTCGTACCGCGGCCCGCCCTCGCGCGGTACGCGGTCGGCGAGCCCGTCGTCAGGGAACCCGGACGGGCCCGCCGGCCCGCCACGACCGAGCAGACCCCGCCGCTCGTGCAGCCCATGCAGGCCGTGCAGGACGAAAGGTGAACTGCCCCGTGACCGCGTTCCCCGGCCCCCAGTCGTCCGGCCCCGCGCTCCCCGCTCCCGCGCCCGGCCGGTGGCGGCCCTTGCGCATCGGACTCGTCGACCTCTTCCACTACGACATCGAGGAGTTCTGGTTCCGCGACGGCCGGCTGCTGCTGCGCGGCAACAACGGCACCGGCAAGTCGAAGGTGCTCGCCCTCACCCTGCCGTTCCTCCTGGACGGCGACCTGTCCGCCCGCCGCGTCGAACCCGACGGCGACCCGGGCAAGCGCATGGAGTGGAACCTGCTCCTGGGCGGCGCGCACCCGCACCCCGAACGACTCGGCTACACCTGGATCGAGTTCGGACGACTCGACGGCACCACGGGCGAGGCGCACTTCCGCACGCTGCTGTGCGGGCTCAAGGCGGTCGCCGGACGCGGGATCGCCCGCCACTGGTTCGCGGTCACCGACCAGCGGATCGGCGCGGGCCTCGACCTGCTGGACGCGACCGGGACGGCACTGTCCCGGGACCGGCTCGCTGAGGCGGTCGGCGGTCACGGCATGGTGTACGACACGGCGAAGGCCTACCGCAGGGCGGTCGACGAAGCCCTCTTCGGGCTGGGGGAGCGGCGCTACGGCGCCCTCGTCGACCTCCTGATCCAGCTGCGCCAGCCCCAGCTGTCCAAGCGCCCCAGCGAGGCCGCCCTGTCCCGGGCCCTGACCGAGTCTCTGCCGCCGATGGACCAGGCGGTCGTCGCCGACGCTGCGGAGGCGTTCCGGTCGCTGGACGAGGAGAAGGAGGAACTTCGGGCGGCCCGCGAGGCCGAACAGGCGTCCTCGGCGTTCCTCGACCACTACCGGCGCTACGCCCGCCTCGCGTCCCGGCGCCGCGCCCGCCTGCCGCGCCGCGAACACGCCCGGTACGAGAACCTGCAACGGGAACTCGCCAAAGCGCAGACGGACCGGGACCACGCCGTGGCGGACCGCGAGGAGGCCCGCGCGAGGGGCACCGCCCTCGACGAGCAGGCCGCGCGGCTGGCCGCCCAGGACGCCACGCTGCGGTCCCGGCCCGAGATGCGTGATGCCCGCGCGCTCGACCGGGCGGCGGACGACGCCTCCCGCAGGGCCGTGGAGCTGAAGCGGGCCGAGGCGGACCGGCGTACGGCGGCCGAGGCGCATACCCGGGCCCTGGGCCGGCTCGCCACCGCGGGCAACCGGCTCACCGCCGCCCGGGAGGCGCTGGACAGCATCCGGGACCGGGTGGTCGAGAGCGCCGCGGCCGCCCGGCTCGACGTCCCCCGGACGGAGGGCGCCCCCGACGCGGTTCTGCGCCGGAAGGCGGACGAGGCGACCGCGAGCAGGCGGCGCGCTGTCGAGCACGTGGCGGAACTCGCGACGCGCGCGGAGCAGGCGGAGGAGCGGCACCGGGCCGCCCGGCTGCGCGCCGACGAGGCCGACGAGGAGGTCGTGCACGCCGAGGAGCGGCTGGCTGAGGCGGAGGAGAACGTCGCCCGGGAGGGGCGGGCGCTTGTCACGGCCGTGCGGGAGCGATTCTCCGGATATGTGGAGCTGCGGGTGCCCGGGCTGCCGGGGGTCCTGGACGCCGTACAGGACTGGGTCCGCTCTCTGGACGGCCCGCTGCCGGCCCGGAACGCGGCAGCCGAGGCCCATCGCGCCGCCGCGTCGCGTCTGGCCGACCGAGCGGCCCTGCTGGCCCACCGCGAGGAGGCGACGGCGGAGCGGCAGCGGCTGGCGGTGGACGAACTGATCGCCCTCGAAACGGGCGGAGAGCGAGGCCCGTCGGGCCCCTACACGCGCACACCCGGCGTGCGGGACCGGGGCCTCGGCGCTCCGCTGTGGCGGCTGGTCGACTTCCGTACGCACGTCACCGAGGCCGAACGCGCGGGACTGGAAGCTGCTCTGGAGGCGTCGGGGCTTCTCGACGCCTGGGTGCGGCCGGACGGCTCCGCGGTCGTGCCGGACGGCCACGACGTGCTGCTCGACCCGGTCGGTCTGCTCGGCGGGACCGGCCTCGACCGCGCGCTCTGCCCGGCGGTCGATCTCGCGGACGCGGGGGCCGCAGCCGTGGGGGAGGAGACGGTCGCGCGTCTGCTCGCCTCGATCGGGCTGGCCGCGGTCGGCGATGACGGGCCTGGCGAGGTTTCCTGGGAGGCCGGTGACCACGACACCTGGGTCTGTGCGGACGGTCGCTTCCGCGTCGGGGCGCTCACCGGCAGCTGGGCCAAGGACAGCGCCCAGTACGTGGGGGAAGGAGCGCGGGAGCAGGCACGTCGCGTCCGGATCGCAGAACTGCGCGCCGAGATGCACGGCTTGACAGCGGAGCGGGAGCGGCTGGCCGAGGAGTCCCGCGCCGTGGCCGGGCGCCGTGCCGTGCTGGACGCCGAACTCGCCGCACTGCCCGGCGACGACGACCTGCGGCACGCCCACGCACGCGTCACCGCCGCGGCCGAAGCTGTCCGCCGCGCCCGCGCCCGGCGAGACGAACGGGCCGCGGAACTGGCTCCGGCGGCGCGACGAGCCGAGCGCGCGGCAACCGAACTCGCCGACACCGCGGCCGCCCTGAATCTCCCCACCGACCAGACGGCACTGGGCGCCGTTCGCCAGGCGCTCGCCGACCACACCGCCCTCCTGGCGGCCCTGTGGCCTGCATTGCGCGAACGCGCGGAGGCCGAGCGCGCGGTGACCGCTGAGCGGGAGGAGACCAGCCGGGCCGACCTCCTCGTGTCCGAACTCGCCGAGCGCGCCACGGAGGCGGCTCGGGTGGCCGCGGCGGCGGACGAACACCTCACGACGCTCCGCTCCACCGTCGGAGCGGCCGTCGCCGAGCTTCAGCGGCAATTGGAGGAGACGGCCGAGGCGGCCCGGGCCTGTGAGCAGGAACAGCGGCAGGCCCGGGCGGAGTACGGTGACGCCGACCGGCGGGCCAGCCGCGCCGAGGGACGCATCGAGCGGCTTGCCGAGGACGTCACCGAGGCGACCACCGCGCGGGAGGAAGCCGTTGCTGCGCTACAGCGGTTCGCCGCGACGGGGTTGCTCGCCGTGGCGTTGCCCGACATCGACGTACCGGACGACGGCGGAGGGACATGGGCGGCGACCCCCGCCATCGCCCTCGCACGGGCCGTGGAGTCCCGGCTCTCCTCCACCGACGACACCGACGCGGCCTGGGAGCGCGTGCAGAAGCGGCTGAGCGAGGAGTTCGGCAGGCTCCAGGACGCCCTGTCGCGGCACGGCCACACCGCCACCGCCCGCCCGAGCGAGGACGGCATGCGGGTCGACATCGTCTACCAGGGGCGGGAACGGGGCGTGCCCGAACTCGCCGAGGCACTGGCCGTGGAGGTCGCGGAACTGACCCGCATCCTCTCCGCACGCGAGCGCGAGATCCTCCAGACCCATCTGATCACCGAGGTCGCCGGGACGCTCCAGGAACTGATCGGTGCGGCCGAACGGCAGGTGGCCGCCATGAACAGGGAGCTGGAGGAGCGTCCGACCTCCACGGGCATGAAGCTCCGACTGGTGTGGAGAGCGTCCCGCCGGGCCCCGCAGGGACTGGCCCAGGCCCGGGAACGGTTGCGTCAGTCCGCCGACGCATGGTCGCCCGAGGACCGGGCCGCGGTCGGCGCGTTCCTCCAGGAGCAGATCGCCCACCGGCAGGCCGACGACAGCACCGGCAGCTGGCTGGAAGACCTCACCGCGGCCCTCGACTACCGGTCCTGGCACGAGTTCGGCGTCGAACGCCACCAGCACGGCAAGTGGGTGCCCGCCACCGGACCCGCCTCGGGCGGGGAGCGCGTACTGGCCGCCTCTGTACCCTTGTTCGCCGCCGCATCCTCGCACTACGCGAGCGCGGGCGGTGCGCACGCCCCGCGCCTGGTCACTTTGGACGAGGCGTTCGCCGGCGTCGACGACGACTCGCGCGCCAAGTGCCTCGGCCTGCTCCGCGCCTTCGACCTCGACGTCGTCATGACCAGCGAACGCGAATGGGCCTGCTACCCCCAGGTGCCGGGCATCGCCATCGCCCAGCTCTCCCGCGTCGACGACATCGACGCCGTACTGGTGACGCGGTGGGAATGGGACGGCAGCGAACGGCGGCGCGGCACGGAGCCCGGTGCCCGGTTGGACGCGCTCGGGACGGCTGCCGGTGCCGGTGACTCCGGCGAAACGCCCGCCGGGCCGGTGAGTCCTCTGGGCGAGCCCGGACGGACCCCCGTGGTCGACAGCGTCGGCGGACAGGGGGCCCTGTGGACGTGACCCGTCCGGCGACCCCGCCTGACCGCGACGGAGGCCGGCCGGCGGCCGGACGCACGACACCGCCGGCCGCCACCGCGGACGTGGTGCCGGCTGTGCCGCCACCGGCAGAAGCCCGGACCGACGTCGATACCGAGCGCCTCGGGCGCCTGCTCGGCGATCCCGGCCTTGCCTGGTTCGTCGACCGCGTGCGGCAGCGTATGGTCCGCGGCCGGCCGCTCACCGGCTCCGTCACCCTGTCCGATCCCGACGAATCCCAACGGCAGGCCGCCGATCTCCTGCTGGGACGGGTGCCACGATCCAGTGGCTCCCTCAGCATCCGCCTCGCCACCGTGGATGAGATCCTGCGTCGCTCACGTGTCAGCCCCGACGGACTGGCGGCGGCCGTTGTCGCCCTCACCGGCCCGGTCACACTCCACGCCGAGACACGGAACAGGGAGGAACGGGCCTGGAACGAGGCGTACGCCCCGCTCGGCATCCTCGACGGGGAGCTGGCCCGCTGGGCCGAGCGGATCCGCAGTGACGGTCTCGTACGGCGCCTCGCCCGTACACCTGAGGCCGCGGGCTCCCTGGTGGAGGCCGCCGTGCGCGCGTTGCGCGCGCTGCCCGCATCACCCCCGACATCGCGGGCGACGTTCGCGGCACGGAACCTTTCGGGCGCCCATGCCCTGGACGACGGGACGCCGCTCGCCACTCTCGTCCTGTCCGGTATCCGTTGCCTCACCGGCTTCCCCGACGGCTCCGGTGCGCAGTGGCGGCGGGAGGCGTGGGCCTCCGCGGGCTTGCTCAAGGACGACCTGTCGTCGACCGTCCTCACCCTCAACCTACGCGGTACACCATTCCTCGACTGGATGGCCGACGCCGGGGAGCCGGCGGTGATGACCCTCCGCTCCCTCACCCGTAGCGCACCAGTTGCCTCCGTTCCAACGACGGGAACGGTTCACATCTGCGAGAACCCGGCCGTGCTGTCCGCCGCCGCCGACACTCTCGGCCCGGCATGCCCGCCCATGGTGTGCCTCCAAGGACAACCTTCGGCCGCCGCGCTCACCTTGCTGCGCGACCTGTCCATGCGAGGAGCCTGCCTTCTCTACCACGGCGATTTCGACTGGGGCGGTGTGCGCATCGCCGCCGCACTGGCACGAAGCGTCCCTTGGCGGCCGTGGCGCTACACGGCCGCCGATTACCGAGCAGCAGTGACCGCAGCGGCCGAAGCCCCGAACCTGACGGGCCCGCCTGCCGCAACTCCCTGGGACCCTGCCCTGGCCGTCGCTCTCGCCGAGCGCAGTGTCCGGGTCGAGGAGGAAACGGTGCTGGACGACTTGCTCACGGACCTTGGACGGGGGTCCGCTGAGGCGCATTTCGCGAGTGCGGCGGGCGCCGATCCGACCGGTACCGAGCCATTGGCGAGCAGCCCCCTCTCGCCTTGGCAGTCATGACGCTCGATCGACGCTCCAGGGCCCCAGCAGTCCACTCGAAGGATCGATGAACGCCCTCTGACCTCGTACTTCCTCCACTCCCTTGTCGTGCGACATCTTTCCGATGACGCATCACGTGGAGTGCGTGGCGATTCTGGAGCCCGCTGGGAAGGGTTCCTGACTCGCAGGTTCTCCGTGCAGGCTCTCGACGGACCGCCGGTGGGCAGAGGGCTGGCGGCTCTGCGCGGTAGCTGTCGCCACCAGGAACGGTGCTCCTGCGGGGCGCTTCCCCTGCCCTGCCGCCGGTGCGGACGGGCCGACCGGGCCAGTCGTGGCCGCGAGCCTGAACGACGTCCGGCCTGGCGTTCCACGGGCTGCGCCGGGGTGACGGCGCGGTCTTCCCCTCTCCCGGCGCTGACTCAAGGTATGTAGGGACGCCGAGCCGGACACGGTGCTGCTCGACGGCCCCGGAGTTCCAGCGAGCAGTGGGGAGTGACGACTTCTTCCTCGCCATCGACTCAGGGCCGGAGTCCGGAGCCAGGCTCGTTCTTCTGTAGGCAGCATTCCGCGATTGCCCTGCCGTCCGAGCAGCGGTGAGCCAAGGGTGCACCCGGCGACGGCTCGTGGTCCGGCGTGTCGGCGCCCAGTCTGTCCCAGCCGTCGCTGGTCGACGGCTTTGGCGCCGCACTCGCCGTCGATATGCAGAGTCTGAACGCAGCAGTCACCGTCGAGCGCTTGACCGCCTGCACCCAGGAGACCAACCGCTTCTCATCGCCACCAAATTCTCCGACGGCGCCCTGTATCAAGTACACCAGGCGTCCTTCCGCCCCGCCGTCACCGTCGCACCGGCGAGCCTCCAGCACGTCACCCTCAGCTCAAACGCATCGTGCCATTGCCCAGGCCGCCTGGCACTCGACAGAGTTTGTGGCGAAATTTCAAAGGGATCTCAACAGGCCCTGATTTCACGGAATATCTCCTCCCGCGTATCGGGCGGGCACAGCAGCGCGACCTGGAATGTGATTTTCTCCTGACCCGGGAGCTCGGGCTTTGCTGCCCAGAACTTCACGGCGTCGTTCATGGCGCGCAGGAGGATTTTGCGCTCTTCGGCACTGTCGGAAAGTGCGACATCGGCGTCATCGATGGTGAGAAGGAAATGCTTGGCGCTGATCCAGTGGAGATCGGTCAGGCAGTCCCGCAGTGCGTTCCAGTTCCAGCCGAAGTAGTCCGGGAGGCGCAGTGCCTCGTAGAACTGGGTGAACACCCCATCGGAGTCGTGCATCTCCCGTCCTCGCATCCGGGCCGAGTAGATCAGCCCGGTGGGAGGCAGTGCGTGCACAACAGTGAGCGTGGAGTCGGTCGGGACGACACTGACTTCTGCCTCGTGCCGTTCCCACCAGGTGGCGTTGCTCATCTGCCGGTCTCCATCACGATGTACGTCTGATAATGGGTTGGAGTGTAGTACGCAGATCCGTCCGACCCGGTCACGATCCTCTCGCCGCCCCATTTCGGGTTGTCGATCGACTGTACCGTGCCCCACTCCGTGTACCGGATCGCGTTCCCCTGGCTGTCGAATTCTGGGAGTTTGTAGGCGCCGTTCCTCCCACTGTTCTCGAATGGCTTGGGGATGGACGGTCCCATGAGCTGAGGACCCGCGCCCTGAGCCTCCACACCGAACTCGCGAATGTCGCGGAGGACCGCCTCAGATTCCACTGGAACCTTGGCCGGGATCCACCCGCTCAGCTTTGATGTGTCGCCCAGAGTCTGGCCCACTTGGTAGTTCGGCGACAGCCCCAGTGGGTCGGCACGTGCGTGGGGGTTGTCGACGTAGGTGACCGGGTTGGGTGCGGGAGTGAGGCCGAGGGGGTCCGGAGCCGTGTAACGGCCGGTCTCGGGGTCGTAGTGGCGGAAGTAGTTGTAGTGGAGGCCGGTTTCGGGGTCGTGGTACTGACCGGGGAAGCGCAGGGGAGTGTAGGCGTTGCTGGAGCGGGTCCAGGCGGTGGTGCCCCACAGGGTGCTGCGGGTGCGCCAGGCGATGTCGCCTGACTCGTCGATGAGCTCGGTGGGGGCACCGACGAGGTCGGTGGCAATGGCGAAGAAGCGCCGGTCGATCTCCTCCTGGCGGGCATCCGCAGTGAGGATGCGTTCCGTTTGGGTCAGAGGGGTCAGGCCGCGGTGGTCCCAAGTGAGCGCCACGGGGTTGGGTACGTCCTGCGATGCTGTGATCTGCTCGCACAGGGTGGTGCCGTCCCAGGTGAAGCGGACTTCCTCGACGACCCTTTCGCCATCGGAAGCGAGGCGTTGCTTGGCGGTGCGGCGGCCCAAGGGGTCGTAGCGATAGCGCCACCGGGTGCCGTCGGGGGTGGTGACGGAGATGAGGCGGTCCTCGGCGTCCCACTCGTAGCGCCAGGTGTCGGGTTTGCGGGAGAGGCGGGTCTTCTGGCGCAGGGTGACGCGGCCGAGTGCATCGTGTTCGTACCGCACACTTCCGGCGCGGGTGAGGGACGTACCGTGGTACGTCCGGGGTCCAGTGGCCTCTTGGCCGGGGTGGGAGGCAGGCCAGAAGGCGGAGACTTGGTTGCCGCTCGCGTCGTAGGCGTACCGTTCGCTCCAGCCGTCGGCGGTTACGGCGGTGACGCGGCCAGCCGGGTCGAGTTCGAAGTTCCGGACGCCCGACAATTGATCGGAAACCACGGAAAGGTGGCCGTCGGCGCGGTAGGTGTAGGTGCGGCTGTTGAGAATGCGTCCGTCAGCGGTCAGGCTCTCGGCGGACAGACGCCCAGCCTCGTCCCAGGCCGAGCTGACGGTGAGAAAGCCGAAGACGCGTGACAGCTCACGGCCTGCCACGTCATGGGTGAAGGTGACCTGGTGACCGCCGGTGGTCAGGAGGTCGGGGCGGCCCGCAGCGTCATGCGTGTAGGTGGTGAGATGGCCGGTGGGAGTCATACGTCCCACGCGACGGCCCGCGGCGTCATAACGGTAGGTGGTGGCGCGGCCGTCGATCAGTTCTGTCTTGAGCAGGCCGCGTCGGTCGTACTGCCGGATCAGGTCGCCGTCCGGACCGGATGCCCGCAGGAGACGCCCTGCCGGGTCGTAGGCGTAGCCGGTAGTGCGACCGGCGGACGTTTTGGAGGTGACGCGGCCCAACTCGTCGTAGGTGAAGGAGATGACGTCACCGAGCGGGTCGGTCCGCGCGGTTAACTGCCCCGCCGCGTCGAGGCGGTAGCCGATGGTGCGTCCGTCGAAGTCGGTCTCTGAGACCAGACGGCCGGCAGCGTCGTACTCGTAGTTCCAGCCGAGGCCTTGTGGGTTGGTGACGTGGGTGAGGCGTAGGGCGGTGTCGTACTCGAACGCGTAGTGGGCGCCGTCCGGCCCGGTGCGGGCAGCAAGGAGGTCGAAATGGGTGTACTCGAACCGGGTCACTCCCCCAGCCGGGGAGATGTGAGTCAGGCAGTTGCCCTCGCCGTCGTAGGTCCATGACTCGGTGGCGCCGTCCGGGGCCGTACGACAGGCGAGATGCCCGTCGGCGTTCCTGGTGAGACGGGTGACTCCTCCCACGGGGTCGACCATACTGACGAGCCGGCCGAGAGCGTCGCGGCCCACGCGGGTGGTGCCGCCGGCCGGGTCGGTGATCTCAACCGGCCGGCCCGCGGCGTCGGAGACCACCTGTGTCGTGGCGCCGAGGGCGTCGGTGACCTAGATGAGGCGGCCGGCGTCGTCGTAGGCATAGCAGGTGGCGTGGCCGGCCGCATCGGTGACCCGGATCCGATTGCCGCGCTCATCGAATTCCTGTGTGCGGCGGATGCCGTCCGGCTCGTGGAACTCCACCGGAAGTCCGAGCGGGCCGCGCAGGATGCGCAGGACGGTGCTGTCGGGCCGAGTGACCGCGACGAGCCAGCCGTCCTCGTCGTAGGCATAGACGGTGGTGCGACCGAGTGGGTCGGTGCGGGTCAGGAGGTTGCCGTGGGTGTCGTAGGTGTAGCGGGTGGTGTGGCCGAGGGGGTCGGTGGTGGCGATCACCCGGCAGTGGTGGTCGATGCGGTGGCGGGTGGTGTGGCCGTCGGCGGTGGTGAGGGTGGTGGTGCGGTGGCCGGTTTCGGGGTCGGGGTCGGTGTAGGTGAGGGTGATCTGGACGTGGCCGGCTTCGCCTCCTTCGGCGATGACGCGGTCGCGGTCGTCGTAGGTGTAGTCGCGTCGTCGAACGCCTTCTGGAAACCGCGCAGCTTCTGGGCGGTGGAGCGCAGCTTGTCCGGGCTGCCGTAGATCAGTTTCGTCTTGTCCTCGGTCTGCCCGAGGTCCATCTCGTCGACCTCGGCGCCCATCCGGTTGGCGACCGAGCGGGACTGCTCGCGCACCCAGTCCGCACCGGACTCCCAGCCGACGTCGTCCAGCCGGTCGGCCGTCCACTTCCCGGCGTCCTCGACCCGGTTGCCGACCCACTCGACACCGTCCTCGACGGCGTTCTCCACCGAGTCGGGCGTGATGTCACTGATGAAGTCGCCGATGCCCATGCTCAGCTGCCCCCGATGTCACCCTGCTGCTGCGCTTGCCTGGCCCGTTCCTGCGGTGACGGGCCGAAGGTGTCGTCCAGCGCCCGGTCCCACTGGTCGTCGGAGATGCCGAGCGCGTCGTTGAGGATCTGCGACTGCCGGCCGCCCTGCCCCTCGGTCAGGACCGTGCGGCCGGTGTCCTTCCAGGTCTGCGCCATCTCCTGACCGGCCCGGTCGAACGACTCCGCGCTCCAGTCCGGATCGAGGGCGTCGGGCGTGAAGACGTCCCCCCAGCCCTGCCGGGTGATCTCCTCCTCGGAGGCGTGGGGGTTACCGCCCATCACGGCGTTCACGCCGACCTTCAGCGCACCCTGGACGTACTGGTCGTGCTCCCACTGGGTGCCCGCGGCCAGCCCCAGACGGCCGGCGATCTCACTGGCGTCGTGCACCAGGGCGCGTACGCCCCACTCCCAGCGCTCGCAGAAGTCCTCGAAGTCGACCGACAGACCGTGGTGCCCGGCCTCCATCCCCGTCATCGACAGCTCGGAGAAGCCCTTACCCATCACCGAACCGGTCGCGCCGCCCAGATCGCCCAGCCCGTCGATGGTGGCGCCCACACCCTTGGTGAACCTGGCCACCGCCGCCTTGTCGAAGTTCAGGTCCTTCCCCTCACCACCCACGGCCGTCCCCCTCGGCCTGCACGTCACGGTCGACGGCGACACCGTCCGGGACGATCCCGGTGACCGGCGGGAAGAACATCGACCCGTCATCGGTGGCGATGTCCACCGCGAGACCGGCGGGCTCGCCCAGCGAGGGCACGATCTCGTCGACGATGCGCGCGCCCAGGAGCGCCGCGTGGTCCATCGGCCGGTCACCCGGCCCGTGGTGCACGGCGAACCGGGCCAGTGCCACCTCGTCCGTGAACCCGCAGATCCACCGCACCCCGCCCGAACGCGCCGACCACAAGCCCCCGTCGGAGACGGGCACCAGCAGGACCGAGCGCCGCATCTCACCCACCAATGTGCGAGGGTCACCGACCCCCGCCCTCCGCTCGGCAATCCGCTCGGCCAACGCCGTCCTGGGCTGCTCCACGGTCCCTCCCTCGTCCGCGGCTCACTGGTGGCACCGTAGAACAGACGCTCAGTAAGGTGTCGGTGGTTCTCCTGAGGGCTCACCAGGGTCCGCGCGGGGCGCAGGGTTCTGGGCGGCGACATACCGGTCCTGGCGGGACTGGTCACGAGGCGGTGCGCCCGCACGGTATAGGCAGCCGTGTGATGGACGTGCCGGAGCTGGACGCGGCCAATGGCGGAAGTGATCGCCATCGTCCCGCCGTATCCCCTGGCCCTCACTGTTCGCGCAAGCCCCGTGCAGAACGGGCGGTACATCCCCATGCGTCGGCGAGGCCTGCCCCGTGCAGTACGACGTCATCTCCAACCCGGCCATGTGCAGCAGTAGCTCCACGACTTCCTGGGGGCCGTGCAACGAGTTCAGCGCCTCCGACAGACGTCGGCGGAACTTCTTCCGGTCAGCCTGTCAGGGAGCCGGTCTGGCAGCTTGCTCTGTCCTGAGGAGAAGGGACGGATTATCGGCCATGACGCTCGTTTGACGCTCTGGGTGCCCGCACGCGGGACAGCGAGCCAAGAGAGCGGATCTGACCTGGGATTTTCCGTAGCTCGCCCAGGTCGAGATCATTCCGATGACGCATCCGTGGAGTGCGTGGCGATTCTGGAGCCTGCTGCAAAGGCGCTCTGACCCGCACTTTTCTTGGGCCCTCAGGCGAGGCCGGTTGTGTTCGGCCTGTTACCGAAGTGGCAACAGATGAACACGACGCGCGCTCATCGACTCGCTGATCCGCTGCTTTGCGACTTGTGCAGAGGTGATGGAGACGCTCCCCTGTCCTTTGGTGAGCTTGGCCGTGGCGGTCTCGTCGCCCTTCGTCGGCGCGGCGCCATAGGCACTGCCGTCGTAGGCGCTGCGCACCTCGGAGACGACGGGTCTCCACCTCCGTCCTCAACGGCACGGCCTACAGCAAGGTCGAGCCCTGGGCGCTGAGCCACCACTGCGGCCAGGCGGACGTCGACGAGGAGGCCGGCACTGACGATACGGATGTGATCGCTCACGGTCCGTCTTCCTAGGATGGCCTTCACGCGGACAGGGGATCTTGAGGAGGGGGCACATGACGGACGGCTACGCGGACGGATCGTCGGCCGAGTGGTTCAGGCAGGCGCGAAGAGACTGGATCGCCGGCAGGATCGATGACCTCGCCGACATGCTGGAGGCCGCCTGCACGGGGCTCTACGACCTGCTGCCGGACGACCTGGGGAATCGGCGCCTCGCCGCCGCGGCCACCTTGGCCAGGGTGGCCGCGCACGAGGCGCGTGCCGAGCCCGTGGCGGAGACCAGCCGCATGCTGGAACGGCTGATCCCCGGCAGCCACCGTCATGACCTGCCGGGAGCGGCCCGGGAGCTCCGCTCCCGGCTGGCTGCCTGGGGTGAACCGGCCGTCTGGTCGTGGAACGCCGCGGCATGGGAGGAGTTGGCCCTGTGGTGGTGGCGACGGCATCAGCCGCGCACCGGCGATCCGGCGCGGGAATTCGCCGAGTGGAGCTCGCGCTGGTCGGCGGAGATTCCCTGGAACGGGGACATCGACGAGCCGGAACAGGCGCCACGGCGGCATGGTCGTACGCTCGTCACGCCCGCCGCGTTCTTCGCCTCGGAACCCGAGCCACTCAGACTCCTGGCCCACGCGGTGCTCAGGTCACCCCGAACGGTCGCCGCCGTCGAGGATGCCGTGCTGCTGCGCGAGGAGCACCTTCAGGGCGCGGGGCACCTGAGGTGGCTGGCCGAACAGCAGGCCAGTGTCGACCGGCTCGAAGCGTGGCGCAGAGTCCAGCAGGAAAGCGGGTCCGAGGCCACACGGGCCTTCCTGGCGGAGTTGTCCGAGGCCGTGAAGCGCTATGCGACGCTGGTGCTGCAACCTGTCGTCGACGCCCTTTCCACCTGCGAGCGCGCGGTCCTGGATGGCAGCAGGCCCGGCCCGCACCGCAATGCCGCCGATTACCTGGACACGTTCCTCGACTGGCAGGTGCAGTCGGACGACGACGCCTGGCGGGACGAGGCACCGAGCGCGGACGTGGCACGGCGGGCTCGGGAGCTCCGAGAGCGGGGAGAGACGACCTGGCAGGGTGTACGGGGCTCGGTGCCCGTCTGGTACCACATCGTCACCTCACCTCAGGAGAAGGCGGCCGCCCTCGCCTACTCGGGTCGGCCGTCGGCCTCCGTCGTCCGCGTCCGGACCGGCGACGACGACGTGACGGTGCCAGGCCTTTCCCTGTTTGAGGGATTGTTCGACGAGTCCGACGAGTCGGCGGACTGGTACCCCGATCCCGGCATCGGCGTCCCCTACGACCCGGACAGCGCCTCGGACCTGTGCGCGCTTCTGGCGCTGGCGCAACTCGGACACGCCAGGCTGGAGTTCCTGACCGTCCACGCGGACGGAACGGTGCGCACCCTGCGCGCAGTCCGGGCCCAGGTGCGGGAGGACGATGCCAAGGCTTACCGACGCTGGGCCCTGGCCGCGCTGGCAGAGCTGGCTCCCGATCCGGAGGACCTCGCCGACCTCATCGCCCGGGACGAGGAGGAGGGCACGGACCAACCGGACGAGACCAGCGGGGCCGGCGGTACGGAGCACGGCGGTTCCGATGGGGAGCCCTCCACCGAGCCGGGCGGTTCATCCGCCGACCGCCGCACCGCGAACGGCGCCCTTCCGCCCGAACTGCTCGGCAAGGTCCGAGCCTTGCTCCGCAAGGCGGAGGACCGGGCTGCCACGGAGGAGGAGGCCCGCGCCTTCCTCGCGAAGGCCACGGAGCTCATGGCCAAGTACGGCATCGAGCAGGCCATGCTCCACGACCTGGACGCCCCCGCCGGACCCGTGGACAAGGTCGTCGGGGTGCACCCGCCCTACGCCAAGGAGATGCGGCGGCTGCTCAGCTGGATCGCCGAGGCCATGCGCTGCCGCTCGGTCTACCCCGGTGGCAAGGCGAACCGGCACCGCGTCCATCTCTTCGGTCACGAGGGTGACATTCAGGCGGTCGAGGTCCTGTTCGCCAGCCTGCGGCTGCAGATGCTGGACGGAGCGGACCGCGCGGACCGCGCGCACCGGCCGGTGGGGGAGGACGCGCGCGCCTACAAGCGTTCGTGGATGCTCGGGTTCATCCGTGAAGTGACCGACCGGGTCAGGGCCGCGCAGGAGGCGGCGCGGACCGAGGCGGAGCATGAGCAGAAGGCGGCGCAGGGCACGGAACGGGCGGGACGCAGTGTGGCACTGGTCCTCGCGGACCGTTCGGCCTTGGTGGAGGCACGTCTGAACGACCGTTACCCCAAGCTGGGCAAGGCTCGTCCGACGAAGTTCAAGGGAACGGGCTACTGGCAGGGCCGCGTCGACGGCCGGCGAGCCGACATCGGCGGGCCGACCGTCGTCCCCGAGCCTCGCAGCGAGCAGCTCATCGGCTGATCGTGTGGTGGCGGACGGCGAGGAGGGACAGGCGGCCGGTCACTCCTCGTCGTCCCCGGCCAAGTCGTTGATCAGCGGTACGAGAAGGGGGTGCACGGCGAAGCCGTTGGCGGGTCCGGGACCGGCGTATTGAGCCTTCAGGACCTGGACGGCCGAGTCCGGGAGCTTGCCCAGACTGCGGAGCAGGCCGGTGATGCCGGTGACCGGCTTGGTGAAGCCCCTGAGGGTACGGTCATCGTCGTACTCGCAGATTATGTAGACGGCATCCGCGTCCGCGAAACCGTCCCACTCGGCGGCGTGTCTGATCACTTGGACTCGGTCCCCGTACCCCTCGTACGTCAGTCGGTCGAAGAGCTCCCGCAGCGCCGCGGTCACCGGATCGGCGCTGGTGTCATGCGTGACGTTCTGCCACTCGCCGTGGCCGACCTTGACGATCGTCTCCCGCACGCCGTCGAACACTGCGGCAAGCCGGTCGCGGAGCCGCTCGAACTCGCGTCGGGCGGCACTGTGAGACGGCGAGTCCCTCGGAGGGCCGGGCCGCCTCGTTGTCTCAAAGGCGTCAGTGAAGGATCAGTGGGTCCTAGGCTCGGCTGCGTCCCGCGATGCGTAAGGAGCCGGAGAGCAGTGGCCGACAAGCGAGTTGTCATCGTGACAGGTGGAGGCACGGGTATCGGGGAGGCCACCGCCCGGCTGCTCCGCGAAGGAGGTCACCACGTGGTCGTCTCCGGCCGTCGGAGCGAGCCGTTGCGACGTCTCGAACGGGAGATCGGAGTGCTCGCGCATCCGTCCGACGTGGGAGACCCCGAGGCCGCCGACGGTCTGGTCCGAGCAGCCCTGGCCGCACACGGACGACTCGACGGACTCGTGCTCAACGCGGGTATCGGGCGCGGTGGGACCGTGGGCGACTTGTCGTTGGAGGACTGGGACGAGGTGATGCGCACCAACGTCACCGGCCCCCTGCTGCTCATGCGCGCGGCGATCCCGCACTTGCTGGAGACGAGGGGCGCGGTCGTCGCCGTCGCCTCGGTCTCCGCGTTGCGCAACGGCACGAGCAACGTCCCGTACGCCACGTCCAAGGCGGCCTTGCTCCAGCTCTGCCGTTCCGTCGCCGTCGATTACGGGCGTCAGGGAGTGCGGGCCAACATCGTGTGCCCGAGCTGGGTGAGAAGCGAGATGGCCGACCGTCGCATGGCCCGCTTCGCCGCGGAAGCGGACCTGGGGGGAGATGGCGTGCGGGCCGGTTACGAGGAGGTGACCAGACTCCTTCCGCTGGGCCGGCCGGGTGAGCCGCGTGAGGTCGCGGAGGCTGTCGGCTGGCTCCTGTCCCCGGCGGCGTCGTATGTGAATGGTGCCGTGCTCACCGTCGACGGCGGGGTGACGGCCCTGGACCCCGGGACGCTCGCGTTCGACTTCCATGTCACGCCACGCCGCGACGAGGTGTCCGACGTCCCTCGGTGAGCACCCCTGGGCCGGCAGCTCCCCGGCCGTACAGGCCTGTCACTCGCGGGGGGTCAGCCGTTCGGCGGGAGCGGGCCGGTCGTGGCAGGGCAGCGCGTCCGTCATGGACGGCCACATCCGGGCGATCCCCAGCAACGTCGCCGGGCTGCCGTGAACCACGCCGGGCAGGGGGCGGGGGACGGACTGCGGCGCGCCTACCAGTTTGGCGCGCCGGGCCTGGCCCAGCGCACCAGCGAGTGCGGCAGCGGCGAGGCGGTCGTCTCGCACCCCTGCCCGCCGGGCGTGCCGGCGCGCTTCCTCGTAGGCGCCCGGCTGGACGTACTGCTGCAGGTCCAGGAGCGCGTCGTACGTCTCGATGGTCTGCCTGTGCGCCTGCAGTGCCAGCGGGGAACGCGGTCGCAGCACCTCCTGGAGCCTGGTCCGCTGTGGCCTGGCGAGCGCCACGTGCGGCACCGCCACGACAAGATCGCGCCACAGTGGCCACAGACGCCAGGTGACCCGCAGAGCGGTCCACGACCTCATGAGGGCGGTCGCGGTCGGGACCAGCAGTGATGCCGCCCGGATGAAGCCGTGGACGCCGATGACCAGTGACAGGTAGGGGAGCAGGGCGGGGACTCCGTCGTACAGGTGCCAGAGATAGCCGCACCAGAAGACGAACGCGAAGACGCTTCCCACCGCGAACAGCCGCAGTGACCAGACGAGATCGCGGTCCTCTGTGCGCAGGCTGTACGACCAGCAGACCACGACGACCAGATGGGCAGCGACGAGGATGAGCCAGTAGGCGGATGCGAGGTCGGCCGGCCCCTGAACGGACGCGGTCACCTCGCGCGGGTGACCGATCTGCAGCAGGTCCAGGATCAGCAGCGCGCCCATGGTCGCCGTCAGCCCCACCGTCACGGAGAGACGCAGGCGACGGGCACCGGCCGAGTCGACCATGAAGAGAAGGACCAGACCGGCGCTGAGGACGCCGATCAGGTTGCGAGTCAGAGCGATCGTGTGGATGTCCATGCCGGCGTTCGTCAGCCATTCGACGATCCTCGGCTGAAAGAGAGTGATGGCGACGGCCGCGGCCAGGACCGTGAGCCACAGTCCCCGTTGGTGGGACTGACGCAGCGCGGGCCGGGCCCGGCAGATGAGAGCGAACCACAGGATGAGGACGCTGCCGACGCCCACCTGGGCCGCCAGCTCATGTGTCGACATCGACCGTCACTCCCAAGAACGCGCCGAGTCGTCCGAGACGGCCGGCCACCGGGCCGGTCTTCCCCGCGCTCTGTATCAGGCTGGCGATCATCTCGGCTTCCTGTTCCTCGGCGGTCGTGTAACTGGTGCGCGCCATCAGCCGCTTGACGAGATGGGGCCTCAGTCCGCTGAGGAGCTGACCCGTGAGTTCGTCTCCCCGGACCGTGATGCCCCGGTGGTGGTCACACAGCACGTGGCCGATCTCGTGCAGGATGATGTGCTCACGGTGGAGGGGCGCGGTCTGGGCCTCATAGAACACGTAGTCGGCGTCGTCGGTACCCAGCCAGAGACCGCAGGCCCCGGCGACCGCTGCCTGCTCGGGCAATTCCCTCACAATGAGTGGACGGCCCCTGAGCTGTTCCACCCGCTCACGGATCGCGTCGAGAGACAGGGACCGGTGTATGCCCAGATCACTCAGGATCGCCGCGCATTTACGCTGCAACTCGGCGTACTCGTCTCTTCTCCTCACCTGCTGTCACCTCCGTTCCCGAAGGACGGAAACGGCGAAAGGCGCCTGAGCGCTTGCATGAGCGGGCGTCGTCCTTGCTCTCACTGGTCGTTGCCGCCCCGGCTCTTCATGGTTCCTGTCGGCCGGAACGGTGGTGACGTTCCCCGTGTCGGACTCGTCGGACATGGCGTTCCCGAAGGCGGGCAGGGCGTCGAGCCCTGATTTCGCTCGGCGATTCGGTAGCGAGCGTCGACCATGTCCTACCGCCGCCGAACCGGAATCGACGGACCCGTCCTGCCGTCGGCGCCGCTGCTGTTACTGGCCAAGTCCCCACCTCCCGCGCCCGTAATCGCTCCTGTGCCCAGCGGGCAGAAGCCAGCGCTCAACTTAAGCAGCCGTCGGTCGCCTTGAACACACGAGCCCCGGCCGTGCGGCCTTCTTTGGCTCGAAGCTTTTCCTGTGCCGCGCGGGTGGGTGTGTGGGGCGTGGGACGGGGCCGACGGTGGTGGCACGGATATCAGTGCCGACAGCCTTCATCCGCTGACACGTGTACGGCTGAGTCGATGCACGCTCCGCGGTCCCGCACGACGGGAGGCCGACCGCTGCCCGCGCCGACGAGCGCGAACGCCGATCGCGATGTCGGTCGGCGACCGCGTTCTGGTACCGCGTCCGTCAAGGGCCACGTTCTGGTTCCACTGGAGCAGCACAAGGGGGTGCGTGGCGATTCCGGAGCCCGCCCGCCGGGCCGGCGAGGGACGGCGGGCGGCCCGGTCATCGGAGGTGCAGGGTGTCGAGGTAGGAGCGGACGTTGCGGCGGGTCTCGGTGACGTGGTCACCGCCGAACTTCTCTGCCACCGCGTCGGCGAGGACCAGCGCGACCATCGCCTCGGCGACGATCCCGGCCGCCGGGACCGCGCACACGTCGGAGCGCTGGTGGTGCGCGGCGGCCGGCTCACCCGTTGCCACGTCCACGGTCCTCAGGGCCCGCGGCACGGTCGCGATCGGTTTCATCGCCGCCCGCACGCGCAGGAGTTCGCCCGTGGTGAGCCCGCCCTCGGTGCCGCCCGAGCGGCCCGACGTCCGGCGGATGCCCTCGTCCGTGAGGACGATCTCGTCGTGCGCCTGCGAGCCCGGTACCCGCGCCAGGCCGAACCCGTCACCGACCTCCACACCCTTGATGGCCTGGATGCCCATCAGCGCCGCCGCCAGCCGCGCGTCCAGCCGGCGGTCCCAGTGCACGTGCGAGCCCAGGCCCACCGGCACGCCGTACGCCAGCACCTCGACCACGCCACCGAGGGTGTCGCCGTCCTTGTGGGCCTGGTCGATCTCGGCGACCATCGCCTTCGACGCGTCCGCGTCCAGGCACCGCACCGGGTCCGCGTCCAGCCGCTCCACATCGGAGGGGGTCGGATAGACGCCGTAGGGCGCCTTCGCCGACGCCAGCTCCACCACGTGGGAGACGATCTCGATCCCGGCCGTCTCCTTCAGGTACGAGCGGGCGACGGCGCCCAGCGCCACCCGGGCCGCTGTCTCCCGCGCGGAGGCGCGTTCCAGGACCGGGCGGGCCTCGTCGAAGCCGTACTTCTGCATGCCCGCCAGGTCCGCGTGACCGGGGCGGGGGCGGGTCAGCGGCGCGTTGCGCGCCAGCACGGCCAGCTCCCCCGGATCCACCGGATCGGCGGCCATCACCCTCTCCCACTTCGGCCACTCGGTGTTCCCCACCATGACCGCCACCGGAGAGCCGAGCGTGAGCCCGTGACGGACACCGCCCAGGAAAGTGACCTCGTCGCGCTCGAACTTCATCCGCGCACCGCGGCCGTAGCCGAGCCGGCGCCGCGCAAGGTGGTTCGCCACCAGCTCCGTGGTCACGGGCACACCCGCCGGAAGCCCCTCCAGCGTCGCCACGAGTGCGGGACCGTGGGACTCCCCCGCCGTCAGCCACCGCAACCTGCTCATGCCGCGTCCTCCGGCCGGAGGTCGGCGGAGCCGTGCAGCCAGGCCATCCTGTCGTGCAGGTCCTGCGCCGACAGGGCGGACAGCATGTCGTTGCGGGCCCGGGCGGCGTCGCCGGCGGCGTGGTACAGCTGACGGCCCATCTCGCGGGCGACCAGCTGGACGCGGGCGGTGCGCTCACGGCGCAGCGCCCCGTACTTCTCCAGGCGCTGCTCGAAGTCGGCCGGGCAGCCGTCGAGCAGTCCGCTGAGCACGACCGCGTCCTCGACCGCCTGGCAGGCGCCCTGGGCGGCGTACTGGAGCATGGGGTGGGCGGCGTCGCCGAGCAGGGTGACCCGGCCGTCCGTCCAGCGGTCCACGGGGTCGCGGTCGCACAGCACCCACGCCTTCCAGTCCCGGCCCAGCTCCAGCAGCCGCCGCGCGGCACCGGAGAGCTGGGGGAAGGAGGCGAGGACGTCGTCGTGTCCGGCCGGCACCCCGGCGACGGCCTCGGTGGCGCCGTCGTCACGGGTGGCGGCGAGGTTGAGGTGCGAGCCGCCGGCGATCGGGTAGTGCACGAAGTGCCACTTGGGGCCGGCCCACAGGGTGACCGCGTTCCAGCGCAGCTCCGGCGGCACCTCGTCCATGGGGATCACGGCCCGGTAGATGGTGTGCCCGGAGACGCGGGGGCCGCCGTCGCCGACCAGCTGGGCGCGGATCGCGGAGTGCAGCCCGTCGGCGCCGATCAGCGCGTCCCCGGTGAGCCGGGTGCCGTCGGCGAGGACGGCCGAGACGCGGCCCGCCCGCTGCTCGTAGCCGACGACGTGGTGGCGGCCGCGCAGCTCGACGTTCGGGTCGCGGCGGCAGGCCTCCAGCAGCGGCAGGTACAGGTCGACGCGGTGCACGACGGCGTAGGGGTTGCCGAAGCGCTCGCGGTAGGCGCCGGTGACCGGCAGGGTCGCCACCCGCTCGCCCGTCGTGCCGTCCATGAAGCGCAGCTCGTCGATGAAGACGGCGCGGTCGCGGACCTCCCGCCCGACGCCGAGCGCGTCGAGCGCGGCGAAGGCGTTCGGCCCGAGCTGGATGCCCGCGCCGACCTCGGTGAACATCTCGCGGCGCTCCAGGACGGTGACGCGGTGCCCGCGCCGGGCGAGACCGAGCGCCGCCGCGAGGCCTCCGATGCCGCCGCCGGCGATGAGTATGTCGGCCATCGTGTCTCACATCGCTTTCGTCGTCGGATGGCTGGAAGTCGGGTCACTGGGGGCCGGGTCGCCGGGGGGCGAGTCGCCCGGCGCCGGGTCGCCGGGACCGGCCGGGTGCGCGGGGGCGGTCACGCGGAGGTCTTGCGGTCGAGGACCAGGTCGTGTCCGACGATGTAGGCGGCGGCGCCCGACGAGAGCCAGACGACGGTGTCGGCGATCTCCTCCGCGCTCGCCCCCCGGCCCAGCGGGCAGGGGCTGACCGCGTTGATGCGGATGCCCTTCGCGGCGTACTCGCGGGCCGCGGTGCGGGTGAGCGCGCTGACGGCCGCCGTGGAGGCGGCGTAGGCGCCGAGGCCCGGCAGCATCCCCTGGACGCCGATGTTGCTGGCGGTGTTGACGATGACGCCGCCCCCGGCCCGCTCCATGTGCGCGATCTCCTGCTTCATGGCCCGCCACACGCCGGTCAGGTTGGCCGCCAGGGTCTCGCCCCAGACGGTCTCGCAGATGTCCGCGACCGGCTGCTGGGAGCCACGCTCGGTGATGTTGTTGAAGGCCACGTCGAGGGCGCCGTACCGGGCGGTCGTCTCGGCCACGGCACGGGCGGCGCCGTCCGCCTCCGTCAGGTCGGCCACCAGCGCCTCGGCGGTGCCGCCGGCGGCGCGGATCAGGCCGACTGTCTCGTCGAGCTGCTCGCCGTGGCGGCCGACGACCATGACCCGCGCACCGTGCAGGGCGTAGGCGACGGCCGACGCGCGGCCGATTCCCTCGCCTCCGCCGGTGACGAGGACGACCTGGCCGTCGAACCGAACAGACATCTGGCTCTCCTGATTCTCGGCTGATTTCCGCTGATTTCTCGACGTGGTGCGGATGTCTTGAAGTGATTGCCGTTCGCTCGTCGAAACCATGAGGGAAAGCGGGGGCGCCCGGCAGCGCCGGGGCGGCATTTCGTCAGGTTCCCGGGGCCGTTCGTCAGGTCTCCGCGCGGCGGGCGGAGACAGGTGACGAATGACGGGCCGCCGCGTTGCGCCGGGCGGCGCGGCCGTCTCAGACTGCGAGGCCCTGAACCCTCGCCGGACCTGAGGATGCCGATGCTCACGCTCTCGTGGACCCGTGTCATCGCGCGGGCGGCCGACGCGGAGCGCGCCCGGGTGCGGGCGCGGCTGTGGCGGGCGCTGCTGCGGAAGGCGGAACGGCCGCAGGAGTACGTCCCGGCGATCAGCGAGGCCCGGATCGTCGAGCGGTACGCGGACGGCTTTCTGCGGGAAGTGCGGCGCGGAGAGCGGGTGTTCCTGCAGCGGGTCACGCCCGACGAGGCGCAGGGCCTGATCACCTTCCGGCATCTGAACACCCCGGACATCGCCGCCATCCGCAACGAGCTGCGCGAGGACCCGCCGGGCCGGTTCGCCCTCACCGTGAGCCTGACGCTCACCGGCGCCCGCACGGACCCGGCGGTCGCCGAGCGTGAACTGCGGGCCTGGGACAGTGACTTCGCACGGACCGTGGAGGCGGTCACGGCGGTGCTGCGCGCGGGTCTCGCCGACGACACCCCTCGGTGAAAGGCGCCCGCGGACATGCGTCCGCCCCGTGCGGAGCACCGCCGTCGGTGCTCCGCACGGGGCGGTACGTCACCGCCGCGCGTCTAGGAGTGCGCGGCCTCCCACAACGCGCCCCGCCCGGCCAGCGCGGCATCGGCGTACCGGCCTTCCACGACCGCCTCCACGTCGAAGACGGTGTGCTGGACCGGCGGGCGGCCGATCAGTTCCGCCGCGCGTGGCGGCAGCGGGCGCGCGGCGGCCTCCGCGGACTCCCACAGCAGGACCGCGCCCCACCGCTCGGCGGCCGGGTCCGCGATCCAGATCTTCAGCCGCAGGCCCTCGATCCCGGAGAACCGGCCGACGGCCTCGCCGCGCAGATAGTCCCGCATCGACTCGACGGTGTGCCCGGTGCCGGCCAGCTCCCACCAGGCCACGGTCGCCTTCATCCCCGTCGTGGGATCCGCCGTCATACGAGCTGCTCCTGGACCAGGCCGGCCAACGCCTCGCCGACGATACGGACGCCGTCCTCGGTGAGCACCGACTCGGCGTGGAACTGCATCGAGCGGAACCCGGGCCCGCGCAGCGCGTGCACCTCCCCGGTGCCGGTCTCCCGGCACACCTCGACCATGCCGACGCCGGGCACCTCCACCACGTCGGCGGGACTGTGCGCGGCGAAGGTGTTGTAGAAGCCGACGCGTTCCCGCCGCCCGAACAGGTCGATCTCCCGCTGCACGCCCTGGTTCGGGTGCTCCTTGCGCAGCAGCCCGAAGCCGAGCCGGGTGCTGAGCACCTGATGGCTCAGACACACCGCGAGGAACGGCCGCCCCTCCGTGAGCAGGGTGTCCACCGCCGTGCGCAGGTGGGCGATCTTCGGGTGGCGCGTCTCGCGCGGGTCGCCGGGACCGGGCCCGAGCACCACCAGGTCGTACGGGGCGAAGCTGTACGGCGTGTCGAACCGGCTGACCGTCACCTGCGCGCCCATCGCCCGGAGCTGGTGGGCGATCATCGCGGTGAAGGTGTCCTCCGCGTCGACCACCAGCACCTTGCGGCCGTCCAGCTGCGGCACCGGCCGGGTCCGGCCGGCCTCGTCGCGCAGCCAGAACCCGGAGATCGTGTCGTTGCGCCGGCTGAGCGCCTCGCGGACCGCCGGGTGTCCGGCCAGGCCGCGCCGGGCGGGCTCGCCGAGCACCGCGAGGAGCCCGGCCGCCTTGGCGCGGGTCTCGGCGACCTCGGACATCGGGTCGGAGTGGCGTACGAGGGTGGCGCCGACGCCGATGCGCATCCGGCCGGCCGCGTCGATGTCGGCGGTGCGGATGAGGATCGCGGAGTCCAGGGTGCGCCCGCCGTCGGCGTCCCGGCCGATCAGGGCGGCGACGCCGCTGTAGTAGCCGCGGCCCTGCGGCTCGTACCGCTTGATGACGCGGGCCGCGCTCTCCAGGGGCGAGCCGGTGACCGTCGGGGCGAACAGGGTCTCGTGCAGCACGGCGCGCGGGTCGAGGGTGGTGCGGCCCTCGATGAAGTACTCGGTGTGCGCGAGCCGGGCCATCTCCTTCAGGTGGGGTCCGGTGACCCGGCCGCCCGAGTCGCACACCCGGGCCATCATCTTCAGCTCCTCGTCGACGACCATGTACAGCTCGTCGGCCTCCTTGCGGTCGGCGAGGAAGTCGAGGACGCCGGAGAGTTCGGGGCCGGCCGGGGGGAAGCGGTAGGTGCCGCTGATCGGGTTCATCACGGCCCGGCCGCCGTGCACGCTGACGTGGCGCTCCGGGGAGGCGCCGACGAGGGTGCGGTCCCCGGTGTGCACGACGAAGGTCCAGTAGGCGCCGGTCTCGCGTTCCAACAGGCGGCGGAAGAAGCGCAGCGCGGTGTCCGCGGACCAGTCGCGCACCTCGGCCACGAAGGACCGTTTCATCACGAAGTTGGCGCCCTCGCCGGTGCCGATCTCGTCGGCGACGACCCGCTCCACGATCCGCGCGTACGCCTCGTCGCCGAGGTCGAAGCCGCCGTCCCCGGCCAGCCGCACCGGGTCGTCGGGAATGCCGTCGAGCACGGCCTCGAGCGGCAGCGCGTGCCGCTCGGTGACGGTCATCGCCAGCAGCGGCGTGCCGTCGTCGGGCGCCTCGTAGCCGCGCTCGGCGAGCTGCCGGTACGGGACCAGCACCAGCACGTCCTCGGCGGGCTCGGCCGCGGGTTCCGGCAGCGGTACGTCGGCCAGCCGGCCGTACTCGGCGAAGTCGCCGAGCAGCAGGTCGACGCGGCCGTCGGTGCGGGTGTGGGGCCGGTGGATCAGCGCGAAGGCGGCCGGCCGTCCGTCCGCCGGCCCGCGCAGCACGTCCATCGGGTCCGCCGTCATGTCGACTCCCTTCCGGCGGCGACGGCGACGCGGGGCGCCGCCAGCGCGCTCAGCAGTTCCTCGGTGGTGGTCAGGGCGGCGCAGCGGGTGGCGGCGTACTCCAGGGCCATCCGGTGGTCCTCGGCGCTGAAGTCGGCGACCGCGTCGGCGACGAGGAACGGCTGGATGTCGTGGGTGAACGCGTCCACCGCGGTCATCAGCACGCCCACGTGCGCGTACACCCCGCACAGGATGAGCTGGTCCCGGCCGGTGGCCCGCATCCGCTCCAGCAGGTCGGTCTTGAAGAAGGCGCTGTAGCGCCACTTGGTGAGCTTCCAGTCGCCGTCGGCCGGCGCGACCGGGTCCACCACCTCCCGGTGCTCGGGGCTCGGGGTCATCCCCGGCCCCCAGAAGTCCTTCAGCAGCCCGCGCTCCTGCCGGGACATGCCGCCGGGCTGGGCGGTGTAGGCGACCGGCACACCGAGTTCGGCGCACCGTGCGCGCACCCGGGCCGCGTTGCCCACCAGGTCCACGACGGGCTGCCGGCCGGCCGGGAACGCGGCGAGGAAGTACTTCTGAAGATCGTGCACGAGCAGTACGGCACGATCCGGATCGACCGTCCACGCCACGTCCGACTCGGGCAGCTCCTCCCGGGTCGGCATCGGGTAGGGACGGATCGCAGGAATGCCTGCCATGCGGTCCTCTCTCAGGATCGGGTTGGGGAAAGGGGCGACGTCACGTGGGTCTTCGGACCGGCCGGGGTCGCGCCGGGCCCCGCGCACCGGGTGCCGTGGCTCAGACGCCGAGGGCCGCGCCGCCGTCCACGGTGAGGTCGTGCATGGTGATGTGGGCGGCCTTGTCGGAGAGGAGGAAGACGACGGCCTCGGCGACGTCCTCCGGCCGGGCCAGCCTGCCCAGCGGGATGCCGACCCGGTAGGCGTCGGGCACCCCCTCGATCGAGGCGCGGGCGCTGCTCTCGTCCTGCCACATCGACGACAGCATCGGGGTGTCGGTGGAGCCCGGGGCGACCAGGTTGGCGCGGATGCCGTGCTTGGCCACCTCCAGCCCGAGGCACTTGGTGAACATGGTCGCGGCGGCCTTGGACGCGGCGTACGCGGACATCTCGGTGCGCGCGGTGCCCGCGGCGTTGGAGGCGATGGTGACGATCGCCCCGCGCCGGCGCGGGACCATCCGGTTGACCACGGCCCGCGAGGTGAAGAACACGCCGCTGGTGTTCACCGCGAACGTGATCGCCCACTCCTCGTCGGTCAGCTTCCGGGCCTCGCCCATCCGCAGCACGCCCGCGCCGTTGACCAGGTAGTCGATGGGCCCGACGGTCACCTCGACGTCCTCGACCAGCGCTTCCACGTCGGCGCTGGAGGTGACGTCGGCGACGAACGCCTCGGCCAGACCGCCGTCCTCGCCGACCGACTTGGTGATCTCGCGCAGCCGCTCGGCGTTGCGGTCGACGGCGACGACCCGCGCCCCGTGCGCGGCCAGTGCCCGCACGACCGCCTCGCCGATGCCTCCGGCCGCCCCGGTGACCAGGGCGATCCTTCCTTGCATGATGCGTGCCCTCCTTCGGGTCAGCCGCGCCAGGCGGACACGACGGTGAACGCCTGGTCCGGGTTGAGTCGCGGGTCGCAGAACGTGGCGTACTTCTCGCCCAGCTCGTCGACGTGGTAGGCGTCGGCCACACATTCGTGGACCCGGTCGGGGGTGGTCTCCAGGTGGAGTCCGGCCGCGGTCCCGCCGTAGTCGGTGACGGCCGTCTGGAACTCCTCGACCTCCTGCACGATCGACTCCACGTAGCGGGTCTTCAGACCGGCCGGGGTGGAGACGGTGTTGCCGTGCATGGGATCGCACATCCACAGCACCGGATGCCCGGCCGCGCGGACGGCGAGCACCAGGCGGGGCAGCCGTTCGGCCACCGTGCCGTGGCCCATGCGGGCGATCAGCGTGAGCCGGCCCGGTTCCCGCTCCGGGTCGAGCCGGGCGCACAGTTCCAGGAGTTCCTCGGGGGTCATGCCGGGGCCGACCTTGACGGCCACCGGGTTGACGACCTCGGCGAGCAGCGCGACGTGCGCACCGTCCGGGTCGCGGGTGCGTTCGCCGATCCACGGCCAGTGCGTGGAGGACAGCAGCAGGCCGTCCCCCGTGGGGCGCAGCAGCGGCTCCTCGTAGTCGAGGAGCAGCGCCTCGTGGCTGGTCCACACCGGTGCCTCGGCACGGGAGCGGCGGCGCTCGCCGTGCCAGCCGAGGGTCCGCATGGCCTGGGCGGCGGCCCGGTAGCCGGCGATGAGCCGTTCCGGGTCGGGCCGGCGCAGCCGCGGATCGGGTTCGGGGCTGTTGACCATGTGGCCGCGGTAGACGGGGAGTTCGACGCCGTCGACGGTCTCGGTGGGCCGGGAGCGCGGTTTGCCGAACTGGCCCGCGAGCCGGCCCACCCGTACGACGGGCTTGAGCGAGCGGGCTTTCATGGCCCCGGCCAGTACGTCCAGCAGCGCCGCCTTGCGGGCGACGTAGCCGGGTGTGCACTCGGCGGGGTCCTCGGCGCAGTCCCCGCTCTGCACCACCTGGACCTCGCCGCGCGCGGCCGCCGCCAGCAGAGCCTTCAGCTCCGCCACGTCCGCGGCGCGCACGAGGGCGGGGGCATCGGCGAGTACGGACCTGGCATGAGCCAGGGTGGCCTGGTCGGGCCAGTCGGGTTGCTGGCCCGCCGGCAGGGTCTTCCAGTGTGCGACACCCTGCACGTAACACCTCCTCAAACAGAAACTGCCGTGACTTGGGATGCGCTGTGCAGTCTGCGAAGGAGGGGAATGCGGGAACCATCGGAGTATTCCGGGTCCGTCAGGTGCCGCCGACTTCATCAAGTCCTGTCCGGGGAATTCCGGTCGACCTGACGAATCGTCCGGGCGGCGGCGGAATGCCGTGCGGTGATCCGCCTATGGTGCGCCCGCACACAGCACGATCCGGCCACCTGCTCTTCCTTTCGGCCACCGGGATTCGCCCGGGGCCGACCCTTGTATTCCGGTCAACTTCCCCGCGCGGGCTCACTACTTGACGAAGTGCCCGGATTGCCGTGGTGCCCGTGCGCCCGGCCGCTCTAGGGTCGTCGCTGTGCTGAGTCAAGAAGCTGGATTGCTGCTGAAGCAGCTGGTGGCCGAGGGTGTGTCGCCGTGGCTGGCACCTGGAGACGCCGGCGAGCTCGACACCGCCGTGGGGCAGCGCACCCTCAAGCACGCGTTAGAGGGAGCCCTGGTGCCGCCCGGCACCGAGCCGGGGCTGATCCGGGCGGCGTGCGACGCCCTGCTGCCCGCCTACGGCACGGACGCGGGCGCCGGCCAGGTGTCCGTCCCCGTGGACCCGCGGCTGGCCGACGACGCCGGGGCCCTGGTCGACGCGGCCCGCATGCTGCACGCCACGGTGCGCCGCCCGAACGTGATGGTGCGCATCCCCATGACCGCCGCTGGCCGCACCGCCCTGGTCGCCCTGCTCACCGAGGGCATCGGCGTGCACGGCTCCCTGGTGACCGGCGCGGTCCGGTACGGCCAGGTGCTCGACGCCTACGTCCAGGGCATGGAGCGGGCGCTGGCCGCCGGGGTGCGGCTGAGCGACGTCCCGGTGGTGGTGTCGTTCCCCGTGGGCCTGTTCGACGCGGAGGCCGACGCCCGGCTCACCGAGCTGGGGGCGCGGCCGGACCACGCGGCCCGCGGCACCGCCGGGCTCGCCGTGGCCCGCACCCTGTTCCGGCTGCGCGAGCAGCGGCTGACCGGCGGCTGGTGGCGGGTGCTGCGCGCCAACGGCGCCCTGCCGCCCCGGCTGCTGTGGACCACGGGCGGCGCGGCGGGCGTGGGCCGGCTGGTCGGCTGGAACACCGCCCACGCCCTGGCCCCGCGCACCATGGAGGAGGCCGCCCGGCTCGGCGGCCTCGCCGGGGACACCCTGCTGAACCAGCACACCTCGGCCGCCCGCGCGCTGGCCGACCTGGCCGGGCTCGGGGTCGACGCGGAGGAGGCCGCCGCCGCGCTGGCGACGCGGGAGCTGGAGCGGCTCCAGCGCGGCTGGGACCTCATGACGGGATGCGCTGCCGTTCCCGGTCCGGAAAGCGAGCGCCCGTCAGGGTCAGCAGGGGAGCGGACTTGACCGCCGTCTCCTCGTACTCGCCCTCCGGGTCCGACAGGGCCACCACGGCGCCGCCGACGCCGTACGTCACGCGGTCCGCAGTGACGCGGGCGGTGCGGATCACCACGCTGAGGTCGGCCGCGCCGGACAGGGACAGATAGCCGATGGCACCGGAGTAGACCCCGCGCGGACCGGCCTCCAGCCGGTCGATGATCCGCATGGTGCGGATCTTGGGCGCACCGGTCATCGAGCCGGGCGGGAAGGCCGCGCGGACGCAGTCCACGGCGGACAGCTCCGGCCGCAGCCGGGCCCGCACGGTACTGACCAGCTGGTGGACGGTGGCGTACGACTCCACCTGGAACACCTCGTCGGCCCGCACCGAGCCGGGGACCGCGCAGCGCCCGAGGTCGTTGCGGACCAGGTCGACGATCATCAGGTTCTCCGACCGGTCCTTCTCGCACTCCCTCAGCTCGGCCACCAGGGCCGCGTCCTCCTCGGGGGTGGCGCCGCGCGGCCGGGTGCCCTTGATCGGGGAGGACTCCGCGAGTCCGTCCGGGCCGACCCGCAGGAACCGCTCCGGCGAGGTGCTCAGCACGGACGTGCCGCCGAACTCCAGCAGCGCGGCGAAGGGCGCCGGGCTGGTGCGGCGCAGCAGCCGGTAGGCCTGCCAGGGGTCGATGCCGCCGTCGGCCTCGGCCATGTTCGTCAGGCAGACCTCGTACGTCTCGCCGGCGGCGATCTGCTCCTGGCACTCGGCGATCAGCCGCAGGTAGGCGTCGCGGTCGTGGCGCAGCCGTATCTCACCGGTGGGGACGGGCTGTTCGGGCGCCGGGAGCACCGCTCCGGCCAGTGCGCCGAGCCGCCGGGCGGTGCGGTCCAGCCAGGCGCGGGCCGCCGCCTCGTCGTCCTCCTCGGCGAGGGCCAGCAGGTGGGTGGTGCCGGTGGCGTGGTCGAGGACGAGGGCACGGTCGGCGAAGACCATGGTGGCGTCGGGGTCGTCCGAGCGGTGCGCGAGGTCGCCGCCGCACTCGGCCTTCAGTTCGTAGCCGAGGTAGCCGACCCAGCCGAGCGCGAAGTCGCAGGGCAGCGGCGGGAGCTGGGCCCGGATGGCCCGGAGGTCCCGGTCCAGCCACTGAAGAAACGTTCCAGCAACAATGTCCTCGGACTGCTCCCCGCGCGTCGCCGACCGCACGCTCACCGTCCGGCTCCACACGTCCGCCGTCGCCACCCGGGCCAGCGGACCCGACGCGTCGCCCATCACGGAGAAACGGCCCCGCCGCTCGTCACGCAGGCTGCTGTCCAGCCAGAAGGCGTACTCCCCGCCCTGGAAGATCCGCGCGTAGACCACCTCGTCGTCCCACCGCGTCGCCAGCTCCCGGCTCAGCACCCGCAGCCGGCGGGACCCGGCGCCGGCCGCATCTGCCACCGCACCGTCTGCCGTCGCCGCACCGGCGGTGGCGGTCACACCGGCCGTCGCCGCTCCCGCTCGCGCACCCGCACCCGCACCCGCCCGCACCGGCGCCCCGACGGCCGCCGGCGTCACCCCGGCCCGCCGCCGGTGCCCGCGCGTCAGCTCCGCGAAGTTGGCGAGCAGTTCGATCCCGTGCTCGCTGAGGACCGACTCCGGATGGAACTGCACCCCCCACAGCGGCCGCTCCCGGTGCCGCAGCCCCATCAGCACGCCGTCCGGCGTCCAGGCGGTGGCCGCGAGCTCCGGCGGGAGGTCCGTCACCGCCAGGGAGTGGTAGCGCACCACCTCGAACGGGCTGGGCAGTCCGGCGAACACCCCGGTGCCGTCGTGCAGCACCGGTGAGGTGCGGCCGTGCCGGGGCTCCGGAGCCCGCCCGACGGCGGCGCCGTGCAGCAGGCCGATCCCCTGGTGGCCCAGGCAGATGCCGAGCACCGGCAGCGTGGTCCGCCGGATGATGTCCGCGCAGACGCCGAAGTCGGCGGCGCGCCCCGGGTGGCCCGGGCCGGGCGAGACGACCACGTTGTCGAACGCGGCCAGATGAGCGTCCCGCCACCGCGGATCGTCGTTCCGGATCACCTCCGGCTCGCGTCCGTTCACCTCGGTGAGGTGGTGGAAGAGGTTGTACGTGAACGAGTCGTAGTTGTCGACGAGAAGCGTGCGCACGTGAGTCCCCCTACTCGCCTGCCACCGCACGTGTTCCGGCGCAGGCGTCATGATCGGCGTGATGACGCGTGGTGCTGCGTGGCCGGTGGCGCCGCCGTGGTTCAGCCGGCGGCGCGCGTGATCTCGATCAGCATGTGCTCGACGACGTCGTCGCCGTACTCGCCCTCGCGCACCCGGCAGCTCTCCAGCACCCGCAGCCGCCGTCCGGTCGCGTCGGCCATCCGGTACAGCGCGGGCAGGTCACCGCGGTCGCTGAAGTGCAGCAGCGCCCGCCCGCCCGGTGTGACCCGGTCCGGCGCCTGCTCCAGGTACCGCCGGTGGGCGCGGTAGCCCGGGTCGACGTAGGCGCACTCGTGGACGGACTGGTACTCGTAGGTCTCCGGGCCCATCACGTAGTTGGAGCTCCAGAAGACGGTGTCGAACCGCTCGCCCTCCTCCAGTCCGGAGAACAGGTCGCTGTGCACGGCCCGGAGCCGGTCGGTGACGCCGTGCCGCTCCGCGTTGAGCGCCGCGTTCTCCACCGCCCGCGGGTTGATGTCGGAGGCGACCACCCGGTCGTACCCGGCCAGCGCGCCCATCACCGCGATGACCCCGGTGCCGCAGCCGACCTCCAGGAACGAACCGCTGCATGGCACCGGCGGTCTCTGGTTCAGGCCCAGCAGTTCCAGCGCCACCCCGGTGGACGGCGAGAACACCGGAGCGAACACCTCGTCCAGCAGGTCCCACTCCTCCCCGCACAGCGTGAACACCCGGGGACGGTCCTCGCGGGTCAGCGAGATACGGCTCCGCTCGAGAGACCGTTCGTAACTCTTGAGCACAGACGGCATGGGACGTCTCCTCGTGACATGTGAGTGGCAGGTGTCGATCCCGGGGAGGGAACGTGATCAGCCTCACCGCTCGGAGGCGTCCACCAGAAGGTGCCCCAGTGACAACCTGAACGCCGTGTGTGGTGGCCCGGTCACACCGAGCGGCCGACAGCCGGGACGGTCCAGACTTCAAATGCTTGTTGCAATTGCTTGTTGACCTCCTCTTGGCCCAAGGAAATACTTTCTGGCGGTCAAAGCTCCGCTTCGACTCACGTCGCTGGACAGATGCGACCGCACAGGTGCCGGGGGGAACCGTCGTGGCCGACGAGGCATTCGAACTACTGGAACTGCTCCAAAAGGAGGCACCCGCTTCCGCGCTGCAAGAGCTGCTCCACCGAGCCCGCGCGAACGGCACGTCGAAGGCGGAAATGGCCCGCCTGACCAGGGCGGTGGACCTCAGCCTGGGCATCCACGCGCTCTTCGCGCGACGGCAGCAGCGGGAGGCCGGACTCGCCGCGCTGGTCGACACCGCACGGGACCTGACCCTGCCGTACGACCTGGACGCGCTGCTGAAGGTCATCACCCGGCGCGCCCGGCTGCTGCTCGGACTCGCCATGTCCTGGGTGTCGTTCGACGACGTGGAGGCACGGTGCTCCCGGGTGCGCGCGGCCGACGGCCACGCGTCCGCGCTCACCATCGGCTTCAGCGTGCCGCTCGACGGCGGCGTCGGCCGGCGCGCCGCCGAGGGGTCCGCGCCCTTCTGGTCGGCGGACTACCTGGGCGACGACCGCTTCACCCACTCCGAGGTCATCGACGAGGTCGTGCGCGCCGAAGGCCTGCACGCCGTGATGGCGGTCCCGCTCCAGCACGAGGGCACCGGCCTCGGCGTGCTCTACGTCGCCGACCGCCGGGTGCGGCACTTCACCCCCGACGAGGTCTCGTTGATGAGCTCCCTCGCCGACCTCGCCGCCGTCGCCATCGAGAAGGCCCGGCTGCTGGAACAGACCCGGCACGAGGTGGTCGCCCTCGCCCGCAACACCTCCCGCGCCCGGGACTCCTCCACCGCCGCCCGCCGGCTCGGCGAGATCCACTGCCGGCTGCTCGACATGGTGCTGCGCGGCGGCGGTCTCGGCGCCCTGATCACCGAGGCGGCCCGCGCCCTGGGCGGCGCCCTGCTGGTCCGGGACCCCTCCGGGCGGATCCTCGCCGGACCGGTGGGCACCCTCGCCGAACCCTCCGAGGAGGACCTGCGGGTCGCCTTACTGGAGGCGCACGCCGAGAGCCGGCCCGTCGCCTGCGGCGACGCCACCCCGCGCACCTGGGTCGCCGCCGTCCGGGTGGGCGATGACCTGCTCGGCCCGCTGCTGTTCACCGCCGACGGCCCCGCCGACGACCACCAGCTCCAGCTGCTGGGCCTGACCGCCCAGCTCACCGCGGTCACCCTGATGATCCAGGACGGGGTCGCCGCCACCCAGGGCCAGCTGCGCGACGAGTTCTTCCACAGCCTGCTGCGCGGTACCCCACCTCCGCCGGAGCAGATCGCGGAACAGGCCCGCCGCCTCGACCTCGACCTGGAGGCGCCGCACGTCATGGTCGTCGCCCGCGTCGAGAAGGGCCTGCGCGGCCGGACCGCCG
This sequence comes from Streptomyces glaucescens, assembly GCF_002154375.1. Classification (GTDB taxonomy): domain Bacteria; phylum Actinomycetota; class Actinomycetes; order Streptomycetales; family Streptomycetaceae; genus Streptomyces; species Streptomyces glaucescens. The sequence goes on along the minus strand of NZ_MUND01000153.1, from coordinate 5,106 downwards.
CCTGGGCCTCCTCCTACGCCCACCGCCACCGCGGCCTGAAGCACGTCGACGGCGACCGCATGGTGCTGCTGCTGCCCGGCACCGAACCGGGCCCGGCCGCGCAGGCGGTCTCCAAGGAACTCGGCGAGGCACTGCGCTGCCCCGTGACCGTCGGCTCGGCCGGACCGGCCCGCGGCCCCGGGCAGATAGCCGCCATCCACGAGGAGGCACGCCGCTGCCTGGACGCGGTGACCCGCCTCATGGGTCCCGGCGGCACCGCCTCCCCGCAGGACCTCGGTTTCCTCGGTCTCCTCCTCTCCGACCAGCCGGACGTCGCCACCTTCATCAGCGACACCATCGGCCCGGTCCTCGACTACGACGACCAGCAGTTCACCGAGCTGGTCCCGACCCTGGAGGCGTACTTCGCCTCCGCCAACAGCCCGTCACGGGCCGCGGAGGTCCTGCACGTCCACCCCAACACCGTCTCCCGACGCCTGGAACGGATCACCGAACTCCTCGGCGAGGGCTGGCAGAAACCGTCCCGCGCCCTCCAGGTCCAGCTGGCCCTCCAGCTCCAGCGCACCCGTGCCACGCTCAACCAGCGCCACCGCGGCCAGCCGAGACAGGTGGTCGGCTGACACCGGCCCACACCGGCCCGCACCGGCCCGGCGGGACCGTCGGCCGCACCGGCCGGGCCGCCGCGTGCAGCACCGTGCGCCGCCACGCTCACCGGGAGCACCGGCCGGCACCCGGAGCACCCCGGCGGCCCCCACCGCACACGCCCTCACCCCGAAGCGGCCGACGTCCCTGGGCGCGGCCCCGCGGTCCGGCCCCGCACCCCGCTCACGCGGGCAGATCCGCCGGCTGGTCGCCGCGGCGGCCGTCGGTGCCGGTGAGCAGACGGACGGCGTGGGCGACGGAGGCCAGCGTGGTGTGCCGGTGCCAGCCCTCGTACGAGCGCCCGCTGAAGTCGGTCAGCCCCACCGGCACGGAGATCCGGGCGAAGTCCGCGTCCACGTTGCCCACCAGACGGGCCAGCCGCAGCTGGGCGCCGAGCGGCATGTCGCCGAGCCTGCTGATCCAGTACCGCTGCGGCCAGCCGCGCGGGTCGGTCCACTCGCCGAGCAGCAGCAGCGGCTCCGTGCCCTCGCCCAGCGTGACCCGCAGTCCGGCCACCAGGCTGGTGCCGGGCACCTGGGTGACGGGGTCGGTCCAGGTGACCGGGCGGCGCAGGGTGCGGGCCATCAGCAGCAGCTGGTGCGCGGCCATGGCCCGGCCCTCGGCGCCGGGCAGCGCGGGGTCCGCGCAGCCGACGCGGACGGTGCCGCGCACCGCGCAGACGAAGGGCAGGCCCGCCAGGTTCAGGCGCCGGGCCACGGCCGCCGGGTCGGCGTCCTGGAGGTCGAGCACCACCGGCCGGCGCGGCGGCCCGGTCCACCCCTGCACCTGGCGGGCGGCCCGGACGGCACAGTCCAGCGGGGACGCCGCCAGCTCCGATTCCGGTATGTGCGGGGAGACGGAGCGGATGTTGTCGCGCCACTTGCCGGGCAGCGCGAGCCGCCAGTTCACGGGGCAGCCGCTCTCGTCGTCGACCGCCCAGACCCCGAAGGCTTCCTGGCTGTTGACGACCTGTCCGATCCCGGACACGAAGCGCGGGGCGACGCCCACGGACTCGGTGCCCGCCTTGGAGATGACCATCGGCCGCACCACCCAGGCCCGGGGCCGCAGGGTGCGTTCCAGGTAGCGGGCGAGCGCGGCCCGTACGGGTGCCCAGTCCCAGGTGGACGAGGCGACGAAGTGGTGCAGGCTCTGCTCGGCCGCCCTCCCGCCGACGTAGGCCGCGATGTTCCGTACGGACTTGCGTCCTTCGGCCCGCAGCAGCCCCCGCACGTACAGTTCGCCCTTCTGGCGCTGGTCGCTGCGCGGCAGCGAGGCGAACAGCTCCGCGCACACGTCGCTGACGATCGAGTCGGGCACGTACCGCCGCCCGGGACTCTCGGGCGGTTCCACCCTCATCAGGGTCACTGGTCTCTCCCTTCCCCCCAGGGTTTTCCTCCGCCCTTCAACGGTGCGGCGGAAGGCCGAGAGCCAGCCAGGTGCACTCGTCACACATCTCGGGCCCCGGGTGCGCGGCGGACCATCGCGGCCCCGTGGAGCGGCCCGGGAGCGGCCCGCGAGGCCCCGTGACGGGCCGCGGCGGCACCGCCGCGGACCCCCTCGCGCGAGACGTACCGTTCCGTGACGGTGGCCGCACCACCGTGAAATCGCCGCCGCACGGTGCCCGGGTCACCGCTTCGGGGGCAGGGCCGGCCGCTTCGGCGGGCCGGGCCGGCGGCGGGCTCAGGCCCGCAGGAAGGCGAGCACCGCCAGCACCCGGCGGTGCGTCTCCTGCGCCGGCGGCAGGTCCAGCTTGGTCAGGATGCTGCCGATGTGCTTGCCGACGGCGGCCTCGGAGACCACCAGTTCCCGGGCGATGGCACCGTTGGACCTGCCCTGCGCGACCAGCGCCAGCACCTCCCGTTCGCGCGGACTGAGCCGTTCCAGCGGGTCGCGGCGCCGGCGCAGCAACTGCCGTACCACCTCGGGGTCGACGACCGTGCCGCCGGCCGCCACCTCCCCCAGCGCGGCCACGAACTCCTCGACCTGCCCGACCCGGTCCTTCAGCAGGTACCCCACGCCGGTGCCGTCCCCGGAGTCCAGCAGCTCGGCGGCGTAGGCGCGCTGGACGTACTGGCTGAGCACCAGCACGGGCAGCGCGGGCCGTTCCGCGCGCAGCCGTACGGCGGCGTGCAGGCCCTCGTCCTGGTGGCCGGGCGGCATCCGGACGTCCGTCACGACGATGTCGGGCGCGTGCTCGGCGACGGCGGCGACCAGCGACTCGGCGTCCCCGACGGCCGCGGCCACCTCGTGCCCGAACCGGCCGAGCAGCCCGACCAGGCCCTCCCGCAGCAGAACGCTGTCCTCGGCCAGCACTACGCGCAGGCGCCGGCCGTCTCGCTCAGCTCGCAAGGGATCTCCACACGCAACAGGGTCGGTCCACCGGGCGGACTGGACAGCCCGAGTCTGCCATCGAGCACCGAGACGCGGTCCGCGAGCCCCGTCAGGCCGCTGCCGCCCCCGTCCCCGGCGCCGCCCCGTGCCGCCTGCGCGCCGCCGTGCCCGTCGTCCCAGACCTCCAGCCACAGCCTTCCCCCGGCGTGCCCGCCCCGCACCTCGGCCCGCCTCGCCCCGCTGTGCCGGTCCACGTTGGCCAGCGCCTCGCACACCACGAAGTACCCGGCCGCCTCCACCGCCCGCGGGAGCCGCCCCGGCAGCTCCAGATGGACGTCGACCGGCACCGCGGACCGGTCGGCGGCGTCGGCGACCGCCGCGCCGAGCCCGTAGTCGGCGAGCACCTGGGGGTGGATGCCGTGGATGAGCTCCCGCAGTTCGGCCAGGGCCCGCCCGGCCTCCTCGTGCGCCCGGGCCAGCTGGTCGGCGAGCGGCCCGGGCGGGGCGTCGAGACGGGCCAGGCCCAGGGTCATCGTCAGGGCGACCAGCCGCTGCTGGGCCCCGTCGTGCAGATCGCGTTCGATCCGGCGGCGCTCCGCCTCGAAGGCGTCCACCAATCGCACCCGGGACCGGGCCAGTTCGACCACCCGGGCGTCCAGTTCCCCGTCCCGCGAGGTGAGCAGCAGCCGCGTCAGCCCGGCCCGTGCCCCCGCCGCGACGCCCAGCACATAGCCGCCCACGGCGAGCAGCAGCAGCCCGAGGACGGCGACGGCGCCCGCCGCCGGCCATCCGGTCACCGTCCACAGCTTGACCACCTTGGCCTCCCGCCCGTCCCCGGCGGTGGCCATCAGCAGCGGTGTCGCGGTGACCGCCAGCGGCACCAGCAGGCCCACGGTCAGCAGCAGGGCGTCCAGCGGCCACAACAGGCCCGCGTAGAGCAGCGCGTGGCCCAGCTCCTGCCAGGTCGCCCGCTCCCGCAGCCGGGTCGTCAGCCACGCCCACAGCCCGGCCGTCTCCGGCTCCCGGTGCCCGTGCGGCACCGGTTCGGCGTCGACGAGCCGCAGCCGCCCGCGCTCCGCCCACGCCACCGGGATCCCGGCGAGCGCCAGCCCCAAGAGCAGCGGCAGCCCGACCAGTACGACGGCCAGCACCCCGCCGGCCACGGCCAGGCCCAGCAGCGCCACCAGTACGGCGGCCCCGAACACGGCCCCGCTCAGCAGGTATCCGGCAGCCCGCCAGGGCCACGCCGACAGCAGGAAGCGCGGGCGGGCCATGGCCTGCCAGACGGTGCGGCGGTCGAGGGAAGGAGGCATGCCCGCCACGGTAGGAGCCCCCGCCGCCCGCCTCCATCCGTCCAGGGGGCCTGCCGGGGGTATGGCTGGCCCCACCCCCTTTCTCGCCCCTGCCGCACTGCGCCCGGCGGCCCCCGCGCGATGGGGTGGAGCCCTCACGGGATCACCGCACCGCATCCCTGGCACCACGTCACCGACACCACGGGGGAACCCCATGCCCACGACCCGGCCCGCCGCCCTCCGGCTGCGCTCCGTCACCAGGACACACCGCACCGGCGGCCACACCGTCACCGCCCTCGACGACGTCTCCCTGACGTTCCCCGAGGGCACCTTCACCGCCGTCATGGGCCCCTCCGGCTCCGGCAAGTCGACCCTGCTCCAGTGCGCCGCCGGCCTGGACCGCCCGACCTCCGGATCGGTGACGCTCGGCGGTACGGAGCTGACGACGCTGAGCGAGCGGCGGCTGACCCTGCTGCGCCGCGAGCGGATCGGCTTCGTCTTCCAGGCGTACAACCTGCTGCCCTCGCTCACCGCCGAGCAGAACGTCGCCCTGCCGCTGCGGCTGGCCGGCCGGCGCGTCCCCAGGGCGCGGGTGCGCGAGGTCCTGGCCCGGGTCGGGCTCGGCGACCGCGTCCGGCACCGGCCCGACCGGCTCTCCGGCGGCCAGCAGCAGCGTGTCGCCCTCGCCCGTGCCCTGATCACCCGCCCCGACGTGCTGTTCGCCGACGAGCCCACCGGCGCCCTCGACTCGCGGAGCGGCCGTCAGGTGCTGGCGCTGCTGCGCGGCACCGTCGACCGGGACGGCCGCACGACCGTCATGGTCACCCACGACCCGGTGGCCGCC